>CADCTW010000039.1 GCA_902805735.1 uncultured Gemmatimonadota bacterium | reverse complement strand
CCCTCCGCGCCCGCCGCGCCCTCCGCGCCCGCCGCGCCCTCCGCGGCGCCGTATGAAGAGCCGGCCGTGGCGCCGTACGAGGAGCCGGCCGTGGCGCCGTACGAAGAGCCCGCCGACGACTTCGGCATGGAGGTGCCCCTCCCGGCGCACGACGTGGGCGACCCGGACGACCTCCCGCAGCAGGGTTTCGACGCGGACGAGGCCGATTCGCAGCCCTGGGAGACCCCCGCGCCCCCGGCCGCCGAGGACCTCCCCTGGCTGGAGATGCCCGCCGCCGGCCCCCGCGTCCACACCTCCGAGGCGCCCGCCGCGCCGAGCTGGGAATCCATCCTGGCCCCCGTCGACGACGAGCCCGCGCCCCACACGCCACCGGCCGCCGAGCCCGCGCCGCAACGCTTCGGCGAAGTGGCGGACCGCCTGGAATCCATCGCCCGCGCGCTCCGCGAAGATCCGGACGGTTTCCTGGCCGGCAACTCCGCCGACCCGCTGGGCTTGCTCGTCACCGGGTTCGTGCTCGGCTACAGCCGTCGTTAAAAGCAGGGCTCACACAGAGACACAGAGGCACAGAGATAAAGTCGTCTCTGTGCCTCTGTGTCTCTGTGTGAAACCGCGGTTAGCTAGTGAGGAGCACCAACGGCGTCGTCAAACGTGACAGGAACGGGGCCATGCGCGCATCCTTGTTCAGGCGTGCCACCGCGCAGCCAAGTACCGCGTGGGCCACTCGCGCGCTCCCTGGACCCTGCGCGAGGATCGAGCGCAACTGCGAGGCGATCTCCGGATCTGCATTCGCTAGCTGTGCCAGCATGCCCTCGTCGTCATGCAGAGTCGATGGCGTGATCCGATGCCAGACGAGGAGCGAGGTGATCGCGCGTTTGACAGCTGACCGCGCTGCTTCGATCTCGTGGGGGTGGGGAGCGGTGTTCACCGGCCGGAGTGCGCGGGCATTGTTCAGTCGAAGTGCTTGCGTGAGGACGTCGACGGCGTGCTGAAGCCAGCCGTACGTGTGCTCTCGGCGCACCTGTTCCGCATCGCTGCGGACCACGGGCGTGCGCTGAAACGCCTCCGCATACACGTCGATGCCTTCCGCGTCGACCTGGTATTCCACCCCGCCGATTACTCTTCGCGCCTCCTCGTAGCGGTCAGTCGTGCGGACGGAGAGATCGGCGCGCACCGGAGGAGGGCCGATGACACGCTGGATGCGGCCCCGCTCACGCGCAAAGTCCGCTGCCCCCCACCGGCGTTCCTCCGTCGGTGTCTCTACCGGGACCACGAGGTCAAGATCGCTCTCGGCGCGCGCGGTGCCACGCGCGCGTGATCCGATCATCACGACGCGCCGCACACGGCCGAGGCCAACCGCCACCACGCGCTCCGCGAGTGCCGTCGCGATCTGCAGATCATGGGGTGTAGGTGGCATTGGGCTTGGTGGTGGGGCTCCGACGCGACGGGCTCAAAGTACCTGCTGGTCTGCGGGGAGAATAAACCTGGATGGCTCCCCACAGCGTCACCCTCTGCACCCCAGCGCCTGCTCCTCCTGAAGCTGGAACGCGCACCGTGTAGTTCTCACGATGGGTACGCTCCTTTCGATGCACAGTCAGGTACACGTGCGCGAGTGAGTCGGAGGTCGTAAGAGAGTCCACCAGGACAATCCTCCGCGTGTGGTGCGAAGGATTTGCGATCGCGGTGCGGCTGCAAGGGTCCGTGCGACGGTCGAGCAGATGCTGGATCGGCGCCTTGATCCCGGAAGGGAAGTCTGACGGACGTCCCGCTGCGCGGTACACCGCGCATCCGTCGAACCGAGTGGAGTCACCGATCCAGTGCAGGCGATACTCCATGACGCTCCCGACAATCTCGGTGCCGGAGATGCCGCCGGCCTGGCCGTGCGCCGGTAGCGCCATCACGGTGAGCCCTGCCAGAACCTTCGCGATCCGGCCAGTCATTTCATGCATGAATCGTCCCCAGCATCGAGCTTGTCGAAGTACGGTTCGGTGTACAGCGGCCCGAACGGGCTCTACACGGATCCGGTCTGAGGTGTCCCACCCAACTCCGTAGTGGGCGCCATCGCCGCTATTGTGGATGAGCTCCAGGATGCACGGATTTGCGACAGTGCCGCAGCCAGTGGACATGATGCTCATCTCCTTGTCTTCGCCCAATCCCGCTCGGCGGGGACGAGCGGTCAGCTTCACACGCCTGTCCAGGATCTCCGCGGCCCTGGGGGTCGCCGGAATGCGGCAGTTGGCGGCAGATAGAATCTCACCGTCTGGCCTCAGCCAGCGGTAGCGGCGCTCCTGAGTCGCTCCGTCTGGGGCGCGTGCGGATCGCGGGAAAGAGAGATATACGCGGAAGTAGCGGTATCGGTGCGGCCCGTTCGGTGTCCGCGCGCTCACGCTGCACGCGAATGCGAAATCGGGCGCATCGTATTGCGCTCCTGGGCACCGCGAAGGACGCGCCGGCATGGCTCAATGAAACGTGTCGGATAGCGTAAGGGAAGGTGCGGGGGCGTTCCCGCTCACTAGCCGCCACCACAGCCTATGCGTAGCGAGGCACAGAGTGGGGCCATCTCTGTGCCTCTGTGTCTCTGTGTGAGCCCGTTGCCTTGTGCCACCCAGCCACACGCCTGTGCCGCCGCGGCACAGCGGAGGCAATCCGCCCGGGCCGCCCGATCGGCGGATTCGCTGGGTTATTGGGGGTTTGGCCGACGCTGCCGCCATGGAACGGTCCCTGAATCGGGGTGCGCCCGAACGCCGGCGCTTAAATCCCGTTCCTCCCGATCCATGATGAGCATCTACGCCAATCGCCGCGCCTGGTTCAAGGACCGGGTGGCGCACCCGTATATCAAGCAGTACTGGCCCGGCGTGCTGCGGATGGATTCGCTCAGCCGCGCGGAGCTCCTGGCGCTGCGGGAGCAGCGGCTGGAGGAGCTGGTCGCCCACGCCGTGAAGCACGTGCCGTTCTACCGCAGGTGGTTCGCGGAAAGCGGCATCGGCAGCGTGAAGTCGGTGGGGCTGGGGGACCTGCCCGTCGTCACCAAGGAGGAGTACCGGACCCGCTTCGAAGACTTCCAGTCGGACGCGTACCCGGCCAGGAACCTGGTGGTCAACCGGACCAGCGGCAGCAGCGGCGAGCCCTTCCGCTTCCGCCGCAGCCACGCGTCGCTTGATTACAGCTACGCGTGCATGTGGAGGTCGCTGCTGCGCCACGGCATCCGCAACGGGGACCGCCGCGGCCGGGTGTGGGGGCGGAACTACCACTTCAACGCGTCCCCCGCACAGATCCGGCGGGTGCAGCGGCGGCACGCTGTGCGGGACTGGATGAACAACAGCGTGGGCATCGACGCCTACTCGCTCACCGCGGACAACGTGGCCGAGGCGGTCGCCCGGCTGCGCGCCGCCCGGCCCGTGTACTTGCACGGCTACGTTTCCGCGCTTTACGTGATCGCGCGGCACCTGCTGGACACGGGAAGCGACTTCGGGGAGCTGCGCCTGAAAGTGGCGGTCACGGAGAGCGAGAAGCTGTACGACTTCCAGCGGGCGGCGATGGAGGCGGCGTTCGGATGCCCCGTGGTGGAGTTCTACGGTTCCGTGGAGCTCGGGGCGATCGCGCAGACGGACCCGCGCGGCGAGCTGCTGATCAACGACGACATGTACGTGGTGGAGACGCTGCCAGGCGGCGAGGCCGTCATCACCGACCTGTTCTCCCACGCCTTTCCCTTCTTGCGCTACCGGCTGGGAGACCTGCTGGAGCTCGCCCCCACCCCCGCGGCGGGGCTCCCGTACACCGTGCTGGACCGGGTGGTGGGGCGCACGCTGGACCTGATCCCGCTCCCCGGCGGCGGGTTCGTGCACGGGATGGCGCTGGCGCACGTCGTCGACCACCACCTCGCGCTCATCCAGAAATACCAGATCCGCCAGGAGGCGATCGACCGCTTCGCCATCCTGGTGGTGACGCGCTCGCCGCTCCCCGCGGCGGTGCGGGAGCGCATCGTGGCCGACTTCGCGGGGCTGGTGGGGGCCGGAGCGGAGATCGCCATCCACGAGGTGGCCCACATCGCCCCGGCGGCGAGCGGCAAGTTCCGCTGGGTGATGTCGGAGGTGGCGCACCGGCTGACGCCGGACGCGGAGCCCGCCCTCCGCTAGGCGCCGCCGGACCGGCCGCCGTTCACCGCGTCGGCCGCGTACTCGTCGAGCCGCCGGTACAGGGTGCGCCGCGGGATGCCGAGGACGTCCGCCGCGCGGCTCTTGTTGCCCCCCGTGCGCCTGAGGACCTCGAAGATGTAGTCGCGCTCCAGCTCGGCCAGCGAGAGCCCGCGCTCCGCGGCGGACCGGATCACCTCCCGGTTCCCCGACGCGCGCCGGATCTCTTCCGGGAGGTCGCCGGGCCCGATCTCGTCGCCGGGCGCGAAGACCATCACCGATTCCAGGGTGTTCAGGAGCTGGCGGACGTTGCCCGGCCAGTGGTAGTCGGCCATCAGCTCCGCCGCGGCGGAGCTGATGCGCTTTCCTCCCGTGCGGGAGTCCCGGGCCCGCTGGACGTACCACTCGATCAGCAGGCGGATGTCCGCCGCCCGCTCGCGGAGGGGCGGGACCTCCAGGTGCAGCACGCGGAGGCGCCAGTACAGGTCCTCGCGGAAGCGGCCCTCCTCCACCTCCACCGCCAGGTCCCGGTTGGTGGCGGCGACGATCCGCACGTCCACGCGCCGGGCCTGCACCTCCCCCACCCGGCGCACCTCGCCGCTCTCCAGCACGCGCAGGAGCTTGGGCTGCAGCGCCGGGGGCATCTCGCCGATCTCGTCCAGGAAGAGCGTTCCGCCGTCCGCGGCGTGGAACAGGCCCTTCTTGTCCGCCGTGGCGCCGGTGAACGCCCCCTTCACGTGCCCGAACAGCTCGGACTCCAGGAGCTGGTCCGGAATCGCTCCGCAGTTCACCGCCAGCATCTCCCTGCGCCCGCTCGCCTGGTGGACGGCGCGCGCGACCAGCTCCTTTCCCGTTCCGCTCTCGCCGGTGATGAGCACGGGCGCCGGGGAGAGCGCGACGCGGGCGATCCGCTCGAAGAGCGCGCGGAGGGGCGCGCTGGAGCCCACGATCCCCTCCAGGTGCCGCCCCTGCTGCCGGACCATCCGCGCCTGCTCGCGGCGGGGCGCGCTCTCGCGCAGGCCGCGGTCCAGCGAGTCGAAGAGGGCCTGGGTGCGGAACGGCTTCTCCAGGTAGTCGAAGGCCCCCGCCCGGGTGAGCTCCATGGCGTTGGACACCGACCCGAACGCCGTCACCGCGATCACGGGGATCTCGGGAAAGGTGCGGCGCACCTCCGCCAGCAGCGCTTCCCCCTTCATCCCCGGCATCCGCAGGTCGGTCAGCACCACGTCGGCCCCATCCGCCTGCAGCCGCTCCAGCGCTTCCTCCGCGCCGGCGCAGGGCAGGGCACGGTACCCGTGGGCCGCGAGCACCTCCGTGATGGTCTCGCGCATCGAGTCGTCGTCGTCCACCACCAGCACGGTGGCCGCGGGGTTGCCCGTGCTCATGCCGCCGCCGAAGGCTGGGCCGGCCGCGTGGCCAGCGGGATGTCGAGCTGGGCGCGCACTCCGCCTCCCTCCGCCGCCGTGAGAACGAGCCGGCCGCCGTGCTCTTCCGCGATGCCGGCGCTGATGGCCAGCCCCAGCCCGCTTCCCTCGCCCACGTCCTTGGTGGTGAAGAAGGGCTCGAACACGCGGGGAAGCAGGTCCGGGGCGATGCCGGGCCCGGAGTCCTCCACCACGATGGACGCCGTGTGATCCGCCTGCTCCACGCGGAGATGGAGGATGCGCTCCCCGCGGTGCCCGCGCAGCGCCTGCACCGCGTTGAGCACGATCCCGTACAGCGCGTGGTGAAGAAGACGGCCGTCCGCGTGCACGGTGAGCGCGTGCCGGGGAAGCGACACGGCGAGGTCGATGCCCGCGGCGTCCGCGTCCGGCCGGATCGACTCGGCGACGGAGGCGACCACACCGGCCAGGTCGGTGGGCACCACGGTGGGGCCATGCCGGCGGGCCACGTGCACCAGGTCGCGCACCAGCTTCTCGATCCGCTCCACCTCCTCCGCGATCGCCCCGGCGTGGCGCCGGGCGGTCTCCGGCGCGCCGCGGAGCCCGTGGATCGCTTCGGCGCGCACCCGGATCACGCCCAGCGGCGATCCCAGCTCGTGCGCCACGCCGCCCGTCAGGCGCCCCAGCGCGGCGAACGATTCGGTGTCGCGCAGCCTCCGCTCCAGGGCGATGCGCTCCTCGGCTTCGCGGATCAGGGTGCGCTGGTTCCCCTCCAGCCGCTCCACCATCGCGTTGAACGCCCCCGCCAGGTGCTGCAGCTCCGCGGCGGCGCGGGGCACCTCGATGGGATCTGGATTCTCCGCCGCGCCCAGGCGGCGGACGCCCGCGAGGATCGCGTCCAGCGGGCCCGTGAGCCACCGCCGCAGCACCGCCACGATGGCGAGGGAACCCAGCACCGCCAGCGCGATGCTCGTGAACACGATGGAGCGGGCGGACGCGGCCGTGTCGCGCTCGATCACCGTGGTGCGGCGCGCGAGCACGAGCGCTCGCGCGGGCGCGCGCAGCGGAAGCACCACCAGCCGCACGCGTCCGCCGCAGTTGGCCCACACCTGCGACTCCCCCGCGCGCGGGTTCACCGTGCGCGGAACACAGCCGAGCGCGTTGGCCGGTCCGCCCGCCATCACGCGCCCGGTGGAGTCCAGCACCGCGCTGATCGCCATGTCCGGATCGCGCAGGATGCGGCCCAGCACCCGGTTCAGCGAAGCCGTCTGCCGGTTGCGGATCGAGCTGTTCGCCACGATCTGCATGGCGTGCCCGAGCATTTCCGTCTCGCGCACCAGGGCCTGCTCGATCAATTCCTGCCTCTGCCGCAGCACGGTCACCCCGTAGAGGGTCATGACCGCCACGACGACGGCACTGGTCCCGAGCACCAGGCGATGGGCCAGCCGCATCACTCACCTCCCGGTGCGTGTGCCGCGCGGGTGCCGGGAAGGGCACGGCTCCCGGCCCCCCGGAGGTACGGTGCGGAGGCGCGGGTCATCTGCCTGGGCGCCACACGGCTGGAAGTGGACAATCGCGTAAGGGATCGGGAGAAACGCCACGAGCTGCCTCGCCGCCGCACTGGAGCACGCGCCGGACCAGCAGGGCGTCCCCGGATAACCAGGGAATTGCGCTCCTGTTCCCCTCCGCGTCCGCAAGGGTGTGCCACGGCGTCACAGTGTGTGACGCCGTGGCGCGCTCCGGCGTCCCCATAGGGCCGGCGTGCCACACACGTTCCGGCCGACGGAAGCCGAAATCGTGCGTAATTGCTCAACTTTGCTCACGTGGATGTACCCCGTGCGAGCTGTTGGGCGCGGCGGGGCGGCCGGGCCGGGCGCTTGCTGAGTACGTGCGCGTGTTCTCCGCCCACGCAGGTGGGCGCCCCAACGCACGACCTCCTCATGCGCCGGCGATACCCAATGCACCCCCTGCCGCCCCATGGTTCCGAGCGCGCCTCCGCGGCGGTGCAACAGAGCATGCGTGCACCCGGCGGGGCGCGGAATCGCCCCGACGCCGCTGTGGAACGCCGGCCAGGAGACGGCGTCGCGCCGCCTCCGAGCGGCGGCGAGCTTCGCCTCCGGCGGCCCCTGGTGTCGGGCGGCTGAGCCCGGCAGGGCGGCGCGCCAAACCGGCCAGGCGCCATGCGCGATGGGCACCCCGGGGCCAATTTACACCGAAATCACGTCGTGGAGAGAGTGGCTGAATGAAAGGTATCCGGGAATGGTGGAGGGGGCGCCGGAGCGGCGCCCCGGCGGGCGGCTCGGGGAAGGGTGAGCCGTTCGCCGAGCAGTTCGCGATGCTGGTGCGCGACGACTGGCGGGAGCGCATCGCGGAGCTGCAGGCGACCTGCCGCCACACGAGCACCACCGTCTACACGCCGCCCGGCGGCGGCCTCACGAAGACCGTGTGCGCCAACTGCGGACTGAGGCTCCCCGAAGAAGGGGTGAAGTAGTCTCCGTGCCTCCGGGTGAGATCGCAGTCGGGCCGCGGGAAGAAGCTCAGGCCTCCCGCAGCGCATCCATGGGCTGGATGCGCAGGCCGCGCCGCGCCGGCCCCAGCGCCGCCAGCAGCCCCACGGCCAGCATGATGGTGCACACGCCGGTCATCAGCGGCGCGGTACCCGCCACGCTCAAGCCGAGCCCCACGGTGATCCCGCCCGCCAGCAGCGATCCGATCGCCACGCCCACCGCCAGCCTGCGCCCCACCGGCGCGAAGATGCTCGCCACGATGCGCCGCGGCTGTGCCCCCAGGGCGGTGCGGATGCCGATCTCGCGGGTGCGCTGGACCACGGTGAACGACATCAGCGCGTAGATCCCCGCCGCGGAAAGGAGGAGCACGCTCCCGGTCACCAGCGTGAGCGCCCAGGCCATGAAGCGCGAGAAGGAGCGGAGCGAGTCGTACACCCCCGCCAGCGGGCGCACCGTCAACTGCAGCCCGGGATCGACTTCGATCCCCACCCTCTGCATGCGCTTCACGAAGCCCGCGGGGACCCCGCCGCGCAGGCGCACCGAGAGGGTGGGATCGGGGATCTCGCCGGGCGGGGTGGCGTGGTACACGTTGGCGACCCCGTTCGCCGAGGTGAGCACGAGCGGCACCGTGGGGAAGTCCTCCACCACGCCCACGATCTCGTACCAGCGCCCCGGCGCGTCGCCTTCCGCGTAACGCAGCCGCTGGCCCACCGCGCTGCGGTTCCCCAGGCTGCGCCGCACGAAGGTGCGGTTGACGACCACGGCGCCGGACCCATCGCCCGCGTCGCCCTCCGCCAGCGCACGCCCCTCGGCGATGCGCGCGCCGTACGCGCCGAACAGCTCCGGCGTGGTGCGGATGACGCTGGCGTCCCCCTGCGCCCCGGCGGCGCCGGCGATCTCCACGCCCTGCGTGGCCTCATCCAGGCCGGGGATGTACGACGACAGGGCGACGGCGGTGACTCCGGGCTCCGCCCTGAGGCGCGCCAGCAGCGCCGTGTGCCGCGAAGCCACTCGCGCCGCCAGCCCGGCCGAATCCAGCCCGGCGGCCGCCTCCCCCAGCTCCACGGGACCCACCACGAACTCGTCCGGCGCGAACCCCACGGCGGCCGTCTCCATCCGCAGAAGCTGCCACACGGCGTAGACCGCGGGCGGCAGCACGGCCATCGCGAACGCCACCTGCGCCACGATCAGCCCGCTCCAAACGGGGCCCAGGCGCGGTCCGGAGCGCAGCTCGCGCAGGCTGGCCTGCATCCCGCCGCCGGTCGCCTTGAGGCCGGGGAGGACGCCCATGATGAAGGCGGCCACCCCCGCGAGCGCCAGGGCGTACGCCACCGTGGCGGGCGACAGCCGCAGGTGCATCCAGAACGGGAGGCCGTTGCCCTCCTCCACCACCCAGCGTTGCAGCGTCGCGAGCACGCCGTTCGCCACCAGCAGTCCCACCAGCGCGCCGAGTAGGGAGTGGGCGAGCGCTTCCATGAAGAGCTGCGCCAGGATGCGCCGCCGGCTGGCGCCCAGCGCGCTGCGCACGGCGATCTCGCCCAGGCGCGACACGGTGCGGGCGTACAGGAGCACCGCCAGGTTCACCGCCACCACCACCAGCAGCCCGCTCACCAGCAGCTGCACCGCGCGCAGCGCCAGCCGCAGCGTGGGGCTCTGCAGGTTCATGTGGTCGTAGGCGTAGGGGACCGCCGTGAGCCGGAGGCGGTCGTACACCTTGGGGTGCGCCGCCGCGGTGCGCCGTCCGACCGTTTCCAGCTCGGCCCGTGCTTCGGCGAGCGACGCGCCGGGCGCCAGCCGCCCGAACACGTGCACCCCCGGCCCCTCCAGCCGCGCGTGCGCCAGCGGGCTCTCGCGCAGGGGGACCCAGTACTGGTGGTTGTAGGGAAAGCGGAATCCCTCCGGCATCACCCCCGCCACCAGGTGGGGCGTGGAGCCAAGCCGCACCGTGCGCCCCACGATGCGCGGGTCGGCGGCGAAGCGGGTGTGCCACTCCTCGTAGCCGATCACCACCACCGCGGGCGCGCCGGGGCGCTCGTCCTCGGGCACCAGGTACCGTCCCAGCAGCGGCGGCGTGCGCGCCACGCGGAACCCCGACGCGGTGATCTCCGCCACCTGCACGGGCACCGGGTCGCCCCCCTCCGGCACCAGGTTGTGCCCCATGGGGCGGAACGCGGCCAGCTCCCGCACCGTGCGCAGCCGGCCGCGCCACTCCGCGAAGTCGTGCAGCACCTGCCGCTCGGGGCTCCCGGCGTCGTCCGTGGCGTAATGCACCGCGACCACGCGATGGCCCTCGTCCAGCGGCAGGGTGCCGCGCAGGACCTGCGAAAGGGCCTCGAAGGCCACGGACCCCACCGCGATCGCCATGGCCATCGCGAAGCCGCCGATCAGCGCCAGCCCACGGTGCCGCACTAGGAGCCGCAGCCCCAGCCGCGCGTCGAGCGACAGGGTGCCGATCCACGCGAAGGTGCGCCCATCGCGCATGGCCTCCTTGTGCCCCTCCACCCCCCCGAACGACACCCGCGCCCGGCGCCGCGCCTCCGAGGGACTCAGCCCCTCACGGACGTACCTTTCCGTCTCCATCTCCAGGTGGAAGCGCATCTCGTCCTCCATGCGCTCCTCGGCCTCTCTGCGGAAGAGCAGGCGCAGCCGCGCCCGCAGGGCGTGTATCGGTTTCATCGTGGGGGTCCAGGGAAGGAAAATTGCCTGGTGCCTGGTGCCTGGTGCCAGGTGCCTGGTGCCTGGTGCCTGGTGCCAGGTGCCTAGTGCCTAGTGCCTAGTGCCTAGTGCCTGGTGCCTAGTGCCTAGTGCCTAGTGCCTAGTGCCTAGTGCCTGGTGCCTGGTGCCTAGTGCCTGGATGTAGTTACTGGGCACTAGGCACTGAGCACTAGGCACTTTCAAGAACGAGATCTAGGGCGGCCGCGAACCGGCGCCAGCTCTCCACCTCCGCGCCCAGGACGCGGCGGCCGGCGGGGGTGATCTCGTAGTAGCGGGCGCGGCGGTTGTTCTCGGTGGTGCCCCAGTCGCTCGCGATCACCCCTTCCTTCTCCAGCCGCTGGAGCGCGGGGTAGAGCGAGCCCTGGTTCACCTCCAGCACGCCGCGCGAGATCTGCTGCACGCGCTGGCTGATCCCCCAGCCGTGCATCGGCTCCAGCGAGAGCGTCTTGAGGATCAGGAGGTCGAGCGAGCCGCGCAGGGCGTCGGTCTGGTTGCGGGAGGCCATGCGGGCGTTCCAGGGCGAGAGTTCCTATAGCTGTCGATAGGAACAGTGCGTGCCTCTCCTGTCGTTGTCAAGACGAGGGCGCGGGTTGAAGTAGTTCTCTGTGCCTCTGTGTCTCTGTGCGAGCCCGCAGTAATTGACCGCCGCGACGGATCTCGGTAAATTCCTGCCCGGTTCCGCTCCCGTAGCTCAGGTGGATAGAGCACAAGATTCCTAATCTTGGGGCCGCGCGTTCGAGTCGCGCCGGGGGCACATCCAGAGAACGCCAGCACTCACGCGGGGGCTGGCGTTCTCTGCGTCTGCGCGCGGCCTGGCGTCGCCGCCCCGCATCTGCCATTCCGCGCGAGTCCACTATGGCGGGCCAGTCACGTCCGCGTTAGAATTGTGGCGCGGGAAAGCTCACCCGCGGTACCCCTTCCGTTCGATCTCGCGCCCCGCCGGCGAGAGTCCCCGCCCAATCCCGCCGAGCAGACCGCCCGCCATCCCGGCGGGAACCTCACCTCCCCACCTGCGTTGCCCGCATGCCCCTGATGGATTGCCCCGACTGCAACAAGCCGCATTCCGACGCCGCGCCCGCCTGCATCCACTGCGGCCGTCCGAACGCCGTCGCGCTCGCGCCGGCCGCGCCCAGGCCGACACTGGTCGTGCCGGTGACGCCGGGTCCGCCTCCGGGCGGGCTCGCGTGCCCCAAGTGCGCCACGCCGGACGTTCGCAAGCTCCCCCTGATCTTCCGCGAAGGGCTTTCCTCGGTGGATACCCGCACCCGCGCCGTGGGCGTGGCCGCGGGGCGTGGAGCCGTTCTCGGAGCCCGGACGCAGGGCACGTCGCAGACGGTGCTCTCGCAGGGTGCATCCCCGCCCGTGCCCAGGGACACCGGGGGCGCCGCCCTCGCCACGCTGGTGATCGCGGGTGTGCTGGGGGTGATCTTCGGGCAGACGCACGCGCTGCTCGGGTGGGTGGCGTTCATCGGCGGAGCTTTTCTGCTTCACAGGTTCCTGGTGGGCCCCATCAAGCTCTGGAACGCCGTCGAGTTCCCCAAGCTGTACCGCCGCTGGGAGAACACCTTCCTGTGCACCCGCTGCGGGGAACGGTTCGTTCACGAGCTGGAGCTGGCGCCCGCGAACGCGCGGCCCGCGTTCGGCTAAGGCCGGAGTACACGCGCCGGCGCCCGCTGCGCCTCCAGAGGAGCGCACGCCGGGCCGCGGAGACGCAGAAGGAGACGCGGTGTAGTTCTCCCTCCGCCTCCGAGTTTCCGGGTGAGGCCCGCTGCTCCAACAGTGCAGACGGGATCTGGGGAGATGGTCCCGATGGACCCGTGACTTCCGCACCGGGATGCGCTATGCTAGAATTGCTCTCCCCCCGCACCGGGTGCGGGCGCCCTCCCGGCGCCACAAAACCGGTGTGGTTCACCATCCCCGGTACCCAGGATTCCCATGTTGCTGTGCCTGCAAGGCCGCTTCGTTGGCACGCGCGCTTGGCTCGTGGGGGTGGTCATCGCGCTCGCCGCCTGCGAGTCGTCCAACGGACCCCAGCCGCAGGTGGTGGCGCGGCTGGACGTGGTCGCGGGGAACGGCCAGGAAGGGCGCGTGGGCACCGAGCTGGCCGATGCCCTGGTGGTGCGGGTGCTGGACGAGCGCGGCAAGCCGGTAGAGGGGCAGATCGTCAATTTCCGCGTGATCTCCGGCGGCGGGAGCGTGTTCGCGGGCACCGGGCAGACCAATGCCCAGGGGGAGGCGCGGGAGCGATGGGTGCTGGGCACCTCCACGGCGCCGGCTGACAGCCAGCGGGTGGAAGCGCGGGCGGTCGACGCGGCGACGGGCGCGCCGCTGGTCTTCGCCACCTTCCGTGCCACGGCCACCCCGGACGTGCCCGCCTCTGTAGCCCCGGTGGGCTCCGCGACGCGCGCCGGGGCGGCGGGCGAGGCGGTGGGCGATTCGCTGGTCGTGCGCGTGGCGGACCGCCACGGAAATCCCGTCCCGGGAGTGGCGGTCACCTGGGCGGCGGGCGCCGGCGGAAGCTTCTCGCCCGCGACCTCCGCCACGCGCGCGGACGGCACCGCGCGCGCGCAGTGGACGCTGGGCGGAGGAGCCGGCCCGCAGGGCGCTACGGCGGCCGTGGCGGGGCTGTCGGCGGCCGGGTTCACGGCCACGGCGGGTGCCGCGGGAGTGGCACGGATCGAAGCTTCGCCGGAGAGCATCCGCTTCAACGCCATCGGGCGCACGCAGGCGCTCACGGTGGCGGCCTTCGACCGCTTCGGCAACCCGGTGCAGGGTGCGGCGCAGCTGGTCTCGCTGAACGCGGCGGTGGTGGCGCTCGACGGGGCTACGGCGCGCGCCGCGGGCAACGGTACGGCGCGCATCGTGGCCACCGTACCCGGGTCGCCGGGCGCGGACACGATCACCGTAGTGGTTCAGCAGGTGGCCGCTACGGTCACGATCCCCGCCGGGCCGGCAACCCTCGTCGAGGGGGAGACGGTGCGCCTCACGGCCGCGGCTGCCGACTCGAACGGTGTGGCGATCCGCAGTGCCGACGTGCGGTGGAACTCCTCCGCGCCAGGTGCGGCGACGGTGGACGGCGAGGGGCTGGTGACCGCGGTGGGCGGCGGCGAGGCCACGATCTCGGCGACCGTCGACGGCGCGGCCGGGAGCCGGAGCATCATCGCGGTAGGTGCGTTTCGGGCGGCGTCGATCGAGGTGGGCGGCCTGGAATCCTGTGCCCTGGACGCGTCCGGCGCCGCATACTGCTGGGGATATCTCGCGGAGACGGGCCGGAGCGGTGCGCTGGAGCCGGCCCGGACCGGCACCGGGTTCACCTTCGCGAGGTTCACCGCGGGCGGCGCGCACCGGTGTGGAGTCACCCCGGGGGGTGCGGCGTACTGTTGGGGGATCAACGTGCAGGGCCAGATCGGCACGCGCTCTCGCGACGAAAATTGCCGGATCAGCATCTCCGTCAACGACCTGTGTGCCCGCACGCCGGCCCAGGTGGAGGGCGGCATTACCTGGAAGGTTCTCAGCGCGGGAGACGATCATACCTGCGGCGTCGCCACGAGTGGCGCGGCGTACTGCTGGGGGCTCAACGAGCATGGGCAGCTCGGTACGCTGGTGGCCGACACGACGTGTGGGATCGGATCGACCGACCCGCGCCCCTGCGCGCCCACTCCGCGCCCGGTGAGTGGCGGGTACGCCTTCCAGATGGTCTCCGCGGGCCGAAGCCATTCGTGCGGCCTGGCCACGAACGGCGCGGCGTTCTGCTGGGGAGCGAACGACTCGGGCCAGCTCGGTGACGGCAGCACCACCGCCAGCCGCGGCCCGGTGCGGGCCGCCGAAGGCGTCACATTCACCTCCATCGATGCCGGCCAGCATCATACCTGCGGCGTGACCGCCGCGGGAGACGTGTACTGCTGGGGCGCGAACGGCTCCGGCCAGCTGGGCGACGGCGGGGTCGCCGCACGGCCGCTGCCGGTGCGGGTGGGGAGTGCCGGCGCATGGCGCGCGGTTACGGCGGGACGTCTGCACAGCTGCGGCATCGCGCTCTCCGGCGAGGCGCTCTGCTGGGGGACCAACGCGGAAGGGCAGATCGGCGAGGGAAGCACCGGCGGCCAGCGCACGACTCCCACTCCGGTGGCGGGCGGGCTTCGGTTCACCGCGATCAGCGCCGCGGGCGGGGCCGGCGCATCTGCGGCGGATCGCGGCGGTATCCGGCAGCAGGGCCACACGTGCGGCATCGCCGCGGGGGGCGTGGTACACTGCTGGGGGGGCAACGAGTACGGCCAGGTGGGTGATGGATCCACGAACATCCGACCCGCCCCGGTCCGGCTGCTCCTCAGGCCCTGACCGGGCCGGCGAGTAGTCATTGAGGCACCGGGGGCGCATTCAGAGAACGCCAGCACTCACGCGGAATCCGCTGGGGCTGGCGTTCTCTCTGCGTTTGCCCGCGGCCCGGCGTCCCGCCTCGATCTTCATCCAGGCGATCATCGACCCACCCGTCCCGCCAAGCAGACTTCCCTCCATCCCGGCGGGGACCTTCACCTCCGCGCCCGGGGCACCACGTACTCGACGGAGGCGCAGAGATGAAGTTACCTCTGTGCCTCCGTGTCTCTGTGCGAGGCCATCCAGGCGGCCACGAGCGCGATTTCGGCGGCGGCGTCGAAGAGGTAGACGGGCGGGATGCGGCGCTTCGCCACGTACACGATGTCGATGGCCGCGAGGGTCGCCGCACAGCCGGCGCCGAGCAGGGCGATCTCGGGCGTCACGCGGCGCTTCGCGGCCGCGGAGCCGATCGCGGCGCCCGCGACGGCCAGGAGGCCGCCCACGGTCTTGACCAGCCAGCCATCCACCTTGGGGCCGGTGACCGCCTCGAAGCTGCGCAGCGACAGGATGGGCCAGATGCCGCCCGGCACGTAGAACGCCGCCTGGGCCCACGCCACGCCGTTGGCAGCCGGGCCGGAGCCGCGCCACGCGGGCGGGGCGGGGAGGCGAGGGGTGTCGAAGGAGTCGCGCATCTCCTGGAAGGCGCCGCGCGTTTCGGGCGCCATCACTGCAGCTCCCGCTTGTGCGCCGCGCCGGACTCCATCAGCTCGCGGAAGTGGCGCAGGTCGTCCTCCAGCATCGCCTGCGGCTGGGGGAGGAGGAGGCCCAGGATGGCCTGGCCGACCACGCCGCCGGGCGGCTCGATCTCTACCGAGTAGTGCACCTCCGCCTGCGTGCCGTCCCCGAAAGGGACGAAGCGCACCGACCCGCGGTTCGGCACGTCGGAGGGCGCGACCGACTCCCAGGCGATGTACTCCCCCGGGCGGTCCTCCACCAGGCGCGAGGTCCACTGGAAGGTGCGGCCCATCGTCCCCGCCGCGGTCCAGCGCGAGGTGGACTCGTCCAGGATCTCCACCGCGGTGATGCTGTCGCGGAAGCGCGGCGCGTTGGTGAAGTCGCGCCAGAAGTCGTAGAGCTCGCGCGCCGGCCGGTTGATCGCCGTGCGCGCCGACCCGCGGAAGCCGCCCTCGTCGGGCTTCGCCGCGCGCGCCGTGCCGCCCGAGCGGTCGACGCCCAGCGCGCCGTACACGCGGCAGTGCCCCGTAAGCCCGCGCTCCAGCAGCGCGGCCCCCGCGGCCCCCATCACCACCCCCGGCACGCCCTTTCTGCGCAGCGCCATCACTGCCAGCGCACCGCCTCCGATTACGGAAAGAATGCGCTCGTTCTTGCCCAGGTTGGTGCGCGGGGCCTCCTGCTCGCCGCCGCGCGGATCCGCCATCGTCGCCACGTCCGGACCTCCTGGAAGATGTCGATCTCACACGGAGGCACAGAGACACGGAGGAGTGCTTCTCTCTGTGTCTCTGTGCCTCCGTGTGAGATCGCCGTTTCTCTATCGAACCTGAACCCGAGGCGGCGGGGGTGTGCAAGAGGCAGACCCCGCGGGGCGCGCCTCCGCGGGCTCGTGCGCGAGGGCGGAGGCGGTGGTGAGGACGAGCGCGATCCACACGCAGTCCGCAAGGAACAGGTGGGTGAGCTGCATCCAGATGGGGACGCGCAGTACGATGTTGACCAGCCCCGCCGCCACCTGCACCGCGAACAGCGCCGTGAGGATGGCCGCCAGTCGGCGGGTGGTGGCGCTGGGGCGCGCGCGGCGCACCATCCACCCCACCGCCGTGATGTAGACGCTGGTGACCACGGCCAGGAGCGGGTGCACGATGCGCAGCCGCTCCAGGAAGTGCGCGGTGGACGACAGATCGAAGCCCACGGCGCTCTTGGGGAAGAGCGTGTCGCCCAGCGCCGTCACCGCGCCGGTAGCCCCCACCAGGATCGTGGCGCCGACGGCGGTGAGGAGCACGGCGCCGAGCGCACCCTGCTTCCTCACGCGCACCGGCGCGCCGCCGGAGGCCCACCACCCCGTCAGCGTGAGCGCGCCGAGGAGCAGGAAGGTGTTCACCAGGTGCGCGGACATGGAGAAGGCCCGCATGGCCGACTTGTCGTCCGCCACCAGCTCGAACAGCACCAGGCCGGCGCCCAGCAGCGCCTCGGCGATGATGAACGCCGTGGAGAGCGCCGCCCCCCGCCGCACCAGGTGCCCGCGCGGAAAGGCGCGCCACGCCCACACGAGCATCGCCAGCACCAGCAGCAGCGCGATGCCGCTGGTGGCGCGGTGCGCGAACTCGATCATCGTGTGCGTGGAGGCGAGCTGCGGCATCACCTGGCCGTTGCACGCGGGCCAGTGGCGGCCGCACCCCGCGCCGGAGCCGGTGGCGCGCACCAGGGCGCCCCACAGCACCACGGCCACGTTGTAGGCGAGCACGCCCCACGCGAAGCGGGCGAAGGAAGACAGCGGGGTCATAAGGGGAAGTGCAAGGTGCTGAGTCGGACGTGGGAAGTGCCTGGTGCCGAGTGCCGAGTGCCGAGTGCCGAGTGCCTAGTGCCTAGTGCCTAGTGAACTGCTGTTCGGCGCTCAGGACTCACCACTCGCGGGGATCGTCTCCGGGACGCGGTGCGCGGCCGAAGGGTACCCGCGGCCGCCGCGCGGCGCAAGTGGTTGCGGAAGCACGCCTTCGCGGGCGTGGGGGAAAGCCCCGCAAGGGCGTGGGGAGGGTGCCGGACCGTGCCGCGTCGGGGTGGCGCACGTGCGTGCGGCGTGTATATTTGCGCACGTCCGCGCCCGCCATCCGCCAGCGCGCGGCCCCCTGAAGGCGCGGTGCCCCCCAAGGCGCCGGGCCAGTTCGCTACCTGATGCCCGATACCATACCCGCCGCTTCCCCGGCCGTGCTGCCCGACGCCGAGATGACCACCGCCACGCAGCGCGCCGGGATCGCGGCGCAGCGGCAGGGCGGCTCCGGCGTGCGCCAGCTTCTTCGCGACTACGTCACGCTCACCAAGCCCCGCATCATCTCGCTGCTCCTGGTGACCACGGTCACGCCCATGTTCATCGCGCTGCGAGGGTGGCCCAGCCTGGCCGTGGTGCTTTGGACGATGCTGGGCGGCTACCTCATGGCCGGCGGCGCCAACGCGATCAATATGTTCATCGATCGCGACATCGACGCCCACATGCCGCGCACCAGGCTGCGCCCCATCCCCAGCGGGCGGATGTCGCCGGGGCACGTGCTGGGCTTCGGGGTGGTGCTGGGCGCGGCCGCGTTCGCCGTGTTCGCGCTGTTCGTCAACCTGCTGAGCGCCATGCTGGCGCTGGCCGGGCTCCTGTACTACGTCTTCATCTACACCCGCTGGCTCAAGCGCACCTCGCCGCAGAACATCGTCATCGGCGGGGCGGCGGGCGCGTTTCCGCCGCTCGTCGGCTGGGCCGCCGCCACGGGCGAGGTCACGCTGACGGCCGCCTACCTGTTCCTGATCGTCTTCTTCTGGACGCCGCCGCACTTCTGGGCGCTGGCGCTGGTGAAGCAAAAGGACTACGGCCGCGTGGGCGTGCCCATGGCGCCCAACGTGTGGGGCGAGCGCGAGACGATGCGGCAGATGCTCTTCTACACGCTCATCATGATCCCCGTCACGCTGGCGCCCGTCACCTACGGCGGGCTGGGGGCGGTGTACGGCGTGTCGGCGGCGGTGCTCGGCCTCTGGTTCCTGCGCGACGTGCGGCGGGTGATGAAGGCGGAGAACTTCACGCAGCCCGCGTGGACGCTGTACCGCAACTCGCTGCTGTACCTCGCGCTGCTCTTCGCGGCCATGGCGGTGGACGGCGTGGTCCCCGTGGCGCGCGTGGGGAACGACCCCATCATCCTGCGCGGCCCGGACATCGCCGCCACCGCGCGGTGAGCGACACCCTCGCCTTCCACGCCGCCGGGCCGGACGAGGAAGGCTTCGTCGTCCTGCTCCACCGGCCCGTGGAGGGCGTGCTGCGCACCACCGAGTGGCCGGCGGGCGCGTACCTCCAGCCCGGCACCCAGGGCGAGTGCTCGGTGGAAGAGCTGCTGGCGCGCGTGCGCGGGTGGCGCTCGCGGGGGTGGAAGCTGAGCGAGCCCGTGGAGCGCATCGAGAGCTGGCTGAAGCACCCGCCGCGCTGACCCTTTCTCCCTCCTGCCCAGGTCCGCGATGCCCACCTCATCCTCGCCGCGCAGCCAGGCCCGCTGGGAGGCCGCCGCGGACGAGCACCAGGTCGCCCTGGCGGCGTACCTCGACACGGCGGCATCGCTGGGCACGGATGCGTGGGAGCGTCCCTGGGGCGAGGGGAAGTGGACTCCCGCCGAGGTCACGGAGCACCTGACGCGGGCCTACGAGGCGCTGCTGGCGGAGCTGCGCGAGGGGCGCGCCATGGAGCTGAAGATGGCTCCGTGGCGCCGCACCCTCACGCGCTGGATCCTGCTCCCGCACATCCTCTTCCACCGCTCGTTCCCCCTGCGCGCGCCCTCCCCCCGCGAGATCCGGCCCCGGGAGGTCCGCGGCGGGCGTGACGCCGCGCTGCAGGCCCTGCGCGCGCAGGGCGAGGCGTTCGTGCGCGAGCTCGCCGCCGCGCGGCTGCAGGGCCACGCGGGCCTCACGCACCCCTATTTCGGCAAGGTGGAGCCGATCAAGGTGCTCCGCTTCGTCGGCATCCACATGGAGCATCACCGCAAGCAGATCGAGCGCGCCGGCTGAACGGATTGGCTCACACAGAGGCACAGAGACAGAGAGAGGATGTTGCTCGGAGCTCACGTTTCGACGGCCGGCGGGTGCCGCAACGCGCCGGATAGGGCGCGGGAGATCGGCGCGACGGCCATCCAGATCTTCACCAAGCAGCCCAACCGCTGGGCCGAGGTGGAGGTGGACGACGCCGAGGCCGCGCGCTTCCGCGACGGGGTGGCGCTGGGGCAGATCGGGTTCACCAACGCACACGATTCGTACCTGATCAACCTGGCCACGGCCGATCCGGTGCTCCGCGACCGCTCGCTGGACGCGTTCCGCGGCGAATTGCGGAGGGCGGAGCGGCTGGGGCTGGACGCGCTGGTGACGCATCCCGGCAATGCCACGGACGACGACAAGCCGCGCGGGCTGGCCCAGAACGCCGCGCTGATCGAGCAGGCGCTGGAGGAGGTGCCGGGGGCCACCATGGTGCTGCTGGAGACCACGGCGGGGTCCGGGCGCGTGCTGGGCGCGACCTTCGAGGAGCTGGCGGAGATGATCGAGCGCATCTCGCCCCATCAGCGCCACCGGCTGGGCGTGTGCCTGGACACCTGCCACGTGTACTCCGCCGGCTACGACCTGCGCGACGACTACGACGGGGTGATGGCGCGCTTGGCGGACACGGTGGGGCTGGAGCGGCTGCGGCTCTTCCACCTCAACGACTCGCAGAACCCGCTCGGCAGCAAAAAGGACCGCCACGCCGGGATCGGCGAGGGCACGCTGGGGGACGAGCCGTTCCGGCGGATCATGAACGATGAGCGGCTGGCCGAGATTCCCAAGGTGCTGGAGACGCCCAAGGGCGACGACCACACGGCGGCGGACCGCGCGAACCTGGCCCGGCTCCGTTCGTACCTGGAGTGAGGCGGAAGCGCGTGCGGCGGTGCGTGCGCGTCGGCGGCGGGCGCGCGCTCCATGGCCGAGTACGGGCTGCTCTTCTGCAAAGCGGGCTCACACGGAGGCACAGAGATGGAATGAACTCTGTGCCTCCGTGCGTTTGAGCTGCACCCTTGCTCGGGCGCCACGTACCCACCATCGAAGTCTCCATCAGCGCGGCGGGGTGTCGCCCTTGGGCCGTTCCCCGTTCCCGGTTCCCATCCTTGACGAACCCGCCGCCCCTCAATACTATCATCCCTGTCGGACGTACTGGGGAGCTACATTTTTGAGCCAACAGTTTTGAAGCAGGGACCTGCTCTTGCGGCAGACGTCACGCCTCTACGGAGGAAGGCGGAAGCAGCGGGGAAGTCACCCAAACAGTGTATCACACTGGCTTCAAAAATCCTCCCCTGTGCGTCCTGGCCTGGGCCGGTCTCGCTCGTCGAGACTGGCCTTTTCTCGCATATGAACTCCGGGAGCGACGACGTGCCAAAAGTCCGCGTAACCCGGCGGGTGCACTTTTCGGCTGCCCACCGCCTCCACAACCCCGCGCTCTCCGACGAGGAGAACGCGCGCGTGTACGGGCCGTGCAATCATCCCAACTGGCACGGCCACAACTACGAGATGGACGTGACGGTGGAAGGGGAGCCGGACCCGCGCACCGGCTACCTGGTGGACCTGGGGGAGCTGCGCGACATCGCGGAAGAGGTCATCGGGGAGATGGACCACCGCAACCTGAACCTGGACGTGCCCTGGCTGCAGGGGGTGATCCCCTCCACCGAGAACCTGGTGGTGGCGATCTGGAACCAGCTCGCGCCGCGCGTGCCGCGGGGGCGGCTGGCGCGTATCGTACTTTGGGAGACGCCGCGAAACTACGCGGAGTACACGGGAGAATAGATGACGGAGCTGATCGCTGGAGTCCCAGAGGCGGGCGCCGCGCCCGCGTTCGACGAGCTCGTGCGCCTGATGCTGCAGGAGCTGGGCGAGAACCCGGAGCGCGACGGGCTGCTGAAGACGCCCGAGCGCGTGGAAAAGAGCATGCGCTGGCTCACGCGCGGCTACAGCATGTCCGTGGCCGAGGTGATCGGCGACGCGGTGTTCGAGGAGGATCACCACAACATGGTGATCGTCAAGGACATCGAGATGTACTCCATGTGCGAGCACCACATGCTCCCGTTCTTCGGCAAGGTGCACATCGCCTACGTGCCGGACGGCCGGATCGTGGGTCTCTCCAAGCTCCCGCGCGTGGTGGAGGTGTTCGCGCGGCGGCTGCAGGTGCAGGAGCGGCTCACGGAGCAGGTGGCCGCGGCCATCCAGGAGGTGCTGCGCCCCCAGGGCGTGGGCGTGGTGATCGAGGCGGCGCACCTTTGCATGATGATGCGCGGGGTGGAGAAGCAGAACTCCAAGACCGTGACCAGCGCCATGAAGGGGATCTTCCGCGACGACCTGCGCACCCGCGACGAGTTCCTCCGCCTGGTCACGGGCAGCACGCTGGGCTGAAACACAGAAGTCCTCAGTCCTGAGTGCCAAGTGCTGAACCGCGGTTACCAGGCACTAGGCACTAGGCACTAGGCACCAGGCACTCAGGACTTTGGCTTAACACTCAGGACTTCCTGCCGTCGGAGGCAAATGGACGACACGCTGCGGGGGAAGACCGCGCTGGTGACGGGCGCGTCGCGCGGGATCGGCCTGGCGGTGGCGCGCGAGCTGGCGCGCGCCGGCGCCTGGGTGGGGATGGTGGCGCGCGGCGGCGACGCCCTGGCGCGGGCGGCGGAAGAGGTGGGGGGGCACGCGATGCCGACCGACGTCTCCGATCCGTCGGCCGTGCACACCATGGCCACGTACGTGGGCGAGCTGCTGGGCGACGCGCCGGACCTGGTGGTCAACGCCGCCGGCACCTTTGCCCTCGTCCCCCTCGCCGAGACGGAGCCGGCGGAGTTCGACGCCCAGGTGGCCGCCAACCTGCGCGCGCCCTTTCTGGTCGTGCGCGCCTTCCTGCCGCCCATGCTGCAGCGGCGGTCGGGGCACATCATCCAGATCGGCTCGGTGGCGGGGCGGGTCGCGTACCCGGGGAACGGGGCGTATTCCGCCTCCAAGTTCGGGCAGCGGGGGCTGCACGAGGTGTTGCTGCAGGAGGTGCGCGGCACCGGCGTGCGCGCCACCCTGGTGGAGCCCGCCGCCACCGACACCTCCCTGTGGGACGCGCTGGACCCCGACTCGCGCCCCGACCTGCCGGACCGCGCGGCCATGCTCCGCGCGGACGACGTGGCGCGCGTGGTGGTGTTTGCCGCCGCGCAGCCGCGCCACGTGCAGCTTCCCTTCATCGCGGTGGAAGCCGCCGCTTAGCGCAATGTTCCTGCTGAACGTAAAGGCGAGCTACGACTCCGCCCACTTCCTGCGCAACTACCACGGCAAGTGCGAGAAGCTCCACGGCCACCACTACGTCGTGGAGGCCGGGCTGGCCTTCGAGGAGGTGGGCGAGGGGGGGATGGCCTTCGACTTCACGGAGGCCAAGCGCCACCTGCGCGCCATCGCCGACCACCTGGACCACGAGAACATCAACGACCTCCCGCCCTTCACGGAGCTGGAGCCGAGCGCCGAGAACCAGGCCCGCTGGATCTTCGAGCAGATGCGCGAGCGCCTGGGCCCCGACGGCGAGCAGCTCGCCTACGTCCGCGTTTGGGAGACCCCCAACCAGTGGGCGCAGTACTCGCCGCGGCCGATGTGGTAGGCCCTCACCCGGCAGCTTACAGCTGCCACCCTCTCCCAGAAACCGCCCTGGGAGAGGGGACTACTTCGGGTGGGGGCCGCACGCACCTGTAGGCGCTGATTCACCACGCCCGTCCTTCGGCCGGCTCGGGTGACGGTCTGCGCGCGAAGGACCTGGCCCGGCGCCGGTGTCATCCGATGCCGCGGCCCGGCCGAGTTCCGAGCAACGCGCCAGCCCGTGGAAATCGCCCCCCTCTCCCGTTATCGGGAGAGCGGGGGTCGGGGGGGTGAGGGCCCCCTCTCAGCACGCACCAGAAACTGACCCGGGAGAGGGGACTACTTCGCGTGGGGGCCGCACGCACCGTAGCACCTGATTCACCATGCCCGTCCTTTCGGCCCGCTCGGGCCGACGGTCCGCGCAGGGGGGGTTCAGCAGGGGCAGCCTCACGTGTCCGCCCGTGCCGTGTGTCGGGAGGACCTGGCCCGGCGCCGGTGTCATCCGATGCCGCAGCCCGGCCGAGTTCCGAGCAACGCGCCAGCCCGTGGAAATCGCCCCCCTCTCCCGTTATCGGGAGAGCGGGGGTCGGGGGGGTGAGGCCCCCCCCTCTCAGCACGCACCCGATCCAGCACGCATGCACATCCTGCTGACCGACATCGTCACCTGCCCGCGCTGCGGACCCGAGTTCGGCCTGATCCTGCTGGCGGACCGGGTGGAGGAGCGGCGCGTGCTGCAGGGGCGCCTCGGCTGCTCCAATTGCCGCGAGATGTACCCGGTGGACGGCGGGGTGCTGGACCTGCGCCTGGTGGAAGGAGCGGAGACCGCGCCTGACACGCCCGACGAGGACGCGGCGGTGCGGGTGGCGGCGCTGCTGGGCCTCGCCGGGGCGGGGGGGACGGTGCTGGTGGTGGGGCCCGGCGCGGAGCTTGCTCCGGCCATCGCCGCCCTGGTCCCGGGGCTGGAGGTGGTGGCGCTCACCGGCCGTCCCGCGGCTGGCCCGGAGGCGCCGGGGGTGAGCCGGGTGGCCGGCGGGCCCGCCCTCCCCCTGCGCGGCGGGATGCTGCGCGGGGTGGCGCTCACGGGCGCGGCGGCGGCCGAGGTCCCACTGGCGGAGGCGCTCCGGGTGCTGGCGCCCGGGAGCCGGCTGCTGATGGACCCGGCGCCCGTGGGGGCCGCGGAGGCGCTGGGCGGGGTGGGGGCGGAGGTGCTGCTGGAGCAGGAGGGGGTGCTGGTGGCGTGGAAGGCCGGGCCGGCGCCGGAGGGGCCGCCGCGCTGACCGGATCGGTTGCGCCGCCCCCCCGCCGCGGGTAACTTGGGAGCCCTCGCCGGATGGGTCCGTCGGCCGTCCGGGGGGCCCCTTCCGCCTGGCTTCGGTCCGGTCCCCGAGCACACGCCAATCTCTCGAAACCGGAATGTCCTGGTTCAACAAGATCATCAACGGCCGCCCCGGCTCGGCCGCACGGGATCCGGACTACTACGAGGAAGGGACCGTCCTCCTGCAGGACGAGAAGTTCCACGAGGCGCTCACCTCGTTCCGGCTGGCCCTGCGCGACAGCCCGAACGACACGGACGTCCTGCAGCAGATCGCGGTGACCTACACCCGCATCGGGATGACGGACGAGGCGATGAAGACGTACCGCCGCGTCCTGGAGCTGAAGCCGCACGCGTCCGGCGCGCACTACGGGTTGGCCTTCCTCCTGCTCCAGCAGGCGCAGACGGACGAGGCCATCGCCCACCTGCGCGCTTTCCTGGCCCGGCCGCCGGCCTCGCCTCAGGCGCAGCGCCACATCTCGCACGCGCGCGCCACCCTCGCCGAGCTGACCGGCGACGACGGGCCGCTCGCCGCTGGAACGGGGCTGGAGCCGTAGCAGAATGCATGACGGCGCGGATCTGGCACTGGTGTTGATGACGGCCCCGGATGCCGCGGCCGGGGAGCGGGTGGGGAGGGCGCTGGTGCAGGAGCGGCTCGCCGCCTGCGCTACGGTGATCCCCGGTGTGGTCTCGGTCTACCGCTGGGAGGGTGAGGTGAGGGCGGACGGGGAGGTGCAGGTGCTCCTCAAGACGCGCCGCGCGCTGGTGGAACGCCTCTTCAGGCGGGCCGCGGAGCTTCACCCGTACGATGTGCCGGAGCTGATCGCCGCTCCCCTCTCGGGAGTGTCGGAGGCGTACCGGGAGTGGGTGCTGGACGAGACGGGTCAGCCGGAGGACCAGCAGGGGGGAGGGGCGGAGCTCCCCCGCGCAACCAGGGTGGATGATGGTTCGGAATAGCAGAGAGACAGAGTCGGAAGACCTTCCGCCGGAGGCGGAGGCGGAGGCCCCGCGCGCCACGCGCGGGCCGCGCCGCGCCCCCGCGCGCACCGCCGTGGTGGAGGAGCCGCTGGACGAGGCCCTCCTCGCCCGCCTGGAGCGCGCGGACGAGCTGGCCGCCGCCGGCAGCGCCGCCGACGCCGCGGAGGCGTACAGCGCCGTGCTCGCCGCCAGCCCGGACTACGTGCCGGCCATCACGGGGCTGGGCACCGCGCTGGCCGCGCAGCGCAAGTTCGACGCGGCCGAGAAGGAGCTGCGCCGCGCCCTGCGCCTGGCGCCGGACTCGTTCGACGTGCACCTGCAGCTGGGCACCGCGCTCTACAAGCGCGGCGTGTACGCCGCCGCCGCCACCGCCCTGCGCCGCGCCGCCGAGCTGGACCCCACCTCCGTGTCCGCGCACCTGGTGCTGGGCGAGGCCCTCAACCAGATGGCCGAGTCGGACGCGGCCATCGAGGCGCTGGAGGAGGCCGTCCGCCTGCAGCCGGAGAACTCGCGCGCCTACTACGCCATGGGGATCGCCTACGACCGCAAGGGCAATCCGGAGCGGGCCGCCGAGATGTACCGGCTTTCGCGCGAGACCTCGAGCCGCTGAACTGATTGGGCTCACACAGAGACACAGAGGCACAGAGAAGAAATGATCTCTGTGCCTCTGTGTCTCTGTGTGAGCCCCCTTCTTTTGCGAGACTACATGAACGACCTGGAGCTTGCCCTCCGCGCCGCGCGTGCGGCCGCCGAGGTGATCCGTCCCGCTTTCCGCGCCGGGATGGAGGTGCGGTACAAGGACCCGGACCAGCCGGTGACCGACGCGGACGTGCAGGCGGACCGGGTGATCCGCGAGGTGCTCGCAGGGGGGCGGCCGGAGTACGGGTGGCTCTCCGAGGAGACGGCCGATTCGCCGGAGCGGCTGGGGCGGGCCCGCGTGTGGGTGGTGGATCCCATCGACGGGACCAACTCGTTCGTGGCGGGGATCGCGGAGTTCGCGGTGAGCATCGGGCTGGTGGAAGGGGAGCGGGCGGTGCTCGGCGTCGTCTGCAATCCCATCACGGGCGAGGTGTATCACGCGGTCGAGGGCGGCGGCGCGTTCCTGGACGGCAAGCCCATCCGCGTGGCGGAGGCGGCGGAGGTCCCGCGCATCCTGTGCTCGCGCTCGGAGCTGCGGCGGGGGGAGCTGGAGGTGTTTCAGCCGGCGTTCGCGGTGCAGGCGCTGGGGAGCACGGCGTACAAGATGGCCAAGGTGGCGGACGGCACCGGCCACGCCTTCCTATCCTCCGGCCCCAAGCACGAGTGGGACGTGTGCGGCGCGGAGGTGATCGTGCGCGAGGCCGGCGGGCGGGTCACGGGGCTGGACGGCGCCCCCTTCCGCTACAACCAGCCGCGGCCGTCGTGGCGCGGAGTGGTGGCGAGCAACGGCGCCGTGCACGACGCGGTGGTTGCGGCGGCGCGCGGAATCCGCTAGCCCTAAGAGCATGCGCGCACTCCCGGCCGCGCCCACCCCTCACGACACCCGGTTCGCGATGATCCTGATCCTCCTCCGCTACGTGAAGCCCATCGAAGACGTGGAAGCCCACACCGCCGCGCACCGGGCGTACATGGAGAAGCTGCTGGGCGAGGGGAAGCTGATCTTCTCCGGCCCGCGCGAGCCGCGCGTGGGCGGCGTGATCCTCACCACGCTCGACAGCGAGGTGGAGGCCACCAAGCTGATCGTGGACGATCCCTACTTCGAGAACGGCGTCGCCGAGTACGACATGGTCCGCTTCAACCCCAACCGGCACGATCCCCGGTTCGCCGCGTTCATGCCGCAGGCCGCGGCGACCTGATCTCTGTGCCGCCGTGTGAGAGCGTTGTATATTTCGGCGATCCAGATTCCCCAACAGCCAAAAGCGGAGGTGCCCGATGGCCGGGCATAGCAAGTGGAAGCAGATCAAGCACAAAAAGGCGATCACCGACAACCGACGCGCGGCCGCCTGGACCAAGCTGATCCGCGAGATCACCGTGGCCGCCAAGGCCGGCGGCGGCGACCCGGCGGGTAACCCGCGCCTGCGCCTGGCCATCGACACCGGCCGCGCGGCCAACATGCCCAACGAGAACATCGACCGCGCCATCAAAAAGGGCACGGGCGAGCTCGAAGGCGTGTCGTACGAAGAGGTCACCTACGAGGCGTACGGCCCTGGCGGCGTCGCCATCATGGTGGACGCCCTCACGGACAACGCCAACCGCACGGTGGCCGACCTGCGCAAGTGGCTCTCGCGCAACGGCGGCAACCTGGGCACCACCGGCTCCGTGGCGTGGATGTTCGACCGACGCGGGCAGATCAGCATCGACGCCGAGAAGCACGACGAGGGCAAGGTGATGGAGGCGGCCCTGGAGGCCGGCGCGCTGGACATGCAGGTGGAGGAGGGCGGCTACACCGTGCTCACCGAGGCGGCCGACTTCCACGCCGTGCAGGACGCGCTGCGCGAGCAGGGGATCACCTGGGAAGAGGCCGAGCTGGCCATGGTTCCCAAGACCGAGGTAAAGGTGGAGGGGCCCGACGCGGACAAGCTCGTCAAGCTCCTGGAGCTGATCGAGGACATGGACGACGTCCAAAAGGTGTACACCAACGCGGACGTGGATGTCGACAGCCTCGCCGAGGTCTGAGGCACTCCCCCGGCGCGTGGCGGAGCCCGTGCAGCCGCCCCGCGCGCTGCAGCCGGAGGTGTCGCTGGTGATGGGGGTGGACCCCGGCACCGCCGTCACCGGGTACGGCGTCGTCGCCCGCTCGCGCGACGGCGCCGTGTCGCTGGTGGAGTGCGGCGTCGTGCGCACCACCACGAAGTCCGCCCTCCCGGCGCGGCTGCGCGACATCTACGAGGGGCTCTCGGAGGTCATCGCCCGCCACTCGCCCGCCGTGCTGGCGGTGGAGGGCGTCTTCTATTCCAAGAACGTGCGCACCTCCGTCGTGCTGGGGCACGCCCGCGGCGCCGTGCTCCTGGCGGCCGCGCTGCACGACGTGCAGGTGGCCGAGTACGCCCCCTCCGAGGTCAAGAGCGCCGTGGCCGGCACCGGCGCGGCCACCAAGGAACAGGTCGGCTACATGGTGCAGCGCCTCCTCCGCCTCACGGCCCCTCCCAAGCCGCACGATGCGGCCGACGGGGTGGCGGTGGCCCTGTGCCACTGCTTCAACGGCTTCGGGCCCGGCGCCAAGCAGCCCATGGCCCTCAAGCTCCGCATGTTCGGCCAGGGGGGGAAGTGATCGCGCGCATCCGCGGCGAGCTGGTGGTGCGCGACCTGGAGCGGGTGGAGGTGATGACCTCCGGCGGCGTGTGCTACGAGATCCTCATCCCCAACAGCGTCTTCGAGCGCCTCCCCAAGCTGGGCGAGCAGGTCACCCTGCGCACCTATCAGATCGTGCGCGAGGACGCCCTGATCCTCTTCGGCTTCCTGGAAGACGTGGAGCGCACGGTGTTCGGCAAGCTGCTGGGGGCCAACGGCGTGGGCCCCCGCCTGGCCCTCTCGCTGGTGGGGGCGCTGGGCGCGACCTCTGTCGTCCGGGCCATCCGCGAGCGCAACGCGGCGGCGCTGGTCTCCGTGAGCGGGGTGGGGAAGAAGACGGCCGACCGCATCATCCTGGACCTCACGGGGAAGCTGGACGACGTGGTGCTGGCCCCCGCCGGCCCCGGCGCCCGCGCCCCGGGGATGGACGAGGCGCTGCGTGCCCTGGGCGCCCTGGGCGTGGTGCAGGCGGAGGCGGAGCGCGCCATCCGCTCCGTCGTCCAGGAGCACGGAAACCTCCCCGCCCCCGAGCTGATCCGCCAGGCCCTGACCCGCCTCAAGTAGAAGCTGGGCTCACACAGAGGCACAGAGACACGGAGTGGATCGGATGGGGCCCAGCGGTGTACGTGCTCTCACCGAAGAAACGCCGTACCCACTTGAGGGACTTCAATGCCGACCGATCCCAACCAGCCGCGGCGCCCGGAGATCACCACTCCGGAGCAGCTTTCCGACGACGAAAGCCAGGAGCTGAGCCTGCGGCCCCAGCGGCTCTCCGAGTTCGTGGGGCAGCCCAAGGTCAAGGACTCGCTGCAGATCGCCATCGACGCGGCGCTCAACCGGCGCGAGCCGCTGGACCACGTGCTCCTGTACGGGCCTCCGGGGCTGGGGAAGACGACGCTGGGGATGCTGATCGCGCGGGAGATGGGGGTGAACATCAAGATCACCTCGGGGCCGGTGCTGGAGAAGCCGGCGGACCTGGTGAGCACCCTCACCAACCTGCGCGAGGGCGACGTCCTCTTCATCGACGAGATCCACCGGCTGCGCCCCATCATCGAGGAGTTCCTCTACCCGGCGATGGAGGACTACCGGGTGGACATCCGCATCAGCGAGGGCCCGAACGCGCAGACCATCTCCATGCCCATCGAGCGCTTCACGCTGATCGGCGCCACCACGCGCTACGGCCTGCTCACGCCGCCCATGCGGGCGCGCTTCGGCATCGTGCAGCGCCTCAACTACTACCCGGTGGACCAGCTCACCTTCATCGTCTCCCGCACCGCGGAGATCTTCGGGGTGAAGTGCGAGGCGCAGGGGGCGCTGGAGATCGCCCGCCGCTCGCGCGGCACTCCGCGCGTGGCCAACCGCCTGATCCGCCGCGTGCGCGACTACGCGCAGGTGCGCGCCGACGGCGTGATCACCAAGGCGGTGGCCGATGCCGCCCTGCAGCTCCTGGAAGTGGACGAGTTCGGGCTGGACGAGATGGACACCCGCGTGCTCCGTTCGCTGATCGAGCAGTTCGGGGGCGGGCCGGTGGGGCTGGGGACGCTGGCCATCGCCATCGGCGAGGACGCGGGGACGCTGGAGGAGGTGTACGAGCCCTTTTTGATCCAGACCGGGTTCCTGATGCGCACCCCGCGCGGACGCGTGGCCACGGCGCAGGCGTACCGCCGCTTCGGCTACGCGCCGCCCGTGGACCAGGCCAACCTGCAGGCGGGCTTCACGTCGCCGCCCCCTCAGCAGAATCTCTTCGACGCATGACGCAGCCGGGAAGCCGCACGTCGGACTACGACTTCCATCTCCCTGCCGAACTCGTTGCGCAGGCGCCCGCCGCCCGCCGCGACGCCAGCCGCCTCCTCGTGGTCGACCGCTCCACGGGGAGGCGCTCGCATCGCAGCTTCGCGGATCTGATCGAGTACATCCCCGCCGGCGACGCGCTGGTCCTCAACGAGACGCGGGTCTTCCCGGCGCGCCTGCTGGGCCGCAAGCCGAGCGGCGCCCCCGCCGAGGTCTTCCTCCTCCACCCGGAGGGCCCCGACGAGCGGACGTGGCGGGCCCTGGTGCGCCCCGGCGGCAAGCTGAAGCCCGGCCGCACCGTGGAGATCGCCGAGGGCTTCCGCGTGGAGATCCTGGAGAGCACCCCCACCGGCGAGCGCATCGTCCGCCTGGACACCGAGCTCCCGGTGGACGACGCGCTCCACCTCCACGGCGAGGTCCCCCTCCCGCCGTACGTGGAGCGTGCCGCCGGCCCCGAGGACCGCGAGCGCTACCAGACGGTGTTCGCCCGCGAGCGCGGCTCCGTGGCCGCCCCCACCGCCGGCCTGCACTTCACCCCCGAGCTCCTCGCGGCCCTCGAGTCCAAGGGCGTGCGCATCGTGCGCCTGGTTCTTCACGTGGGCGTCGGCACCTTCCGCCCCGTGGAGGCGGACGACCCGGCCGAGCACCGCATGCACTCGGAGTGGTACAGCGTCTCCCCCGAGGCCGCCGCCGCCCTCGCCGAGGTCCGCGCCTCCGGCGGCTCCCTCTGGGCCGTCGGCACCACCGTCGCGCGCACGCTGGAGTCCGTCGCCACCGAAGACGGCACCATCCCCGCCGCCTCCGGCTGGACGGACATCTTCATCCGCCCCCCCTACCGCTTCCGCGCCATCGACCACCTCGTCACCAACTTCCACCTCCCCAAGAGCACGCTGCTGATGCTGGTCGCGGCGTTCGCGGGCTATGGTCTGACCATGGAGACGTACCGGGAGGCGGTGGAGGAGCGGTATCGGTTCTTCTCGTACGGTGACGCGACGCTGCTGGTGTAGGGGCCCTCACCCGGCAGCTTACAGCTGCCACCCTCTCCCAGTAACTGCCCTGGGAGAGGGGACTACTTCGCGCGGGTTTGCGGCTGAGTTCTGCACGGCTTCTTCATACGAACAGCGGGCTCACACAGAGGCACAGAGACACGGAGGAGCGTTCTCTCCGTGTCTCTGTGCCTCTGTGTGAGATTGCCGGTATTCGCTCGCCCGGGCTTTGCTCGCCGCGCCCGAAGTAGTCCCCTCTCCCATGCTGTTTATGGGAGAGGGTGGCAGCTGTAAGCTGCCGGGTGAGGGCCCCTACAGCTCCACCACGTCCCGGTACTTGTTCCAGTCATCCAGCACCATGCCGGCGCCGCGGACCACGCAGGTCATGGGCTCGGGGTCGCGGTGGACGGGGAGGCCCGTTTCGTCGGCCAGGAGGAGGTCGAGGCCGCGGAGGCGCGAGCAGCCGCCGGTGAGGACCAGGCCGTTGTCCACCAGGTCCGAGGAGAGCTCGGGGGGGGTGGCTTCCAGGGTGGCGCGCACGGCGGCGATGATGGCGCGGATGGGCTCCTGGATCCAGTCGCGCACCTCCTCCGAGCGCAGGCGCACGGTGGCGGGGATGGCGGTGACCAGGTCGCGCCCGGTGGCGTTCATCGTCGTCTCCTCGGCCATGCGCACGGCGGACCCGATCTGCATCTTCACGTTCTCCGCCGTGGCCTCGCCGATGAGCAGGTTGTGCTGCTTGCGGACGGCGGTCGATATCGCGTCGTCCATCTTGTTGCCGGCCACGCGCACGGAGCGCTCCGTGACCAGCGCGGAAAGGGCGATCACGCCGATCTCGCTGGTCCCGCCGCCGATGTTGACCACCATGCTGGCGCGCGCGGCGGTCACCGGGAGGCCGGCGCCGATGGCGGCGGCGACGGGCTCGGTGATCAGGTACACCTCCTTGGCCCCGGCCGCGAGCGCCGCCTGCCGCACCGCGCGCCGCTCCATCTCCGTGATCCCGGAGGGCACGCCCACCAGGATGCGCGGCTTCATACGGAACGCCCCGTGGGGCACCACGCGCTGCAGGAAGTGCCGCAGCATCATCTCCACGTGGTCCACGTCCGCGATGACGCCGTCGCGCATGGGGCGCGAGGCGATCACGGCGTCGGGGGTGCGCCCCAGCATCCGCTTGGCTTCCAGCCCGGCCGCCAGCAGGCGCCCCGTGGCCCGGTCCACCGCCACCACGGACGGCTCGTCCAGCACCACGCCGCGCCCCTTCACCTGGATCAGGGTGTTGGCCGTGCCCAGGTCCACCGCTATGTCCGCCATTCTGCTCTCATCCCGAGTACCCATCGCAGTTTTCGCTTCGCTTCCTAATCTGCCACGTACCCCCCGGCGGCGCAAACCGAAGAAGTATTCTCTGTGCCTCTGTGCCTCTGTGTGAGCCATTCAGTGCCTTGCTTTCCTCTCTCCGGTTCGGCAAACTACCGGCTCACACCCAGCGGAGGCGGGAGCGCTGTTCGAGTACGAGATCGAAGCCAGAGACGGCGCCGCCCGCGCGGGCACCCTGCGGCTTCCGCACGGCGAGGTGCGCACCCCCGTGTTCATGCCCGTGGGCACGCAGGCCACGGTGAAGACGCTGACCCCGGAGGAGACGGACGCGCTGGGCGCGCAGATCATCCTGGGCAACACGTACCACCTGTACCTGCGCCCGGGGCACGACACGGTGCGCGAGCTGGGCGGGCTTCACCGCTTCCAGGGGTGGAAGAAGCCCATCCTCACGGACTCGGGCGGCTTCCAGGTGTTCTCCCTCTCCGACATCAACACGATCGAGGAGGAGGGCGTCACCTTCCAGAGCCACATCGACGGTTCGCGCCACCTGTTCACCCCTGAGCGGGTGATGGAGATCGAGCGGGCGCTGGGGGCCGACATCATCATGGCCTTCGACCAGTGCCCGCCGGGGCAGAGCAGCCGCGAGCTGGCCACCGAGGCGTACGAGCGCACCCTGCGCTGGCTGGACCGCTGCCGCACCCGGTTCGCGCAGCTCCCGGGCGAGGACCCCGAGGGGCCGGTGCAGACGCTCTTCCCCATCGTGCAGGGCGGGGTGCACCCGGAGCTGCGGGTGGCCTCCGCGCGCGGCACGCTGCAGGCCGGCGACTGGGACGGCATCGCCATCGGGGGGCTGTCGGTGGGCGAGCCCAAGCCGGCCATGCACGCCATGCTGGAGGCGCTGCAGCCGGAGCTGCCGGAGCGCATGCCGCGCTACCTGATGGGCGTGGGGTACCCGGACGACCTGCTGGAGGCCATCGCGCGCGGCGTGGACATGTTCGACTGCGTGGCGCCCACGCGGAACGGGCGCAACGGCGCCGTGTGGATCGCGGCCGAGGGGCAGGTGAACATCAAGGGGCAGCGCTTCCGGCTGGACGCGGGCCCGCTGGACCCCGAGTGCGACTGCTACACCTGCCGCAACTACACGCGCGCCTACCTGCGCCACCTGTTCGTGGCCGGCGAAGCGCTCAGCATGCGGCTGCTGTCCATCCACAACCTGCGCTTCCTGGTGCGCCTGGCGGAGCGCGCGCGCGAGGAGATCATCGCGGGGAGCTACGCTTCGTGGAGCCGCGCCTGGCTGGAGCGCTACCACTCCGCCCGCGCCCGCACCTGAGCGCGAGTCCGGTGTACCGGGAGTCGCGCGGCGCCACCCGGCGCGCGCCGTAGCTGAATCGTCCCCGCGGGGACTTCGTGCAGCCGTTGAAGCGAATTCATTCGCCCGAGCCAAACCGACCGATGCCCTTGCTGATGCTGGCCCAGGCGGCTCCCAACCAGAGCCCCCTCGTTACGTTCCTGCCGATCGTCCTGATGCTGGCGATCTTCTACTTCATCCTGATCGTCCCGCAGCGGCGGCAGATGAAGCAGCACCAGGCGCTGCTGGCGTCGCTGCAGAAGGGCGACCAGGTGGTGACCGCCGGCGGGCTGATCGGCGAGATCACGGGGATCCGCGACGACCAGGTGACGCTGCGCTCCGGCACCTCCACCCTGGTGGTGGAGAAGGCGCGCGTCCTTCGCAAGGCGGGCGCGCCCGCCGCCGCCGCCAAGTAGCCATGGCGATCCTGAAGATCGAGACGCTCGGCTCCGAGGTCCTGCGCCGCCGCGCCGACGAGGTGGAGGTGGTGGCCGACGACCCCGAGACGGCCCGGCTGATCGAGGACATGTTCGAGACCATGTACGACGCGCACGGCATCGGCCTGGCCGCGCCGCAGGTCGGCATCTCGCGCCGCCTCATCGTCGTGCACGTGAACGAGGAGGACGAGAAGCCCTTCGCGCTCTTCAACCCCCGCGTGGTGGAGGCGGGGAAGGCGAAGGAGAAGGGCGAGGAAGGATGCCTGAGCATCCCCAACGTTTCCGCGCTGGTGGAGCGTCCGGCCGAGGTGGTGGTCGAGGGCGTGGACCCCAAGGGAAACACGGTGCGCATCGAGGCGGACGGGATGCTGGCGCGCTGCCTCCAGCACGAGATCGACCACCTCGACGGCATCCTCTTCCTGGACCGGCTGTCGCCCCTCAAGCGCAACATGATCCTCAAGAAGTACCGGAAGCAGGAATCGTGAGGATCGTCTTCTGGGGCACGCCGGAGTTCGCTGTCCCAGCGCTCCGCGCCATCGCGGACGAGGGGCACGACGTGGCCGGCGTGGTGACGCAGCCGGACCGGCCGGCGGGGCGGGGGAGGGGGGTGGCCCAGAGCGCCGTGAAACGCGAGGCGCTGGAGATGGGCGTGCCCGTGCTGCAGCCGGAGCGCGCGCGGGGCGACGAGTTCATGGCCGCGCTGCGCGCGCTGGAGCCGGAGCTGTCGGTGGTGGTGGCGTACGGGCAGATCCTCAAGCCGGAGGTGCTGGAGCTGCCGCCGCTGGGCTCCATCAACATCCACGCGTCGCTCCTCCCCGAGCTGCGCGGCGCGGCGCCCATTCAGTGGGCCATCGCGCGCGGCTGCCAGACGACCGGCGTCACCATCATGCGGATGGAGGCGGGCCTGGACTCCGGCCCCATGCTGATCCGCGCCGAGGAGCCCATCCTCCCCGACGATTCGGGGACGGAGCTGGCGCGGCGCCTGTCGGCGGTGGGCGCGGAGGCGGTGGTGGAGGCGCTGGCGCTGATCGAGTCCGGGCAGATCGAGGAGGAGGTGCAGGACCACTCGCGCGCCACCTACGCCCCCAAGATCGAGCGCGAGACGGCCCGCATCGACTGGACGCTCCCCGCCGAAGAGGCCGCCCTCTTCATCCGCGGGATGGACGACGTGCCCGGGGCATGGACGCCGCACGGCGCGCGCGGCGCGGTGAAGCTCTTCCGCCCCCAGCCGCGCGACGAAAGCGGCGAGCCGGGATGCGTGCTCGCCGTGGGCGCGGACGGGGTGCTGGTGGCCTGCGGCATCGGCGCGGTGATGATCCGCGAGGTGCAGCCGCCGGGCAAGCGCCGCATGGCCGCGGGCGACTGGGTGCGCGGCCGCGGCGTCTCCATCGACGACCAGTTCGGCGCCGAGGCGTGATTCCCCCGCTGCACGTGGTGACCGACGACGCGGTGGTGGCGCGGCCGGATTTCCCGCGTGTGGCGGCGGAGGTGATGCAGGCCGGCGGCCCGCTCCTCGCGCTCCACCTGCGCGCCCCGGCCGCTCCGGGCCTCGCGGTGTACCGCTGGGCCGAAGCGCTCCGGGCGTGCAGCTCGGGCGCCGTGCTGCTGGTGAACGACCGCGTGGACGTGGCGCTGGCGGTGGATGCGGACGGGGTTCACCTCGGCCGCCGCGGTTTGACGCTAGCCGATGCGCGCGCGCTGCTGGGCCCGGATCGGCTGATCGGCGTGTCCGTGGGAAGCGCGGATGAAGCCGAGCCGGGCGCCGATTTCCTCCTGGTGGGGAACGTCTACGCCACCGCGTCGCATCCCGGCCGGCCGGGCATCGGCACCGGGGGACTCGCGGGTGACCCGCCGCGCATCGCCATCGGCGGCGTGACGCCGGAGCGAGTCGCGGAGCTGCGGCGGTCGGGAGCGAATGGCGTCGCCGCCATCCGCGGGATCTGGGACGCGCCGCGGCCGGCCGAGGCGGTGCGCGGCTATCTAAAGGAGTGGCAGGGATGATGATGACCGCAGTGCAGATACAGGTGAACGGCGACGCGCGCGAGGTGCCCGCGGGCCTCCAGGTGCCCGGCCTCCTCGAGCACCTGGGCCTCCACCCCCGCATGGTGGTCGTGGAGCGCAACGGCGACATCCTCCGCCGCGAGGCCCTCGACTCCGTCCCGGTGGAGCCCGGCGACACCTTTGAGCTCGTGCACTTCGTCGGCGGCGGGTGATGGTGGTGCGGGTGATCCGGCGATGCCGGTTAGCCGGGTAAACCTGATGAACTTGGCAGTGCCTGGCACTGCCTGGCGAGTAAACTCGCGGCAACAACAGCACAAAGTCCGCCTTCGCGGACTGGTGCTGAAGGATCAGCCGGAACCGTGTAGTCCCCGCAGGGGGACTTCGTGCAGTTGTTGCCGCGACTTCAGTCGCCGCAACGAGCAGCGCCGGCCGGTCCTTCCCCACGAGCGAATGAATTCGCCGCTGGGGAAACGTGAAGTCCGCGAGCGGACTGTTTCCCGCGGCATGGGCTTGAAGAATACAGTGCCCGCAGGGGCACTTCGCGTGGTTCCAGCGGCGAATTCATTCGCTCCTGGCGGGGGGGCTGGCGGCCAGGTGCGGCAACCGTCTAGTCCCCGCAGGGGGACTTCGTGCAGTTGTTGCCGCGAGTTTACTCGCCGCAACGAGCAGGGCCGGCCGGTCCTTCCCCACGAGCGAATGAATTCGCCGCTGGGGAAACGCGAAGTCCGCGAGCGGACTGTTTCCCGCGGCATGGGCTTGAAGAATACAGTGCCCGCAGGGGCACTTCGCGTGGCTCCAGCGGCGAATTCATTCGCTCCTGGAGGGGGCGGCCCTGGCGAACGCCGCGTGCCGGAACCGTGTAGTCCCCGCAGGGGGACTTCGTGCAGTTGTTGCCGCGACTTCAGTCGCCGCAACGAGCAGGGCCGGCCGGTCCTTCCCCACGAGCGAATGAATTCGCCGCTGGGGAAACGCGAAGTCCGCGAACGGACTGTTTCCCGCGGCATGGGCTGGAAGAATACAGTGCCCGCAGGGGCACTTCGCGTGGTTCCAGCGGCGAATTCATTCGCTCCTGGAACGGGCGGCCCTGGCGTACGCCGCGTGCCGGAACCGTGTAGTCCCCGCAGGGGGACTTCGTGCAGTTGTTGCCGCGACTTCAGTCGCCGCAACGCGGGGACTCGCAACATTTCCAAGCAGGGACGATCCATGGCGACCGCAACGCTGGACCCGCAGACGCTCGACGAGCCGCTCACGATCGCGGGCCGCATCCTCCGCTCCCGCCTGCTGGTGGGGACGGGGAAATATCGCGACAACGACCAGATGGTGCAGGCGATCGAGGCATCCGGCGCGGAGGTGGTGACCGTCGCCGTGCGCCGCGTGGACCTCGACCGGACCCGGGAAGAGGGCGTCCTCTTCCATCTCGATCCCGAGCGCTTCCTCCTCCTCCCCAACACGGCCGGCTGCTACACGGCCGAGGACGCGGTGCGCTACGCCCGCCTGGCGCGCGCCGCCGGCTTTACCGACTGGGTGAAGCTGGAGGTGATCGGCGACCAGGAGACGCTGCTGCCGGACGCGGAGGCGACCATCCGCGCGGCGCGGGAGCTGGTGGCGGATGGGTTCAAGGTGCTGGCGTACACCAACGACGACCTGATCACGGCGTTGCGCCTGGAAGACGCCGGGTGCGCCGCGGTGATGCCGCTGGCGTCGCCCATCGGCAGCGGGCTGGGGCTGGTGAACCCGTACAACATCCGCACCATCAAGGCGCGCCTGCAGCTCCCCGTGATCGTGGACGCGGGCGTGGGCACCGCGTCGGATGCCGCGCTGACGATGGAGCAGGGGGTGGACGGCATCCTGATGAACACGGCGCTGGCCGAGGCGCAGGACCCCGTGCGCATGGCCCGTGCGATGTCGCTGGCCACCGAGGCGGGGCGCCTGGCCTTCCTGGCCGGCCGCATGCCGCGCCGCGAGCGCGCCGTGCCGTCGTCCCCCCGGAAGGGGATGCTCGGCTGAGCGCCACCCCAACCCGGCTCGCCGCGCTGGAGACCCTCCGGCGCGTGCGGACCGGCGACCTGGCGGACCGGGCGCTGGAGGGCTCCACGCGAGCCCTGGAGCCGCGCGACCGCGCGTGGACGCAGGAGCTGGTGTACGGCACCTTCCGCCTGCGCGGCCGCATCGACCACCTGCTGGACGGCCTGGTGCGCGGCGGGGTGGGGAAGCTGGAGGGCGACGTGCTGGACGTCCTCCGCCTGGGCGCCTACCAGCTCCTGGAGATGGGCAGCGTGCCCCCGTACGCCGCCGTCTCGCAGTCCGTGGAGCTGGCGCGCGACGCGGGCGCGCGCAGGGCCGCGGGGCTGGTGAACGGCGTGCTCCAGAACCTGCACCGGAAGCGCGCCCAGCTCCGCTTCCCTGAGTTCGAACGCGACCCGGCGGCGCACCTCGCCACCTGGGGCTCGCACCCGCGCTGGCTGGTGGAGCGATGGATCGCGCGCTGGGGCGCCGGCGAGGCCCGCGCGCTGGTGGAGGCCAACAACCGCCGCCCCGAGCTTTACCTGCGTCCCCTGGGCATCCCGGGGGACGACGCGGCGGAGCGGCTGGGCGCGGCCGGGATCGCGTCGGAGCCCGTGGAGCTCGCGCCGGCCTCGCTGCTCATCCCCGCACCCGGCAGCGCCGCCGACGCGCTGGCCGCCGTGCCCGCGGTGGTGCAGGACCCGGCCGCGGCGCTGGTGGTGAGCTACGCGGCGGTGCCGGAGGGAGCCACGGTGCTGGACCTGTGCGCGGCGCCCGGCGGCAAGGCGCTCGGCCTGGCGGAGCGCGCGGGGCAGGTGGCCGCGGCGGACCTGTCGCGGCGGCGCATGCGCCGCGTGGTGGAGAACGCGGAGCGGCTGGAGTGGACGGGGCGCGTGGGCGCGGTGGTGGCGGATGCCAAGATGCCTCCCTTCCGCCCGGCGGACCTTGTGCTGCTGGACGCGCCCTGCACGGGAACCGGCACCTTCCGCCGGCACCCGGACGGGCGCTGGAGGATCGCGCCGCACGACGTGACGGCGCTCACGGGGCTGCAGGACGAGCTGCTCCGCGCGGCGGCGGGGGTGGTGCGCCCGGGCGGACTTCTGGTGTACTCTACCTGCTCCCTGGAGCGCGAGGAGAACGAGGAGCGGATGGAGCGTTTTCTGGCGGAGCACCCGGATTGGTCGGTGGACCCGGCGGAGGGGGCGGTGGATGCCGCGCACCTGGACGCGCGGGGGTGCCTGTGCGTCCTCCCGCAGCGCCAGGGGTTCGACGGGGCCTTCGCGGCCCGCGTGCGGAGGCGGGCATGAACGCCTCCCCGAAGGCGCCGCGCCGCTGGGTGCCGCGCATCCCGGAGCGCGTGGTGGGCCCCTTCACCGAGGGGAACCTGCTGCGCTGGGTGATCGGGCTGGGGCTGGCCGGCTTCGCCATCGGCTTCCTGGTCATCACCCTGGTCTTCTTCCCCGGCTTCGGGCGCTCGCCCATCGTCACGGTGCCGGACCTGCGCGGCCAGCCGCTGCGCCAGGCCCAGCGCACGCTGAGCGGGCTTGGGCTGGAGATCGCCCGCGGGGGCACGCTCGCCAACCCGCGCATCCGTGCCGGGGCGGTGCTGGTGCAGAGCCCGCTGCCGGGGCAGGAGGTCACGCGCGGCGCCGAGGTGCGCGTGGTGCTGAGCGCCGGGCCCGAGCGGCACCGCGTGCCCCCCATCGCGGGGCTGTCGCTGCGTGAGGCGCGCACGCTGCTGGAGCGCTTCGGCTTCACCGTCGCGCTGCGGCGTGTGGTGTCGGACCGGCAGGAGGGCACCTTCATGGGGATGCAGCCCGCGGCGGGGGCGATGGCCACCGTGCCGGGCGTGGTCACCATCACCCTGAGCGCGGGCCCGCCCAAGCTGATGGTTCCCGACCTGCTGTCGCTGCCGCTGGGCGACGCGGAGGCGCGGCTGCGGGCCCTGGGCTTCCACCTGGGCCGCGTCTCGTACGATCCGGCGTCGCCCATCAGCGCGGGCTCGGTGGCGGCGCAGAGGCCGGCCGCGGGCGACTCGCTGCGGCGGGGGAGCGCGGTGAGCGTGACGCTGGCCGGCGCCGATCCCAACCCGCCGGCGCCGGAGCCGGTGGTGGAGGACACCATGCCCGCGGAGCCGCAGCCTCCGCCGCCGCAGGAGTTCCCGGAGCCGGTGCCGCCGCCGGCCAACCCCCAGTCGTGAGCGAGATGTCGGAATCTCGGAAGCAGTGGACGATCGTGGGCTCGGTGCTCGCCCTCCTGGCGCTCCTGGTGGGCGTGGGGTGGGCGAACCGTGGCTCGTTCCTCCCGCTGGACGTGGGCAGCGACGCGCCCGACTTCCGCGCCAGCGACCTGCAGGGGCGCCCCGTGTCCCTTTCCGACCTGCGCGGCCAGGTTGTGCTCCTCAACATCTGGGCGACCTGGTGCGGCCCCTGCCGCGCCGAGATGCCCTCCCTGCAGCGCCTCCACCAGCAGCTCGGCCCCGCCGGCCTCAAGGTGGTGGCCGTGAGCGTGGACGCCGCGCCGGGCCGGCTGGACAACAGCGGCAACACCGGCGGCGACGTGGCGGCCTTTGGCAAGGAGTACGGCCTCACCTTTCCCCTCTGGCGCGAGCCGTCGGGCGCCATCCAGCGCGCCTACCGCACCACGGGGATCCCCGAGTCGTTCGTGATCGGCCGCGACGGGAGCATCCGCAAGAAGGTGATCGGCGCCACGGAGTGGGACGATCCGACCCACGTGGAGCTGATCCGGCGGCTCCTGAAGCAGTGATGAGCGACGGGGGAGTTCAGCCAGCCGTCGCCTGGCGACTGAAGTCGCGGCAACGACCGCACAAAGTCCACCTGCGTGGACTGGTCCTTCGCCTCCAGCGGAAACTCGATAGTCCCCGCAGGGGGACTTCGTGTCCTTGTTGCAGCGACTTCAGTCGCCTGCAACCCGCGAGCTCCGTGGCCACAGAGAGCCCGCGATGAGGGCGTACCGGGTGACGCGGCGGATGCTGCGCAACTGGCAGCTCAAGCTGGCGGCGCTAGCGCTGGCGGTACTGCTTTGGGCGCTGGTGCGCGCGGAGCAGCCCACGGAGCAGTGGGTGCGCGTGCGGGTGGAGCCGCAGCTGCTCGATCCCGCGTACGTGCTGCAGGGGCCGCCCCGGCCGCGCGTGGTGCAGGTGCGCTTCGCGGGGAAGTGGCGCGAGCTGGGGGAGCTGGCCATCGAGAAAACCGTGATCGTGCTGCACGTGCGCAACGTGGGGCGGCAGCGCTCCTTCGTGCTCGACCCCTCCATGGTGCGCCTCCCCGACGGCCTGCGCGGGCGGGTGAGCGCCGTGGACGTGCGCCCCGCGCTGGTCAGCCTGGAGCTGCGCCGCGCCGCGCCCGACACCCTCCCGGTGCGATGACGCTGATCCTGGGCATCGAGACCTCCTGCGACGAGACCTCGGCCGCCGTGCTGCGCGGCGAGGACGAGCTCCTCGGCCACGTCATCTTCACCCAGGACGTGCACCGGCTGTACGGCGGCGTCGTCCCCGAGATCGCCTCGCGCGCCCACCTGCGCACGCTGGACGACGTGGTGGAGGGCGCCCTGCGCGAAGCCGGCGTGGGCCTGGACGACATCGACGTCTTCGGCGTGACGGCGGGGCCGGGGCTGATCGGCGCGCTGCTGGTGGGCGTATCGTGGGGGAAGGCCGCCGCGTGGGCGGGCGGCAAGCCGGTGGTGGGCGTGCACCACATGGAGGCCCACCTCTTCGCCACGCAGCTGGAGCACCCGGACGCCCGGCCGCCCTTCGTGGCCCTCCTGGTCTCCGGCGGCCACACCATGCTCCTGTGGGTCCCCGCGTGGGGCGAGTACGTGCAGCTCGGCGCGACGCGCGACGACGCGGCGGGGGAGGCGTTCGACAAGGCGGCCAAGATCCTGGGCCTCCCCTACCCGGGCGGCCCCTCCATCCAGCGTGCGGCCGAGGGCGGCGACCCGTCGCGGCACCGCTTCACGCGCCCCCTCCTCAACCGCGGCCAGCGCCCGGCGGAGGCGGAGTACTACGACTTCTCCTTCAGCGGCCTCAAGACGGCGCTCCGCAACCGGGTGCGCGACGTGGAGCGCGCGGGCGAGCTGGAGGCTGAGGTCCCGCACCTCGCCGCCGCCTTCCAGGACGCCGTGGTGGACGTGCTCGCCACCAAGACCCTGCGCGCCGTGCGCGAGACGGGGTGCCGCCGCATCGTGCTGGGCGGGGGCGTGGCCAACAGCCGCGCCCTGCGCGCGGAGCTGACGCGGCGCCTGGGCGGCAGCGGCGCCGTGCACGCCCCGTCGCCGCGCCTCTCCACCGACAACGCGGCGATGATCGCCCGCACGGCGCACTTCCGCTACACCCGCGGCGAAGTGGCCGGCCTGGACCTCAACGCCCGCGCCGACCTCCCCTTCCCGGGCCTGCGCAAGCGCTGACACCGCGTTCCCGGTTTGGTCTCCTTTTCTCTGTGCCTCTGTGTCTCTGTGTGAGCCCGCTTTTCGTGCTGGTACGCGAGTCGCATCCACCCGCGGGCAACGAAGACTCGACCCTGACCCGGCGCCGGCTTGATCACGCTCCTCCACATCTCCGACCTGCACTTCGGACCGCCGTACCACGACCACGTCGGCGAGTCGCTGCAGATCTTCGCGCACCAGCTTGCGCCGCACGCCATCGTGGCCTCCGGCGACTTCACGCAGCGCGCCACGCCCGAGCAGTTCGCGGCGGCGCGGGCGTACCTGGACCGCCTCCCCACCGTCCCCAAAGTGGTGACGCCGGGGAACCACGACATCCCGCTGTACCGCGCCCTGGAGCGCGTCCGGGACCCGTACCGGCACTACCGCGAGCACATCCTGCCGGAGCTGGACACGGTCACGCGCATCCCGGGGGCCACCATCGTGGCCCTCAACTCCACGGCACCGATGCGGGCCACGGTCAACGGCCGCATCCACCGCTGGCAGATCGAGCTCGCGCGGAAAGCGTTCGCGGGGCTGCCGGAGGAGGAGGCGCGCATCGTGGTGGCGCACCACCACTTCGCCCCGCCGCCGGACTGGGACCGCGTGGAGGTGATGCCCAAGGCCAAGCGGGCGCTGGACGCCTTCACCTCGTTCAAGGTGGACATGATCATGGGCGGCCACCTGCACCGCGCGTACGTGGGCAACTCGCTGGACGTGTACTCCGGCGCGGACCGCGAGCACGGCATCGTGATCGTGCAGAGTGGCACTTCCACCTCGCGGAGGGGTAGGGCGCGGGAGCGGGAAAAGAACTCGCTCAACGTGCTGCGCGTGGACGAGCGCACCATCCGGGTGACCCACTACATGTACTTCGACGACGTAAAGGACTTCGTGCCCACCAGCCGGCACATGTTCTTCCGCCGCGGCCGCCCCGCCCTGGACGCGCAGGGCCAGGCCGAGGCGGAGGCCATCTTCCGCGAGGACGTCACCTGATGGCCCGCCGCTCGCGCGCGCTGCGCAACGCCACCTGGGGAGTGGGCGGCCTGGTGCTGGGCATCGCCCTGGGCCTCCTCGTGCTCAACCTGGTGGCCCGCACGCGCGCGGGGCACGAGCGGGTGCTGGAGTACACGCTGGCGGCCATCGGCAAGAGCATGCACGGCGGGCAGCTGGACGTGGACCGCATCAGCGGCAACCTGTTCGAGGGCGCCCGCCTGTACCGCGTGGCCCTGCGCGAAAAGGACGGCACCCCGTTCGTGCTGGCGGACAGCGCGGACGTGGACTACGACGTGCGCACGCTGCTCTCGCCGCGCATCCGCATCACCCGCCTGGTGCTCTACAAGCCGGACGTCTACGTGCGCCGCCTCCCCGGCGACTCGCTCTGGAACTACCAGCAGATCTTCCGCGACACCACCACGGGGCCGCGCCCGCCGCGGACGCAGCGCGTCACCTTCGTGGACAGCCTGTGGGCCGTGGGCGGCACGGTGAAGGTGGAGATCCCCTGGTCGCCGGACACCACCTTTTCCGAGCGCGCGCAGCGTGAAGAGGTGCGGCTGGCGCTCCGCGACACCTCGCCGGTGATCGTGCGGCGCGTTGGCGGCGGCTACCTGCGTACCATCAACCTGGCGAACGTGAACGGCCGGCTGCGGCAGATCCGTTTCGCGCCGGGCGCCGAGTCTGGGTCGCGCATCCGCATCGACTCGCTGCGGGGCCGCGTGCAGTTCTTCCGCCGCCCGGCCGACGTGCGCCACCTGCAGGGCATCGTCGCCATCCTCCCGGACCGCGTGGAGTTCGACGCGCCGGTGCTGCGCCTCCCGGGCTCTCGCGTGGCCACCTCGGGCGTGGTCTGCATGCGCAACGACACGCGCGAGTGCGGCCGGGCGATCCCGCAGAACGAGCTGCCGTACTACGACATCGCCTTTCGCGGCGACACGGTCAGCTTCCGCGACCTGCAGTGGATGTACCCGCGCTTCCCCTCGAACGCCAACGGGAAGCTCTCCCTCTTTCTGGAGACGCGCCCGGAGGGCACGCTGTTCGACATCCGCGACGCGCGCTTCACGGCGCCGGGCACGCGCATCGACGGCAGCTTCGGCATCACGGTGGGCGACACCATCGTCTTCAGCAACGTGGACGTGCGCGCCCGTCCGGTCCGCGTCGCCACCATCGAGCGCATGCTCCCCGACGGCCTCCCCGTGCGCGGCCTGATCCTGGGCGGCGCCACCATCCGCGGCTCCTCCGTCCGCGACACGGCGCGATAGCGGCAGGCCCTCACCCGGCGGCCTGACAGCCGCCACCCTCTCCCAGAAACTGCCCTGGGAGAGGGGACCACGCCGGAGCCGCGAGAGGGTTGTGCGCGCGCTGAAAGGGCCCTCACCCCCCGACCCCCTCTCCCGATAACGGGAGAGGGGGCGCATCTACTGTGGCGGCGCGCTGTTCGGGCCTCTCGCGGGCCGCATCTCTCGTAAGGGCGTGATCCATCGCGCCCGCCCTTTGAGCACGCATCATTGCCGGGGACGTGCGTCCATCCCGAGGCGGCGGAGCGCCGGCCCGCGCGCGTCGCTCCCCCCCATGGAAATCGCCCCCCTCTCCCGTTATCGGGAGAGGGGGGTCGGGGGGGTGAGGGCCCACCTGCAGCGCCCGCCACCCCCTGCTCGCCGCACGCGAAGTAGTCCCCTCTCCCATGGTGTTTATGGGAGAGGGTGGCAGCTGTAAGCTGCCGGGTGAGGGCAAAAAAGCCCGGCCGGGGACACATCCCCGGCCGGGCCTCTTCCAAGCACCGTCCGTCGCTTTACCGCGCGCCGATCACCGCCGCGGGAACCACCACCGGCGCGGTCGCCGGCGCCTGGGCGACCGCGGGAGCCTCGACCGGGGCGCGGGCCTCCGGCTCGCGCACGGGCGAGTCGCCGGGGGTCACCACGGCGATGTGCGGGGCGATCACCAGTGAGACGATGGACATCAGCTTGATCAGGATGTTCATCGACGGGCCGGAGGTGTCCTTGAACGGGTCGCCCACCGTGTCGCCGGTCACGGCCGCCTTGTGCGCGTCCGAGCCCTTGTACACGAGCGCGCCGTCGATCATGGCGCCCTTCTCGAACGACTTCTTGGCGTTGTCCCAGGCGCCGCCGGCGTTGGACTGGAACATCGCCATCAGCACGCCCGACACCGTCACGCCCGCCAGCAGCCCGCCCAGCACCTCGGGCCCCATCGTGAAGCCCACGATCACCGGCACGATGAGCGCGATGGCGCCCGGAAGCATCATCTCGCGGATGGCGGCCTGCGTGGAGATGGCGACGCAGCGGCCGTACTCCGGCATCCCCGTGCCCTCCAGGATGCCCGGGATCTCGCGGAACTGGCGGCGGACCTCCTGCACCATCGCCATGGCCGCGCGGCCCACGGCGGCGATCGCCAGCGACGAGAAGATGAAGGGGATCATCGCGCCCACGAACAGGCCGCCCAGCACCCGCGCGTTGGAGATGTCGATGACGTCGATCCCCGAGATCCCCATGAACGCCGCGAAGAGCGCCAGGGAGGTGAGCGCCGCCGAAGCGATGGCGAAGCCCTTGCCCGTGGCCGCCGTGGTGTTGCCCACCGCGTCCAGGATGTCCGTGCGCTGCCGCACCTCGGCGGGAAGCTCGCTCATCTCCGCGATGCCGCCCGCGTTGTCCGCGATGGGGCCGAAGGCGTCGATGGCGAGCTGCATGGCCGTGGTCGCCATCATCCCCGCCGCGGCGATGGCCACGCCGTACAGCCCCGCGAACTCGTACGAGCCGATGATGCCGGCCGCCAGCACCAGGATGGGGAGCATGGTGCTCTCCATCCCCACCGCCAGCCCGCCGATCACGTTGGTGGCGTGGCCGGTGGACGACTGCTGCACGATGGAGCTCACCGGGCGCTTGCCCATGGCCGTGTAGTACTCGGTGATGGCGCTCATCAGCGCGCCCACCGCGAGGCCCACCGCCACGGCGCCGAACACCCCCATCGCCCCGAACTCCTGCGAGCCCAGGCGCTGCAGGCGCATGGAGTCCGGCAGCATCCAGGTGATCAGGAAGAAGGAGCCGACCGCCGTGAGGAAGATGGAGAAGTAGTTGCCGCGGTTCAGCGCGGCCTGCACGTCGCCGCCCTCCTTCACGCGCACCAGCAGGATGCCGGCGAGCGAGAAGACGATCCCCAGCCCCGCGATCACCATGGGGAGGAGGATGGGGCTCATCCCGCCGAAGTTGTCGCCGGTTGCCACCACCTCGCGCCCCAGCACCATGGTGGCGAGGATCGTGGCCACGTACGAGCCGAACAGGTCCGCGCCCATCCCGGCCACGTCGCCCACGTTGTCGCCCACGTTGTCCGCGATGGTGGCGGGGTTGCGCGGGTCGTCCTCGGGGATGCCGGCTTCCACCTTGCCCACCAGGTCGGCGCCCACGTCTGCCGCCTTGGTGTAGATGCCGCCGCCCACGCGGGCGAAGAGCGCGATGCTCTCGGCGCCCAGCGAGAAGCCCGTCAGCACCTCCAGCGCCCGCTCCATCTCCAGCCCGTTGGGCGAGGCGCCGTTCACGAACAGGCCGTAGAACACGATGAAGAGGCCGCCCAGGCCCAGCACCGCCAGCCCAGCCACGCCCATCCCCATCACGGACCCGCCGGCGAACGACACGGCGAGCGCGCGGGAGAGCGAGGTGCGGGCGGCGTTGGCCGTGCGCACGTTGGCCTTGGTGGCGATGCGCATCCCGATGAACCCGGCCAGCGCGCTGAACACCGCGCCGATCAGGAACGCCACGATGATCAGCGGGTGCGACCGCTCGTCGTTGAAGCTCAGGTAGCCCAGGAAGAGCGAAGCGACGACCGCGAACATCGCGAGCACGCGGTACTCCGCCTTGAGGAAGGCGAGCGCGCCGTCGGCGATGTAGCCGGCGATGGTGCTCATGCGCTCGTTGCCGGCGTCCTGCTTCGACACCCAGCCGGACATGACGAAGGTGTAGAGCAGGGCCAGCACCCCGAGAATGGGGACAGCGTAGGCGATCGATTGCATGTGAACGGTGTGAAGGCTGCGTAAAAAAAGGACGCGCCCGCCCGCGCACCCGTCCAGCCGCGGGGCGGGGGGAAGGGGGCGCAAAGCGCGGGCGCCGTCTGCGCGCGCGATAGGATCGCTGAAAGCGGTCAGAAACGCAAGCGGGCCGGGTGCAAAATTTCGCGCCCGGTCCGTTCGCGGCGCTCTACACGGTCGTAGCCGGCCGTCTGGATCGTGCCGGATGTGCTGAGTACAGAAGTGCCTAGTGCCGAGTGCCCAGTGCCTAGTAACTGCTGTTCACTAGGCACTGGGCACTCGGCACTAGGCACTTCCTTTCCCGCACTTTCCCCTCTTACTCCTCGTCCTTGTCGTGCGTATACGTCGGGCGCGGGGGCTCCTGCAGCCCGCCGTGCGCCTCGTCGCCCGTGCGCTGCACCACGCTGTGGTTGCGGCCGTACAGGAAGTAGATCGCGATGCCGAGCGCCAGCCAGATGAAGAGGCGCGACCACGCCTCGCCCGGAAGGCCCGTCATCAGGTACAGGCACGACGCGATGCCCAGGATGGGGAAGAGCGGCACGAACGGCGTCCGGAACGGGCGCGGGCGGTTGGGCTCCTTGACGCGCAGGTACCAGACGCCGGCGCACACGATGCAGAAGGCCAGCAGCGTGCCGATGGACACCAGGTGCCCCAGCTCCGAGACGTCGAAGAAGCCGGCCAGCAGCGCGCACACCGTGCCCACCAGGATGCTGCTGATGTGCGGGGTGCGGAAGCGCGGGTGAAGCCGGCTGAACAGCGGCGGAAGGAGGCCGTCGCGCGACATCGTGTAGAAGATGCGCGGCTGGCTCATCAGCATCACCAGCATCACGGACGAAAGGCCGGCGATGGCGCCGATCTTGATCCACGGCGCCAGCCAGGTGTACCCCGTCGCGTCGATGGCCACGGCGATCGGCTCACCCACGTTCAGGCGCGGGTATTCCACGATCCCCGTCATGATCCCGGACACCAGGATGTACAGCACCGTGCAGATGATCAGCGAGCCCAGGATGCCGATGGGCATGTCGCGCTGCGGGTTCTTCGCTTCCTGCGCCGTGGTGCTCACCGCGTCGAAGCCGATGTAGGCGAAGAAGATCACGCCGCCGGCCGCGATGATGCCGTTGAAGCCGAAGGTGCCGGGGCCCGTGCTCTCGGGGATGAACGGCGTCCAGTGGTCCACCGACTGGCCCCAGTGCGTCAGCACGTAGTAGCCGCCCGCCACGATGAACGCCGCCACCACGCCCAGCTTGATCGCCACCGCCGCGTTGTTGAAGCGGGCGGACTCCTTGATCCCCACCACCAGCAGCACCGTCACCGCGAAGATGCCCAGCGCCGCGATGGCGTTGAAGCCGCCGTTGGCCTGCGGCAGCGTGTTGATGTCCACGCCCTGCTTGGAAAGCGACTCGGCCAGCGCCGCAGTCTTGCGCACCCACGTCTCCGACCCCGGCGCCTGCACCAGCTCCCCCGGAGGCGAGGTGAGGCTGGGCGGGAGCACGATCCCCAGGTCGCGCAGGAAGGAGTTGACGTACCCCGACCACCCCGCCGCCACCGTGGCCGCGCCGAACAGGTACTCCAGGATCAGGTCCCACCCGATGATCCACGCGATCAGCTCGCCCAGCGTGGCGTAGCCGTACGTGTACGCGGAGCCGGCGATCGGGATCATGGCGGCGAACTCGGCGTAGCACAGCCCCGCGAACACACACGCGATCCCCGCGAATACGAACGCCAGCACGATGGCGGGCCCCGCGTGCTGCGCGGCCGCGGTCCCCGTGAGCACGAAGATGCCGGTCCCGATGATGGCCCCGATCCCCAGCGAGATCAGGTTCAGCGGCCCCAGCTCGCGCTTCAGCGCGTGCTCGCCCTCCGCGGTTGCGTCCGCCTGCAACTGGTCGATGTTTTTGCGGGCGAAATAGTTCATGGCTGCTCCGTTCTGGGCGGACCCGCGTCCGCCGTGGGGTGGGTAGTAAGCGCGCCCAGCCGTGAGGCGCGTTCGCAGCGGCCCCGGCTGGGGCCGCAATGGGAGCTGGTCGTTGCCGGGTGCGGCGAAAGGGCGGGAACGGGGTTGGGAGGAGGATGGAAGAAGGCCGTCGTACCCGCCCGCCGCGCCCCGTTCTGCACCCCGCCACGCGGACGGGTGCCTGCGTTCGGGATGGGAGGGCGCATCGCCGCGGCGTGTGGTTCCGGTGAAAACGGCAATGTAACGCGCTCACCGCACAGGTTCAAGCGTCCGTTCGTTCTTTTGCCCGGGCAGACCGCGGGACCACCGCAAACGTGACTTCTCACCGTTCGGAACGCACCTCGCGCTCCGCGGCAGACCTTCCACCGCGGATTTCGGACCTTCCGCGGGAATGGGTCCGCGATCCCGGCTCCTTCGCCCTTTCGCGGACCGGTTTCGGAAGGGTTCGAGGACGATCGCGGGTGCTGAACCGGCTCGCGCGCCTTCTCGCGAAGCGTGGCGGTTGCGGCGAGCGGCGCGGGCGCGTACCATCCCCGTGGTTTCGGGGCGAGCCCCGCCCCAGCGCACGCCCTGCCGCCGAGAAGATGCCGACCCACGAACTGCTCGCCGTCCCCGAATCGCGCGCCTTCCCCCTGCGGCGCGTGCTGCAGCGCCTGCTGGCCGCCCGGCGCGTGGTGCTGGTGACGCACGTGGGCGCCGACGGCGACGGCAGCGGGTCGCAGGCCGCCGTGGCCGCCTGGCTGGAGGCGCGCGGCATCGACGCCACCATCGTCAACCCCACCCCCTTCCCGGACCTGTTCCGCTTCGTCCTCCACCGGCAGGACGTGGTGGCGGATCTGGGCACCCCCGAAGCCGAGGCCGCCCTGGCCGAGGCCGACCTGTTCCTGGTGCTGGACACCAGCGAGCCCGCCCGCGTGGGTGTCCTGGCCGAGCACCTCCCCCGCGACCGCACCCTGGTGGTGGACCACCACCCCGCCGGCAGCGAGGTGGTGGGCGACACGGCCGTGCAGGACCCCTCCGCCGGCGCCACCGGCGAGATGGTGTACGACATGATCACCCTGGCGGGCGACGCGGTGCCGCGCGCGTCGGCGCTGGGGGCGTACGTGGCCATCGTCAGCGACACCGGCTCCTTTCGCTACTCCAACACCACCCCGCGCATCCACGCCGTGGCCGCCGAGCTCCTGGCGCGCGGCATCGACCCGGAAGTCGTGTACCGCCGCCTCTTCGCCACCGCTCCGCTGCGCCGCCTGGAGCTGCTGCGCGAGGCGCTCGCCTCCCTGCGCACGGACCCGCAGTCGCGCATCGCCTGGATGACGGTGCGCGCCGACACCGCCTCGCGCCTTGGCGCCACGGGCGAGGACTTCGACGGGCTCATCGAGCACGTGCGCTCCATCGAGGGCACCGAGGTCGCGATGCTGTTCCGCGAGACGGAGGAGGGGGCCACCAAGGTCTCCTTCCGCTCCAACGGCGCGGCGGACGTCAACCGCCTGGCGCGGCGCTTCGGCGGGGGCGGGCACGTCAAGGCCGCGGGCGCCCTCATCCCGGGGGGTATAGACGAGGTCACCCCTCCGGTCCTCGCGGCCGCCCGCACCGCCGGCTGAGCGAACACACCGTCAGACGCGAGTAAGAGCGCCCTGGATTCTGGGGCGCTCCTTCTTTTTTCATCCGCACCGTTTTACCTGAACGCACCGATTCTGGTCACCCGCGTCTGCGCCATTGCCGAAAACCTGTGCGGTTCATGTGCAAGTACCCCGCGGGCCTGAACGATACATGTGGCCCTTTTCCCGCCAGAGCTCGCGCTTTAGGGTGCGTGGAAGCCGGCCTCGCGGCGCCGTCCGGCGCGCGCGGAACGGGGCCCGGCCACCTAACCGCTCAAGGGTGAAGCCATGACCGCACGAATCACCAGGGTTGTTCCGCTGCTCGCGCTCCTCGTATCCGCCGCCTGTGCCGACACGCCGACGCGCCCCGGTGTGGCGGCCTCGGCAAAGGCCGCGCAGCCCGTGTCCGCGGGCGTCACGCTCGCGTGCCCCTCCGGCTGGTCTGAGCGGGAGAGGGGGCGGGGCGTGCTGTTGTGCCTCAGGCCGGGAACGTTCGACGCCATCGCTTTCGTGGACCTGAGCCGGGGCGCGCGCGTGATGAGCCTGTCCCAGGGGCTGAGCGCCGCCTCCAGCTCCAACCGCTCGCCCCAGTTCCGCAGGAACTCCATCGGCGACTGGTGGAGCACGACCCATCTGACTCCCAGCCGTTTCTGCGTGTTCAACGGCGGGTTTTACCAGGCGCATGCCACCACGACCGAGCTGACCTTTCCCTTCAAGCTCAACTGGAGCCTGAAGACGGCCGGGGCGCACACCACGACGCTCCCCCGCAGGGTGCTCACGATGGACGGTGACCGCGCCTCCATCCGGCCATACACCGAGAGCAGCAGGGACTTCGACCGGGTCAACCGGGCTCTCCCGGCACAGCACGCGATCGTGGGGTACAGCACATCGGTGGGCGGGGGCCGCAACATCCGGACGTACCTCGGCGTGCGGGACGGCAACCGGGACGGAGCGATGGAAACCGTCATGGTGTACATCGCGTTCGGGACGCTGGAGAACGCTCACTCCTTCCTGCGCGGCCTCGGCTCCGCTGACGTGGTCCAGCTGGACGGTGGTCCCTCCAGCCAGTTCATGTGCGCCAACACGCACCTTCGCACGGTGAGGCCGATCCCGCACGCGCTCGCGCTGTACGGCGCACGGAGCTGACCGGAGGGCGGCGAAACTTCCGCGGCGCGGGTGCCGTACGGGTCGCCGTCCCGGGGAGGTCGGGGGAACCGACTCAACACGGAGGGAACGGTGAGAGATCCTGGCACTGCGGCACTGCTGAGCTTCCTGGTCCCCGGGATCGGGCAGATCTACAACGGCAAGTTCCTGCGCGGCATCTTCTGGCTCATCATCACGCCGGGGATGTGGATCGGCACCGGCGGCCTGCTCGGCTGGGTCGCCCACCTGATCGCCGCCTACACGGCCTACAACTACGCCAAGGCCCACCCGTACCGCTAAAGAAGCCACAGAGACACAGAGGCACAGAGGAAAACGCTTTCCTCTGTGCCTCTGTGCCTCTGTGTGAGACTTCTTTTTACTCGACCTCGGACTCCAGGTACGTGTACCCCGCCAGCCCGTCCACGTAGTCCGCGATGAAGGCGTTTGCCTGCGCGCGGGGAAGACGCGCGTTGGCTACCTTTTTACGAAAGGTGGCCACCAGGTCCTGCGCGTTGAACTGCACGTAGTTCAGCACCTCGGTCACCGTGTCGCCGTGCACCAGGTCGCCCACCTCGTAGCCGCCCTCCGAGAGATGGATGTGCACGGCGTTGGTGTCGCCGAACAGGTTGTGCAGGTCGCCCAGGATCTCCTGGTACGCGCCCGTCAAAAAGATCCCCAGGATGTAGGGCTCGTCGTGGTGGAAGGCGTGCAGCTCCAGCGACGGCTTGGCCTTCCGCCATCCCACGAACTGGTCGATCTTGCCGTCCGAGTCGCAGGTCACGTCCTGCAGCGTGCCGCGCCGGTCCGGCTCCTCGCCCAGCCGGTGGATGGGCATGATGGGGAAGAGCTGGTCGATGGCCCACGAGTCCGGCAGCGACTGGAAGAGCGAGAAGTTGCAGAAGTAGCGGTCGATGAGCACCGACTCCAGCTCCGGGAGGATGTCCTCGAACTCCTCCGGGTCCTTGCGCGCCTCCTCGGCCACCCGGTTCATGATGGCCAGCCAGTAGCGCTCGGCCGTGGCGCGCTCCCGCAGCGTCAGGGTGCCGGTGTTGAAGAACACCTGCATCTGCTCCTTGGCGAACGAGGCGTCGTGGTACACCTCGCGCGTGTTGCGGACGCCCACCTCCTTGTACGTGGCCGCCAGCTCCAGCACCAGCGGGTGCGAGTTCTCCTCGTCCACCGGGTCCGGGTCGCCGGCCACCTGCGTCTCCAGGTCCACCACGTTGATCAGCAGCAGGGCATGGTGCGCGGTCAGCGCCCGGCCGCTCTCGCTGATCACGTGCGGCATCGGCACCTCGTTCTCGCGGCACGCCTCCGCCAGCCCGTAGATGATGTCGTTGGCGTACTCCTGCACGCTGTAGTTGACGCTGGCCGACGAGGTGGAGCGCGAGCCGTCGTAGTCCACCCCCAGCCCGCCGCCCACGTCCACGTACTCCACCCCCACGCCCAGCTTGCGCAGCTCCACGTAGAAGCGCGCCACCTCCGTCATCCCCAGCTTGATGTTGCGGATGTCCGGGATCTGCGAGCCCAGGTGGAAGTGGATCAGCTTGAGCGTGTCCAGCCGCCCCGCCGCCTCCAGCTTGTCCAGCACGCGCACCACCTGCGATGCGTTCAGCCCGAACTTGCTCTTCTCCCCCGCCGTCTCGCTCCAGCGCCCGGAGCCGGTGGTGGTGAGCTTGATGCGCACGCCCAGCGTAGGCACCACGCCGATCTCGTCGGCCACGCGCAGCAGCGTCTCCACCTCGCTCAGCTTCTCGATGACGATGAGCACCTGGTGGCCCAGCTTCTGGCCCATCAGGGCCAGCCGCATGAACTCCTCGTCCTTGTAGCCGTTGCACACGATCAGGTGGTCCGTGCGCTCGGTGAGGGCCAGCACCGCCTGCAGCTCCGGCTTGCTCCCCACCTCCAGCCCCACCCCGTGCCGCTCGCCGAAGCCCACGATCTCCTCCACCACGTGGCGCTGCTGGTTCACCTTGATGGGGTACACAGTGGTGTACTTCCCCTCGTAGCCGAACTCCTGGATGGCGTGGTGAAAGCGCTCCGTCAGCGTCTCGATGCGGGTGCGCAGGATGTCCGAGAACCGCAGCAGGAGCGGAAGGCGCACCCCCTGCGCCTCCATGTCCATGGCGATCTCGAACAGGTCCAGCTCGCGCGTGCTCTCGCGCGTGGGGCGCACGGCGACGTGGCCCTTGTCGTTGATCTCGAAGTAGCCGACTCCCCAGCCTTCCACGTTGTACAGCTCGCGGGAGTCTTCGATCGTCCAGTTCTTGGCCAGGGCGGCCTCCCGATATCGGTGCGTTGTGTATGTTTGTGCGTTGCGGCGCAGCAATTTGGACCCTCGCGCCCCTTCGCGAAAGTACCCGCGCCCCGCTTGTCCCCGCCGGGGGGGGCGCTTACTTTCCGCCCAACGTCTCCGCGCGCCCGTACGCCCCCGTTCCGGCCCGCGCGCGGCCTCCCGAACCGACCCGCTCCCATGTACCGCGCACCGGACTTCTCGCACCCGCGCTTCCAGTCCGCGCCCGACGCCCGCTTCCTGGCCGCGCCGGCGGACGGCGTGCTCCCCGAGGGCTTCTTCTCCACCACCAACCTCCCCACCTACGTCCGCCTGGGCGGCGAGTGGCGGCTCCCGCGCGACCCGCGCATGGACTCCGCCCTGGTGCTGGACGCGGACGGCGTGCCCCGCGTGGTGGAAGCGCGCTACGTGCGCGGCGGGCAGCCCGTGGCCATGGGCTTCGCCGAGGACGGCTCGGAGGGGATCTTCGTGCACACCACGGGGCTGGTGGGCAACCCGGACCAGGGGCCCGAGGGCGAGTTCAAATTCATGTCGTCCGAGGTCTCGCGCGAGAAGCCGACGGACTACAACGAGATGGCGCGCATCCTGGTGGAAGAGCGGGAGCGCGGCGGGCATTTCGTGTGGGTGGTGGGCCCCGCCGTCCTCCATTCGCGGGGCCGCGACACGCTCTCCTGGTTCATCCGCAACGGCTACGTGGGCGTGCTCTTCGGCGGCAACGCGGTGGCCGTGCACGACATCGAGTCGGCCACCATGGGCACCACGCTGGGGATGAACGCGCGGGGCGTGCCGCTGGAGGGGGGGCACGCCTTCCATATGCGCGCCATCAACCGGGTGCGCGCGGCGGGCTCCATCCGCGCGGCGGTGGAGCAGGGGGTCGTCACCGACGGCATCATGCACGCCCTGGTGACCCACGACGTCCCCTTCGTCCTGGCCGGGTCCATCCGCGACGACGGGCCGCTGCCGGACACCATCACCGACGCGATCGTGGCGCAGGAGACGATGAAGGAGCACACGCGCCGCGCCACGGGGGTGATGATGATCGCCACGGCGCTGCACTCCATCGCCACCGGCAACATGCTCCCCTCCTACGTCTACCGCGAGGAGACGGGGGAGGTGCGCCCCATGACCACCATCTGCGTGGACTCGTCGGAGTTCCTGGTCTCCAAGCTCAAGGACCGCGGCACCCACCAGGCATTCGGCGTCATCACCAACGCGCAGGACTTCCTCCACGTCCTGCGCCACTACGTGGAGATCGAGGCCGCCGCCCGCCAGCCCGCCGAAGTCGGCTGAGCCTCGCCAACCCCCACCTCGCCGCCGCCCTGGCCGCCGCCGCGGTCCCGGCCGAGCGGGTGGACCAGGTGTGGACCTTCCCCCCGCGCGCGCTGGGCGCGAAGGAGAGCGGGCTGGCCGTGCTGGCCCTCTTCGCCGAGCCGGACGCGCGGGGCCCGCGCCGCACCCTCCACACCCTGCGCTACGAGGCCGAGTCGCTCAAGGGCGGCAAGACGCGCCGCGCGGACTCGCTGGTGGAGGAGGGCACCGTGCCCCCCGACCGGCTGGACCGCATCGTGGACGGGATGGTGAGGCGCCTGGGCGGGGGGATGGAGACCCCGGAGGTGCGCGAGGTGGGTGGCGACCCCGCGCGCTGGAGCCGCTTGCTGGCGGATTTGGGTGGGCAAGCTTGACCCGTACAATCAAGAATGATTATCGTTAGCCCTGCGCCGGCCGCGTTCGGCGAGGTCTTTCGCAAGGAGCCCAGCATGTCGGTCGCCACCGTCGAATCTCCCCCCGCGTCGCCCTACCTCCACCTCTTCCGGCGCTACCTGAAGCAGCAGGGGCTCCCGGTGACGCAGCAGCGCGAGGTGGTGGCGGACGTGGTGTTCAGCACCACCGAGCACCTTTCGGTGGAAGAGATCGAGGCGCGCCTCAAGGAGCGCGGCGAGCGGATCGGCAAGGCCACCATCTACCGCACCATGGAGATCCTGGTGCGCAGCGGGCTGGTGGAGGACCACGACTTCGGCGACGGCTTCAAGCGCTACGAGCACCTCTTCGGCGGGCAGCCCGTGCACGACCACCTGGTCTGCACGCACTGCCGCAAGGTCACGGAGTTCCGCAGCCCCGAGCTGCAGCGCATCCAGGACTCCGTCTCGCGCGAGCACGGCTTCTCCCCCACCCGCCACCGGCTGGAGATCTACGGGCTATGCGCGGAGTGCCAGGAGCAGGGCGTGACGGTGTCGTACAACGGGCTGACCTGTCCCGCGTGGGACGTGGCGTAAAGCTCGCCGAACCGAAACAGCGGACAAAAGACAGGGAGCCGCCCGGATGGATCCGGGCGGCTCCCTGTCGTACTGCTCCGGCCTAACAGCCCGATTTGCTGGTGGAGACGAGAACGATCTTCTCCACGGAAACCGGGGTCAGGTTGGCGTCCTCCACGTACAGAGAAATCTCCATCGGCCCGGACTCCGGCGCAGTCGCTTCGAAGTTGACTCCGATTCCCTGGTCCCCCTGCGAGGAGATCCAGTAGAAGGTGTACGGCGCAACCCCACCGTCCGCGCTCCCCGACCAGGTGCACGTGGAATGGCTTCCTACCGTGCTGGGGCCCAAGATGCTCGCCGTCATCGTGTTGGCCGCGCTGCGAACGGCGCCTTCCGACGGCGTGATCGCCGCGGCGGCCACACTCCCACCCCCGACCAGCAGCATGGCTCCGCCGACAAGTGCCGCCTTGAAGAGTCGTGACATCGGTTCCTCCGTTTGAGATGAGCTCGGGCGATGGCATGATGCGATCTGGCCCGTGAGAGGTGCGCCGTCCATCCTCCTTCGTGCATTGTAACCCCCTGCTCGCTTCCCCACAACTTTACTGACGGGATACGTGTGGGTTTCCGCGCCCCATGGGGATCACTGGCGGGATTCCGGCGGCGCGCCGGTGCGCGCAGACGCGGCGAGTGGCTCTGGCCGAAGCTGCGCTCCGTCCCCAAATTCCCGCCGCGCCTGCGCCCCCCGCGAACCCGTCACAGCGATCCAGATATGGCAGACCAACTTCCCGACACCCTGAAGGAGCTCTCCTGGGAGCTCCCGCACAACTTCCTTGGCCTGGAGGGCGAGGCCGCCGAGTGGGACAGGGCGGGCGTGGTGATCCTCCCCATTCCCTACGAGTCCACCGTTTCGTACCAGGGCGGCACCAAGCTGGGGCCCGCCGCCATCATCCAGGCCTCGCGCTACATCGAGCTGTACGACCAGGAGCTGGACGGCGAGCCGGGGCCCGAGGTGGGCGTCTTCACCCTCCCCGCGCTGCACCTGAGCTCCGCGGGCCCCGAGACGGCCGTGCGCGAGCTGCGCGAGGCGTACGACACCATCCTGGAAGCCGCCGGCGACCGGCTGGTGATCGGGCTGGGGGGCGAGCACTCCATCTCCAGCGCGCCGGTGCTGGCCAACGCGGCGCGCCTCCAGGGCCGCCGCCTTTCCGTTCTCCAGTTCGACGCGCACGGCGACCTGCGCATGGAGTACGAGGGCTCGCCGTATTCGCACGCCGCCGTGATGGCCCGCTGCATCGACGACGCGGACCTGGTGCAGGTGGGCATTCGCGCCATCACCTCGGACGAGCGGGCGCTGATGCGCGAGCGCGCCCCCGCCATCACCACCATCTTCGCCGAGGAGATGTGGGACAACGAGGAGTGGATCGACCGCGCCATGCAGGCGCTGGGCGACGATGTCTACATCACCTTCGACGTGGACTACTTCGACCCCTCGCTGATGCCCGCCACCGGCACCCCGGAGCCCGGCGGCATGACCTGGTACCCCACCATGAAGCTCCTCCGCCGCGTCTTCACCGAAAAGAACGTCGTCGGCGCGGATGTCGTGGAGCTCGCCCCCATCGGCGGCAACGCGGCCCCGGACTTCGTGGCCGCCAAGCTCGTCTACAAGATGATCGCCTACCGCAGCCTCAGGCGCTGATCGGCGCCGGGCGTCAAAACCCGGGGATGAATCCCCGGCTGAAACAGCGGGAAGCCCGCTTCAGCGGGCTTCCCGTGGTCCCAGCGCGGGGGATTTATCCCCTCGCTTCGGGCGCAGCGGCATCCCCGGGTGAGCCCCGCTGTTCCATCTCCTCGATGCGCTCGATCACCCGCTCCATGGTCGCGACCGCCGCGCGCAGCTCCTCCGCGCCGACGTCGGCGGTGACCTGGTGCGTCCAGGCGTACTGGCGCGGCCGGATGACCTCGATGGCCGCCCACCCCGCGGCGGTGGGGCGCACCAGCCTGGCGCGGCGGTGGGCGGGGTTGTCGACGTACTCGGTGATCCCCGCCTCCGCCAGCGCGTCCGCGAGCCGCTGAACACTCTGGCGCGTGAGGCCCATCACGCGGGCGATCCCCGAGACGGTGCGCGGCTGCTGGAGCACGGCGCCCAGCACCTGCCACCGCGCCGGCGTGAGCCCCGTGGGCCGGGCGATCTCCTCGGCTTCGGAGAGGAACAGGCCGTTCAGGCGGAAGACGCGCAGCAGCAGCTCCGTCAGCGCGTCCCCCGCCGCCGAGCGGACCAGGCGCGGTGCCTCGCTCACGCCTGACCGCCCGCTTCCAACGCGTAGAAGCCGGCCGGATCGCCCTTGCCGTAGAGCGAGTACCACGCCTCCAGCACGGGCGGCGCGTACACCTCCAGCCGCTCGAAGATGAGGCGGGCGAACTCCACGGGTGCGCTGGCGCACGCCGTGATCAGGTCTCCGTCGCGGAACGCGGGCCCGCCCGCGTAGTGCGCGTGCCCCGCGTAGCCGGGCGCCGCCGCCAGGTACTCCAGCGCGTTGCTCGTGTGCCGGCGGTCGTCCAAAATCCCGCGCCGGGCGAGCCCGGACGTCGCGCCGCAGATGGCCGCCACCGGCACGCCCGCCGCCAGGAACTCGCGCGCCTTCTCGGCGGCCTCGCCGTGCTCCCCCTGGTCCCACGTCATCGCCCCCGGAAGGATCAGCATCGCGCTCCCGTCCGGCGCCAGCTCGTCCAGCGCCAGATCGGGCGTGATGGTCACGCCGCCCATCGTGCGCACCGGCTGCCGCGTGGCCCCCACGGTGCGCACCGTGTAGCGCCCGGGGTGCGCCTGGTACGCCGGCTGGTTGATCCCGGAGACCGCGTACCCGGGCTCCCAGTCCGCCATCGTGTCCAGCACGAACAGGTGTACAGTTTCCATGATGCCCTCCGAGGGTTGATTGTCAGCACGCTGTCATTATACGTAATTGACAGCTCTCTGTCAACTCCTCCGTGTCTCTGTGTCTCCGTGTGAGCCCAGGCAGTCCCAGGGCTGGACCAAATCACCGAAATGCGTTACTTTAGACGGCTGCATCTCGGGGGCGGGCACCTCACTGAAGAGGCGCCCGCTTTCGTTTGATGAAAGAGACTTCCGGGCACACCGAGAGCTATATGCCGATCCGCAACATCGCGATCATCGCACACGTCGACCACGGGAAGACCACCCTGGTCGATCACATGCTGCGCCAGGCGGGCACCTTCCGCGAGAACCAGCAGGTGGCGGAGCGGGTGATGGACAGCAACCCGCTGGAGCGCGAGCGGGGCATCACCATCCTGGCCAAGAACCTGTCGGTCCGCTGGGCCGACACCAAGATCAACATCGTCGACACTCCAGGGCACTCCGACTTCGGCGGCGAAGTGGAGCGCATCCTCCGCATGGTGGACGGCGTGGTCCTGCTGGTGGACGCGGCCGAGGGCCCCATGCCGCAGACGCGCTTCGTCACGCGCAAGGCGCTGGAGCTGGGGCTGCAGCCGGTGGTCATCATCAACAAGATCGACCGCGGCGACGCGGACCCGCACCGCGTTCACGACGAGGTGCTGGAGCTGTTCATGGAGCTGGAGGCGGAGGAGCACCAGCTGGACTGCCCCTTCCTGTACGCCGTGGGCCGCGAGGGCGTGGCGATGTACCAGGCGGAGGACGAGCGCAAGGACCTGACGCCGCTCTTCGACACCATCGTGAAGACGATTCCGGCGCCCACGGGGGAGGCCGAGGGGCCGTTCCAGATGCTCGTCTCCACCATCGACTACTCGCCGTACCTGGGGCGTCTGGCCATCGGGCGCATCGAGCGCGGCGTGGCGCGCGTGGGCGAGCCGGTGATCCTGCTGGAGCACGGCCACGAGGGCGACGCGCCGGGGATGGCCCGCGCCCGCATCAGCAAGCTGTTCAGCTTCGAGGGACTGGAGCGCCGCGAGGCGGAGAGCGCCTCGGCCGGCGACGTGGTGGCCGTGGCGGGGCTGCCCAACGTGGACATCGGCTCCACCATCTGCGACCCGGAGCACCCCGAGGCACTGCAGGGGATCGCGGTGGAAGAGCCCACCGTGTCCGTGGACCTGATGGTGAACTCGTCGCCCTTCGCCGGGCGGGAAGGGAAGTACGTCACCTCGCGCCAGATCCGCGACCGCCTGATGCGCGAGCTGGAGAGCAACGTGGCGCTCCGCGTGGAAGACACCGATTCGCCGGACACCATGACGGTGTCGGGCCGCGGCGAGCTGCACCTGGGGATCCTGATGGAGACGATGCGGCGCGAAGGGTATGAGTTCGCCGTGTCGCGGCCGCGCGTGATCCTCAAGAAGGGCCCGGGCGGCGAGCTGATGGAGCCGTACGAGGAGGTCACCGTCGACGTCCCCGAGAACCTGATGGGGCCGGTGATCGAGAAGTTCGGCCAGCGCCGCGCCGAGATGCTGGAGATGAAGAACCCGGGCGGCGGGCTGGTGCGCCTGGTGTACCGCGTGCCGGCGCGCGGGCTCTTCGGCTACCGCTCGGAGTTCCTCACCGACACGCGCGGCGAGGGGCAGCTCCACCACCGCTTCCTGGAGTACGGCCCGTACGTGGGAACGCTCAGCAACCGCAACCGCGGCGTGCTGGTCAGCATGCTCGACGGCGAGAGCGTGGCGTTCGCGCTGGGCAACCTGCAGGAGCGCTCCACCTTCTTCATCGCCCCCGGCGTGCCGGTGTACGAGGGGATGGTGGTGGGTGAGAACTCCCGCCAGGGCGACATGGAGGTGAACGTCTGCAAGGGGAAGAAGCTCACCAACATGCGCGCCTCCGGATCGGACGACAACGTCCTGCTGGAGCCGCCGCGGGTGATGACGCTGGAAGACGCGATGGGCTACATCGCCGACGACGAGCTCATCGAGGTGACGCCCAAGTCGCTGCGCCTGCGCAAGCGCCTGCTCAACGCCAGCGACCGGAAGAAGGCGTCGCGCGCCAGCGCCTGACGCGGCCCAAGCCGGCACCAGCGCGCCGCTCCCACACGGGGGCGGCGCGCTTCGCGTTTGGTGCCGGATTGACGCGAGATTTGCGTTAGCGGCCCCAAGGCGTTATTCAAGGCTTGACAGGCAAGGGGCGCCGATTAGCTTCTCGCGCGACGACGGCTGGTCGGCACCAGTCCGCGCCTCATCTTCCGTATCCCGTCTACCATGGAGACTCTGGCAATGCCGAACGCGATGGCTCACCCGGCGACCGGTGAGGAGCTCGAACTCGAAGACGCGATCTTCGCGCGCTTCGAGGACGAAGAGGACGACGAGTGGAGCGGCGATGGCGAAGAGGGATGGGAAGACGAGGACGACCTCGACGAAGACGACGAGTGGGACGACGAGGACGACGAGGACTGGGATGAGGACGAGGACGAGTGGACCGAGGGCGACGACCTGGAAGGCGAAGACGAGATCTGAGCCTTCCGTTCGCTGACGGTGTGCGCGGGTGCCCGCCCGGGTGGCGGGCACCCGCGTTTTTTCGAATTCCTTGCAGAGCCAGAAGCGCGCAAAACGGCCCCACGCGGGGGGTTGACACCCCACGTGGAACGGTTTAAGTTGTTCTCTCTTCACCGGCGGCGTTTTGGCCAGTGAGTGTTTGAAAACCAGGGTAATGGGTGTCCGTGTGGGCCTCGCCGGGAGCGTACCTTCTCCCGGCATGTGCGCAGCGCCGAAAGGTGCGGCACAGAGGCTCCATCAAAGGTAAGAAGAAACCGAACGAACGATACAGTCGTTTGTTCTCAAGAGCTGTTCAACTCATGGAGAGTTTGATCCTGGCTCAGGACGAA
>CADCTW010000038.1 GCA_902805735.1 uncultured Gemmatimonadota bacterium | reverse complement strand
CGCCGGCCAGCGCGGCGGCGAGCACGGCCCACTGCACCGCGTCGGGAACGCCGCCGCCGGGGGAGCCGCGGGTGCCGCCGGGCGTGCGCTCGGGCGACGAGCCGCGGCCGCGGGAGAAGAGATCGCCCACGCCGCGGAAGACGGCGAGCTGGCGGTCCAGGTTGTAGTCGATCACCCAGCGGTACCAGCGGTACTCCACGCCGTCGAACCAGATGCGCAGGGGGCTGTCCCACGCCCCCGCCGTGCCGCGCTGCACCACCTCGAAGCGCGAGGGGGGCGTGGGGTCGAAGGGCACCCACCCCGCGCCGGGGAACCACACCTCCACCCACGAGTGCGCGTCGTTCTCGGTGACGCGCAGGTAGCCGGCGCGCTCGTTCCAGGCCCCGCCCAGGAAGCCCGTCACGTTGCGCGCGGGGATGCCCTGCGCGCGCAGCAGCACGGCCATGGCGGTGGAGAAGTACTCGCAGTGCCCCGCGCGGCGGCGGAACAGGAAGTACTCCAGCGAGGTCTGCGCGCGGGAGGGGGGAAGCTCCAGCGTGTAGGTGAAGGTGCGCAGGTGGCGCTCCACCGCCCGCACCTGCTCCAGCCGCGAGTCCGTGCCCCAGCGCAGCGAGTCCGCCAGGCGGCGCAGCTGGGGCGAGACGGCGGGGAGGGCCAGGTAGGGCGCGAGCTGCGGCGGATCGGCCTCCGGGAGGTCGGCCAGCGCCGCGGCGGGCGGCATGGCCGGGCCGGAGACGGCGGTGTACACGGGCGTCTCGCCGCCGGCGAAGCGGATGTCGCCGGTGCCGTCGCGCCAGGGGCGGATGGCCGAGCGCGCCTCCACCCGCAGCACCGGGTGCAGGCCGAAGAGGAGCTGCACCCCCGGCGGCCCGCCAAAGATCCTCACCCGCGTCTCCTCGCCGCCCCAGCGCAGGCGGTACGCGCCCGGCGGCAGGTCGCCGCCGCGCACGCCGGTGCGCCGCCAGCGCACGCCGTCGAACCAGTCGTACGAGCGGCCGCGCCAATGGAGGCCCTGCACCTGGGGGGGCGCGCCGTCCGGGAACTCGGCGCGAAAGGCCACACGCGGGTCGTCGCTGAGCTGCAGCCGCGAGCCGTGCTCCCCCAGCGACACCTCGCCCCCGAAGCCCACCATCGCCTCGCCGCCGCGCGAGCGGCCGTGCACGTTCCACTGCCGCGGGAGGCGGGGGAAGACGACGAAAAGGGCGGCGCTCATCAGCAGCGTCACCCCGCTCAGCGCCGCCGTGGTCCACAGGAAGCGGCGGCCGATGCGGATGTCGGGCGCGCGGTACCCCTCGGCCTGGCGGCGGAGGAAGCCCACCATCATCGCCAGCACCGCCAGCGCCACGTACGCCGCGAACGCCGCCGCGAAGGCGATCCCGGGATAGTACCCCGTGGCCGCGATCATCAGGGCGAAGCTCAGCGAGTACAGCCGCATGTCGTTCTTCGCGTCCAGCGAGCGGAGCGACTCGGCCACCAGCAGGAAGAGCAGCATCCCCAGCACCTGCGGCATGAAGTCGCCGGCGCGGATGAAGGCCACGTGCAGCATCCACGCGCACAGCGCCAGGATCCCCACCCGCGACGCGTGCTCCACCCAGCGGCTCCACTCCGCCGGCGGCTGCCAAAGGGTGGCGAGGAGAAGCCCCGCCCCGGCCAGCACGGTGGGCGCCTCGAACCCCGCGCCCGCCGCGAAGGCGCCGAGCGCGGCCAGCGCCATGGCGGCCGTGAGACGGCGGTGCAGGAGAGCGACCGTCACGCGGCCCCCAGCGCGTACACGTCGCCCCACCCGCCGCCGTGGTCGCGGCCGGGGGTCACCCACACGCACTCGGCGCGGGGGGCCGGGGGCGCGGGGGCGGGCGCGTCTTCGCGGAAGCGGGCGCGGGCCAGGGCGTCCAGCACGCGCTCCAGCTGGCCGGTGCCCGCGCCCGGGGGCACGCGCC
>CADCTW010000037.1 GCA_902805735.1 uncultured Gemmatimonadota bacterium | reverse complement strand
TCGCGCACGCGCCCGCAAGCAAAGACGCGGCGAGTCTCCCGCAGCGCGCGCGCAGGCGCGGCGGGGCGGGCTCGCCCGGCCGGACCCCGGCCCGCCGCCCTCCGGCCCCTACCATGAAATCCCGACTGGTGCAGAATCCCACGATGTTCGCCACGGCCCTCATGCTCGGCGTGGGGGGATGGCTCGTGCTCCTGCCGCCCGGCGGTGAGACCGGCGCCGCAGGGCACGCACATCCCGCGCCCTTCTCGGCCGCCGCCAAGCCCCTCCCCCGCTTCCGCCCCGATTCGCTGCCGGACGAGCGCGCGGCCTTCGCGGAGGCGGCGCGCAGCGCGTGGGCCTACGTGGAGCGCGAGTACCAGCCCTCCACCGGCCTGGTCAACTCCGTGACATCGTACCCCTACGCCACCGTGTGGGACATGGCCAGCGGCCTGGCCGCCCTCTACTGCGCCAACCAGCTCGGCCTGCTGCGCGACGACGAGTACGACCGCCGCATGCGCCTGGCCCTCCACACGCTGGGCCGCGTCCGGCTGTTCGACGGGGTGGCGTTCAGCAAGAACTACTCGACGCGCACGGGCGCCATCGCCGGGCGCGACGACCGTGACCGCAGCGCCACGCAGCGGGGCACCGGGTGGTCGGCCACGGACATGGGGCGCATGCTGGTGTGGCTTCACGTGATCCGCACCCGGCAGCCGCGCTACGCCGCCCAGGTGGACTCGGTCGTGGGGCGGCTGCAGATGGCGAGGATGGTGCGCGACGGGTACCTGTACGGCACCACCATCACCCCCGGGGGGCGCGAGCTGCGCTACATCGAGGGGAGGATCCCGTACGAGCAGTACGCCGCGGCCGGATTCGCGCTGTGGGGCCACCGCGCGGAGCGTGCGCTGGACCCGTCGCTGAACGCCATCCCCATCACGGTGCTGGGCGTGCCGCTGGTAGCGGACCGCCGGGGGCACGACCACCTGACCAGCGAGCCCTTCGTGCTGATGGGGCTGGAGCTGGGATGGGACCAGAGCGGCCGCGAGCTGGCGATGCGCATGCTGGACGTGCAGCGCGAGCGCTTCCGCCGCACCAAGCAGGTGACGATGGTGAGCGAGGACGCCATCCCGCGTCCGCCCAGCTACTTCTACTACTACAACGTGAACCTGCAGGGGAAGACCTTCGTGGTGAGCACGCAGGGCTCCACGACGGCGTCGCGCACCCCGCGCTGGGTGAGCGCCAAGGCCGCGTGGGGATGGCACGCGCTCTTCCCCAGCGACTACACGCGCACCGCCGTGCAGGCCGTCGCGAACGCCCGCCGCACCACGGGGTGGAGCTCGGGCGTGTACGAGCAGACCGGGCGCTCCACGGGCGGCGAAAACCTGAACACGGCCGCCGTGATCCTGGAGGCGGCGCTCTTCCGCGAGACGGGGCGCCCCCTCGCGGCGGCGCCCCTCCCCCCTATCCCCTGAACCCCGGAACCGTATGCGTGCCCTCCGACCTGCCCTGGCGGCCTGCGTGCTCGCGGCCCTGACGGGGTGCGCGACCCCCGGCCGCTCCTCCGCCCCACGCTCCGTCTCCGGCACGGTGGCGCACGGCGACGTCGTCGCGGTCCCCTCGGGCACCGTGAACGACTGGAGCCTGATGGTGGCCCCCATGCGCATGGGGGTGGAGGAGCCCCGCTCCGAAAACGACAACCGCCTCCTCGCCATCCGCGTCTTCGCCACCGTCGCGAACGACACCTCCTGGCAGGTCACCGCCCAGTACCGCTTCGGCTACGCGCTGAACAACGCATCCGTGTTCTGGGTGCCCGGCTCCGCCAACTACCTCCTCGTCCGCCGCTAGACTCACACGCAGAATCGGGATAGGGGGCAGCCGGTGATCCCGGCTGCACCCCTCCCACACCACCGGACATGCGGGTCCGCATCCGGCGGTTCGGAAAGTTGAGGTTAGTGCGGTGCGAGCCGGAGCAGGCCCATCTG
>CADCTW010000036.1 GCA_902805735.1 uncultured Gemmatimonadota bacterium | reverse complement strand
GCGTGCCCGGGGTGCCGCACGCCGCTCCCGGCGGGGCGCGCGGTCAGCTACTGCCCCTTCTGCGGCAAGTGCCTGGTGCCGGTGCCGTGCGGCGAGTGCAGCTCCATGATCGAGCCGGAGTGGCGCTTCTGCGCCACCTGCGGGTGGCCGCGCGAGCCGGGGGGGCGCAGCGTGCCCCAGGGCCCGGAACAGCGCTTGCGGTGAGGCGCGCCCTCAATCCGGCGATGGCCGGCTCCTTCCCTGCGCACACTACGCGACTGATGCGGCGACGGATCGGGTGGACGGCGGCTGCGGCCGTGCTGTTGTTGGGGGCGTGCGGCCGGGGCAGGCCCCCGGGCGACGCCGAGTCCGGCGCTCCCGCCGAGGCGTCCGGCAAGCCGGTGCAGGCGGCCGCCGTGGGCAAGCTGCCCCCCGGCGTTTCGAACGAGGCCGGCCAGCAGGGCCAGGAGCTGTACCTGCGCGCGTGCGTGATGTGCCACGGCGAGAACGCGGGCGGCACGCCGCTGGGCCCGTCGCTCACCGACCGCGAGTGGCTGGAGGGGAACGGCTCCTTCGAAGAGATCATCGCCGTGGTGCGCGAGGGCGTGGCCACTCCCAAGCAGTTCGAGGTGCCCATGCCCCCCCGTGGCGACGGCACCTTCAGCGACGAGCAGATCCGGGCGGTCGCGGCGTACACGTACTCCATCGCGAATCCCCGCTGAACTCCAGTCTCACACAGAGACACAGAGGAAATTACATGGCGCGCGTAGCGGTGCTCCCCGGCGACGGCGTTGGCAAGGAAGTCACCCGCGAGGCGGCGCGCGTGCTGCGCGCCGTGCGGCCGGACATCGAGCTGGTGGAGTGGCCCCACGGCGCCGACCGCTTCCTGGAGACCGGCGAGACGATCACCGACGCCGAGTTCGCGGAGCTGCGCGAGCGCTACGACGCCATCCTGCTGGGCGCCCTCGGCGACCCGCGCGTGCCGGGAAACGAGCACGCGCGGCAGATCCTGCTGGGGATGCGCTTCCGGCTGGACCTGTTCATCAACTTCCGCCCCGTGCGCCTCCTCCACGAGCGCCTCTGCCCCCTCAAGGGGAAGACGGTGGACGACCTGCAGTTCGTGATCTTCCGCGAGAACACGGAAGGGGTGTACGTGGGGATGGGCGGCACCTTCAAGGAGGGGACGCCGGACGAGGTGGCGGTGCAGGAGGACATGAACACCCGCAAGGGGGTGGAGCGGATCGTCCGCGCCGCCTTCGACTACGCGCGCGCCCACGGCCACTCCCGCGTGACCCTGTCCGACAAGGCCAACGCCATGGAGTTCGCGGGCGGCCTCTGGCGGCGCGTGTTCGCGCAGGTGGCGAAGGAGTACCCGGAGATCGAGCGGGAGGCGCTCTACGTGGACATGCTGGCGATGGACCTGGTCCGCCGCCCCGAGCGCTACCAGGTGATCGTGACCGGCAACCTGTTCGGCGACATCCTCAGCGACCTGGGCGCCGCGCTGGTGGGCGGGCTGGGGCTCACCGCGTCGGGCAACATCCACCCCGGGCGCGTCTCCCTCTTCGAGCCCGTGCACGGCTCCGCCCCCGACATCGCGGGCCAGGACCGCGCCAACCCCCTGGCCGCCATCCTGACCTCCGCCCTCATGCTCCGCCACCTCGGCGACGACGCCTCCGCCGCCCGCGTGGAAGCCGCCGTACAGGCCGCGGTGCTCGCGGGCGAGACGACGTCCGATCTCGGCGGATCGCTGGGGACGGTGGCGGCGGGGGAGGCGGTGCTGCGGCGGCTGGAGGGCCAGGAGGGTTGACGGCCGCGGTGCGTTCGTACGAGGTGGAGCCGCGATCGGAACTGATGGAACTGCGTGAGCTCCTCGCCGCGGATTGGCCGGACCTGGTGAGCGCGCGGCTCCGCGCTCGGGAGCAGAAGGAGAGGCTGCCTCCGCGCTTCACAGGTACAATCATCCGGACACGAGCATCGTCGTATTCGGCTCACTCGCACGAGACGAGTTCACCCAGAGCAGCGACGTCGATTGGACACTCCTGCTCGATGGACAGGCGGACCCCAAGCACCTGGACGTCGCTCTGGACATCACCCGGACCCTGGATGCGATCGGCACAAAGGCTCCCTCTCCGGGTGGCACCTTCGGGCGATTCGCGGTGGGCCACGATCTTCTCCACAGGATCGGGGGAGACGATGACACCAACCGGAACACCACCCAGCGCATTCTCCTTCTGCTGGAATCCGCCGTGCTCGGCGACGACGCGGCGTATTCGCGCGTGATTCAGAACGTCTTGCGCAGGTATGTAGAAGAGGATGCCGCCCGCGGCATGCCCGAGCCGGCCTTCAAGGTTCCGCGTTTCCTGCTGAACGACATCGCGCGTTACTGGCGCACTCTCACGGTTGACTTCGCCCAGAAGCGCCGGCTGCGAGACAGGAAAGGGTGGGCACTGAGAACGGCCAAGCTGCGCATGAGCAGAAAGCTGATCTACGCGGCGGGGCTCCTCAGTTGTTACTCGTGTGAAACCGAGCTCTCACCTGAGGACGGCGAGTCTGCTCTTGCGCGCATTGCCAGAGTAGTAGAGCACCTGGCCGCCCTCGTGAGGAAGTCACCTCTCGACATCGCGGCGGGCACCATACTGCGTTACCCCGCGCTGCACGGTGCCGGACGTGACCTGTTCGGAGCATACAACGCGTTCATCGGGCTACTCGATGATGCCGAGAAGCGGGACTGGCTGGAGGATCTAAGACCCGAAGCTGCCGCGGGCGACCCGCTTTATGGTGAGGTCCACCAGATCAGCGCCCGCTTCCAGAGAGCATTGTCCGACATCTTCTTCGATCAGCAGGGCACGCCCATACCCGCTCTGACCCGCCGCTACGGGGTGTTTTGACCATGGAAATGATCGGTTTTTCCACCGGGGCTCTGGCCCGATCGGATTTCCGTGCAGGCGTGGCTGCTATGCGGCGGTTCGGCAGCCGTGTGGCGGAGCTGTCGGCACTCAGAATCGGCGAGATGGCGCCGCTGCTGGAAGGTATCCACTCGCTGGACCTGTCGACGTTCGAGTACGTCTCGGTGCACGCGCCCAGTTCGTTCACGGCCGATGAAGAAGTCTGGCTGGCGGACGTCCTGCTCCCTCTGGCACAGCAGGGTTGGCCGATCGTGGTGCACCCCGACGTGATTCACTCGCACGCGTGCTGGGCGCCGTTCGGCAGGTCGCTCTGCATCGAGAACATGGACAAGCGCAAGCCGGCGGGAAGGACCGCCGCCGAGCTGGCGAGCGTCTTCGAGATTCTCCCCGAGGCCTCGTTGTGCTTCGATATCGCTCACGCTCGCCAGTGTGACCCGTCCATGACGGAGGCATTCCGAATCCTCCGCCGGTTTGGGTCACGGCTGACGCAGGTTCACATGAGCGAAGTCGATGTGACGAGTCGCCACCTGCCGCTCACCTGGGTAGCGATCCGGGCCTTCGCCGAAGTAGCTGAACTGATTCCGGCTACCGTACCGGTCATCTTGGAAAGCCCGGTACCCCTCGCCGGCATGGAGGACGAGGTCCATGCCGCGCTGGAGGCGCTCGGCCGGGCAGTCGCGGTCGCCCGGTAGCTGCTGCCTCTGCCGAGGTACGGAGGCGAAGTGTTCTCTGTGCCTCTGTGTGAGATCAGGGCCAGAGCTTCAGCCGGTCCAGGTCCTGGCGGAGCTTGAGGAGGGCCTGGTCTTTTTGCTTGGCCTCCAGCATGACGTCGTAGGGGAGGGGGCCGGTTTCGCGGAGGAACCAGGCGAACTCCCAGGGGTTGACGAAGTCGGCGTGCTGGGAGAGGAGGGGCGGGGCGAGGACCTCTTTCGCGCCGCGCTTGACCGTGCGCAGGTCCATTTTGGGGGAGGAGAAGTGGATTTTGGGCTGGATGCCGCGCCAGGTGGCGAGCGCCTTGCGGGCGGCTTCGCCCACGGTGAGCCCGCCGGGGTTCAGGTTGTGGTGCTGGTGGTCGAATACGAGCGGGACGCCGGTGGCCTCGTGGGCGCGCAGGCAGTCGGCCATCGAGTAGACGGTCTCGTCGTTCTCGATCACCAGCCGCCGGCGGGCTGACTCGGAGAGGCGCGCGAAATTGTCCACGAAGCGGGCGATGGCCGCGTCCTTGTCGCCGTAGGCGCCGCCCAGGTGCAGCACGACGACGGCTTCAGGGCCCTGCTCCATGGCGTCCAGGAGCTCGGCCTGCGCGTCGACGTCGGCGATGCCCTTGGCGTTGATGGCCGGGTCCTGCGCGGACAGGAGGACGTACTGCGAGGGGTGCAGCGAAAGGCGGACGCCGTACTCGCGGGCACGGCGCCCGAGGTGCGCCAGGTCGGCGGCGCACTCCCGGATCTGCCCGTGGAACTGCGGCATGTCCGGGTGCGTGGAGTAGGGGACGAAGTCGGAGGAGATCCGGTACATGCGGATGTCCACCTCGTCCAGGTAGTCCAAAACGGGGTGCAGGTAATCGATCGAGACCCGCAGGTGCGGGCCCGATCGCCACTTGCGCGCGTCGTTGCTCTTGAGCCCCTCGCGCCCCGCCACCTTCACGGCGAACCCCAGCCGCCTGGGCCACTCCCGCCTCGCCAATCTCTTCCCTCTGTGTCTCGGTGTGAGCCCCGCCGTTACGGGCGCTGCACCAGCACCCACACCGTCTCGGTGCTGCCGCTGTAGAACATGGAGATCACCACGTCCTTCTGGCGGCCGTCCTTGAAGCGGAACTTGTAGTTGAACATCGTGTTGAGGCTCTTCGCGGCCACGCCCTCCAGGAAGAGCCCGTAGAACTCCTGCACCTTGGTGCACGGAGCCACTTCGTCGAAGAAGCTCTTCCCGATGGCGTCTTCCTTGGCCACCCGCGCCAGCTCCGACTCCGCCTGGTTGAACTTGAGCACGGTCCCCTTGGGGTCAAGCTGGATCATCCCCACGGGAAGGCTGTCGAGCTCGCCCTCGGTGAAGACGTCCGCACGCTCGAGGACGCCGGCCGGCGCCTGCACAGTGGAAGACATCGGTGGCTCCTGATCTCCAAAGGGTGGGTTGCGGCGCCCGTCCGGGCACCCGGCGGGGGGAACATATCCGGACGCATCATCTTTGTCCAGCGTTGGCGTAACAGCCGGCCCCGTCACGGTATCCGTGGAACGGCTGTTGCGATGGGCACGGCTCCCCCGGTGGACGGGAGGGGGATGGTTCCCCCCCTGGAGAGCGCGCCGGCGCGGCGGGCGGCACCGGGAGCCGGCAAACCCAGAAGGAGACTCCCATGGCGAGCGAAATGGACCGGGTGGTACCGCTTGGACAGCTGGACGACTTCAAGGTGGCCGAAGGCGACCCGGACGTGCGCGGGTGGCAGGTCGTCGCCTCGGACGGGCGGAAGATCGGCGAGGTGGACGAGCTGCTGATCGACACCAACGCCATGAAGGTGCGCTACCTGGACGTGGAGGTGGAGAACGGGCTGATGGCCGAGCCGGACCGCCACGTGCTGGTGCCCATCGGCTACGCGCGGCTGGACCGCGGCAGCGACCAGGTGATGGTGGACAACATCGCCTCCACCGATCTGCGCTCCATGCCCGCCTACGACCAGTCGCCCGTGACGCGCGACTACGAGACGAGCGTGCGCAACAGCTTCATGGGCGGCGCGGCGGGCACCGGGATGGCGGCGGGCGCGGCGGGCCTGGCCGGCTCGGCGGGCACCACGGACACGTCGGACACCACGCAGCTCGCCGGCGGCACGCACGACACCGACTTCTACACGCACGACTCGTTCGACGACAACCGCTTCTACGGGCGCCAGACGGGGAACGCGAACGAGCAGCGCCTGACGCTCTCCGAGGAGGAGCTGGCGGTGGGGACGCGCCGGGTGGAAGCGGGCGCGGTGGAGATCGACAAGCGCGTGGAGACGGAGCACGTGCGCGAGAGCGTGCCGGTGACCCACGAGGAGGCCGTCGTGGAGCGCCGCCCGATCAACGACGCCATGTCCGCCCGCGGCGCCACCATCGGCGAGGGGGAGACGATCCGCGTTCCGCTCACCGAGGAAGAGGTGGTGGCCGAGACGCGCACCGTCGCCAAGGAAGAGCTGGTCGTGCGCAAGCACGAGGTCACCGAGACGGAGACCGTCGAGGCCGACCTGCGCCGCGAGCGCGCCGAGGTGCACCGCGACGGTGAGACGCTGGACGGCCGGCGCGACAACCTGTAAACAACTACGGGGCTCACACAGAGACACAGAGGCACAGAGAAAACTTCATCTCTGTGCCTCTGTGCCTCTGTGTCTCTGTGTGATGAGCTTTTCATGAGCGGACCGTGGATTCTTGCGCTGGATGCCGGGACCTCGTCGCTGCGCGCGGGGCTGTACGACGTGGCGGGAAACGCGCTCGGCGAGCCGGTGCGCGCGGAGTATCCGTGGCGCACGGAAGAAGGGGCGATGGAGGCGGACGCCGAGGTGATGCTGGCGCGCTGCGTGGAGGTGGTCGACCGGGCGCTGGTGGAGGCGCGGCGGGCCGGGGCCGGGATCGCGGCCGTGGCGATAGACACCTTCTGGCACGGCCTGGTGGGCGTGGGGGCCGACGGGCGCGCCGCCACCCCGCTCTTCGGCTGGGGGGACGTGCGGGCGGCCGGCGCGGCGCGGGAGCTCGCGGCGCGGATGGACCCCGGCGCGTACCACCGGCGCACCGGCTGCTGGATCCACGCGACCTACCCCGCGGCAAAGCTCCTCTGGCTTCGCGGAGAGGGGAACGATAGCTTGCCGCGCGCCACACGCTGGCTCTCGCTGGGGGAGCTCCTCACCCTGCGCTTCTTCGGCGAGGCGCGCGCCTCGCTCTCCATGGCGTCGGGAACGGGGCTCTTTGGCCTGCGCTCGTGCGCCTGGGACGGGGAGACGCTGGAGGCCCTCGGCATCACGCCCGCCGAGCTGGGCACCGTCTCCGACGAGCCGCTGAGCGGGCTGGCGGCGGAGTGGGCGCGGCGCTGGCCGGAGCTGGCGGAGGTGCCCTGGTTCCCGGCCCTGGGCGACGGCGCGTGCGCCAGCCTGGGGAGCGGCGCGTTCGGCCCCGGCATCGTCGGGCTGACGGTGGGGACGTCGGCGGCGCTGCGCGTGCTGCGCGTGGATCCCGAACCCGATCCGCCGGAGCCGCTCTGGTGCTACCGGCTGGACGCGCTGCGCACCGTCAGCGGGCGGGCGCTTTCCAACGGGGGGAACGCGTTCGCCTGGCTGGCGGGCACGCTGGCGCTCCCCGCGGAGCTGGGCGCCGAGCTGGACGCGCTCCCGCCGGACGGGCACGGGCTGACGGTGGCCTCGGGTCTGCTCCCCGAGCGCCCGCCCGCGCTGGACCCCGACGAGCGCGCGGCGATCCACGGGCTGACGCTGGCCACGACGCCGCTGCACATCGCGCGGGCGTGGCTGGAGGCGGTGGCCTACCGCATCGCCGGCGGCGCGGAGGCGGTGGAGAGCGCCTACGGCCCCACCGCCGAGGTCGTGGCGAGCGGCGGCGCGCTGCATGCGTCCCCCGCATGGACGCGCATCATCGCGGACGTGCTGGGCCGCCCGGTGCGCCTGGCCGCGGTGGAAGAGGAGACCGCGCGCGGCGCCGCCCTCCTCACCCTGGAGCGCCTGCGCCTGATCCCCGACCTCGCGGAGGCGGCGCGCGTCGGCGGCGAGCTCTTCCCGCCCGACCCCGCGCGCCACGAGATCTACCGGGCCGCGCGCGCGAGGCAGGCGGCGCTGCGTGACCCTGGCCGCGGTGGCGGCGACTGAAGTCGCGGCTACAACTGCACGAAGTCCGCCTGCGCGGACTGGTCGTCCAGGATCAGCCGGAAACGTAGAGTCCCCGCAGGGGGACTTCGTGCAGTTGTTGCAGCGAGCTTACTCGCCTGCGCGGACTGGTCGTCCAGGATCAGCCGGAAGCGTACAGTCCCCGCAGGGGGACTTCGTGCAGTCGTTGCAGCGAGTTTACTCGCCTGCGCGGACTGGTCGTCCAGGATCAGCCGGAAGCGTACAGTCCCCGCAGGGGGACTTCGTGCAGTCGTTGCAGCGAGTTTACTCGCCTGCGCGGACTGGTCGTCCAGGATCAGCCGGAAGCGTACAGTCCCCGCAGGGGGACTTCGTGCAGTCGTTGCAGCGAGTTTACTCGCCTGCGCGGACTGGTCGTCCAGGATCAGCCGGA
>CADCTW010000035.1 GCA_902805735.1 uncultured Gemmatimonadota bacterium | reverse complement strand
GCGGCGACGCCCGCGCCCGAGCCGCGCGCGCAGGCCGCACCGGCCCCCCGCGCCGATGCCTTTCCCTCCACCTACCGCCCCTTCGCCTCCGTCCCCACGCTGCTGCGCGGCGCGACGGTGATGACGGCCGCCGGGCAGGTGATCCCCAACGGACAGGTGCTGATGGTGGGCGGCCGCATCGCGGCCGTGGGCGCCACCGTGGACGCGCCCGCCAACGCCACCGTGGTGGACGTCACCGGCAAGTGGATCACGCCGGGCGTCATCGACACCCACTCGCACCTGGGCGTGTACGCCAGCCCCGGCGTGCCCGCGCACTCGGACGGCAACGAGGCCACGCAGCCCAACACCGCCGAGGTGTGGGCCGAGCACTCGGTGTGGCCGCAGGACCCCGGCTTCGTGCGGGCGCTGGAGGGCGGGGTCACCACCATGCAGATCCTCCCCGGCTCCGCCAACCTGTTCGGCGGGCGCAGCGTGACGCTCAAGAACGTGCCGTCGCGCACGGTGCAGGGGATGAAGTTTCCCGGCGCGCCGTACGGGATGAAGATGGCGTGCGGCGAGAACCCCAAGCGGGTGTACGGCAACCGCGGCGGCCCGGCCACGCGCATGGGCAACATGGCCGGCTACCGCGCCGCCTGGATCCGCGCCGCCGAGTACCGCCGCAAGATCGACGCGGAGCGGCGCACGACCGATGGTGCGGGGCGGCAGGGCTCGGCCTCCGGCGGCGACGCGGCGGCGGGGCGGCAGGGCTCGGCGCCCGGCGGGCCGGCCGGCGGCACCACGCGCGACCTGGAGCTGGAAACGCTGGCCGGCGTGCTGCGCGGCGAGATCCTGGTGCACAACCACTGCTACCGGGGCGACGAGATGGCGCAGATGATCGACCTGGCGCGCGAGTTCGGCTACTCCATCCGCTCGTTCCACCACGGGGTGGAGGCGTACAAGGTGCGCGACCTCATGGCCCGCGACAGCATCAGCGGCTCGCTGTGGGCGGACTGGTGGGGGTTCAAGATGGAGGCGCTCGACTTCACCCGTGCCAACGTCGCGCTGGTGCACAGCGCCGGCGCCCGCGCCGTCGTACACTCGGACGACCCCACGGGGATCCAGAAGCTCAACCAGGAGGCCGCCAAGGCCATCCAGGCGGGGCGCGAGGCGGGTGTGAACGTGTCGGAGAACGACGCGCTCCGCTGGTTCACGGCCAACGCCGCGTGGGCGCTGGGCGTGCACGACCGCGTGGGTACGCTGGAGCCGGGCAAGGACGCGGACGTGGTGGTGTGGTCGCACAACCCGTTCAGCGTGTACGCGCGCGCGGACCGGGTGTACATCGACGGCGCGCTGATGTTCGACCGCGCCAACCGCGGCCGGCAGCCGCGCACGGACTTCGAGGTCGGGCTGTTCCCGGCGGAGGCTCAGCGATGAACCGGATCCTATTCTGCGCCGCGGCGCTCGCGCTCGCCGCGCCCGCCTCCGCGCAGACCATCGCCATCGAGGGCGGCGACGTGTACACCGCGGACGGCACGGCCATCCGCGGCGGCACCGTGGTCATCCAGAACGGCCGCATCACCGCCGTGGGGATGGGCGTGGCGGTGCCCGCCGGGGCCGTGCGGGTGGACGCGCGCGGCAAGTGGGTGACGCCGGGGCTCATCGAGAGCAGCACCCAGCTCGGCCTGCGCGAGATCGAGACCAACGACGCCGAGATCCGCGACGTGGCGCCGCGCGGCGACGCGGACCAGGTGCAGGCCGCGTTCAACGTGACCGAGGGGATCAACCCCCGCGCCATGGTCATCCCCGTGACCCGCATCGCGGGGATCACCACCGCCGTCACGCGCCCCGGGGGCAGCCTGATCTCCGGCCAGGGCGCGCTGATCGACCTGGCGGGGAACCGGGTGGAGGAGATGAGCATCGTCTCCCCCGTGGGGATGTGGGCCAGCATGAGCGAGAACGCCCGTGGCGCCGTGGGCGGGCCCCGCGCCGCCGTTTCCATGCGCCTGCGCGAGGTGCTGGAGGACGCGCGGGCCTACCAGCGCAACCGGCAGGCGTTCGAGCGCGGTGAGACCCGCGAGTACTCGGCTAGCCGGCTGGACATGGAGGCGCTGCAGCCGGTGCTGGCCGGGCGCCAGCCGCTGGTCCTGGAGGCGCACCGCGCCAGCGACATCCAGCTCGCCCTGCGCATCGCGCGGGAGTACGACCTGCGGCTGGTGATCACGGGTGGCACCGAGGCGTGGATGGTGGCGGACGACCTCGCCCGCGCCCGCGTGCCCGTGGTGGTGAAGGTGCTCAACAACCTGCCGCAGAGCTTCGAGTCGCTGGGCGCCACCTACGAGAACGCCGTGCGGCTGCGGCGCGCCGGCGTGCAGATCGCCATCACCAGCGGCGAGACCTTCAAGGCCTTCAACCTGCGCCAGGAGGCGGGCAACGCCGTCGCCTACGGCCTCCCCTGGGCCGAGGCGTTCCGCGCCGTGACCCTGTACCCCGCCCAGATCTGGGGCGTGGCCGACCGCTACGGCTCGCTGGAAGCCGGCAAAGTCGCCAACGTGGTGATCTGGGACGGCGACCCCTTCGAGATGCTCACCTCCGTCAACCGCGTCTTCATCCGCGGCCAGGAAGTCCCGCTGGTGAGCCGCGAAACCCTGCTGCGCGACCGCTACCGCACCATCGACGACGCGCGTCGCCCCTACAACAACTAGGGTCTCACACAGAGGCACAGAGGCACAGAGATGAAGTTCGTCTCTGTGCCTCTGTGCCTCTGTGTGAGACTACTGGAACCGCAGCCCCTCGCGCGTCCGGATCAGCGCCTCGCGCAGGCGCACGCGCACCTCGTCCTCGGTGTCGCCGGAGACGATCAGGTGGCCCATGGAGTCGCCGCTGAAGGAGCGGCTCCACCCCGTCTCGCCCACGCGGATCTTGAGCTTGGCGCGGCACACCCCCGCCAGCCCCGTGAAGTCGGGCACCCCCACGCACACCCCCGGCTGCGGCGGGATCAGCGCCCAGCCGCACAGCGTGTGCGGGGGCGTGAGGCGCTTCCGCGCCTCCCCGGTGCACAGCGCGCCGCTCTGCACCAGGAACTGCATCTCGTTCAGCTCCGGCCCGCCCGCGAGCCTCAGGTACTCGGCGATCCTCCCCCCGCCCGTCCGCGAGGCGATCTCGCACAGCGACATCTCCCCATCGGCCGTCACGAACACCTCCGCGTGGAAGGTGTGGCCGTGCGGGAGCGCAAGCGTGCGGCACACATCCGCCACGTAGCGGGTCAGCGGCTGGTACACGGGGTTGTCCGTGCCCAGCATGGTGCTGCCGATGAAGACGTCGCTGCCGAACGCGCGGATCTCCAGGCCCGACGTCAGGTACTTGCTCGGCCACATCCACGCCACCTCCCCCTCCAGCGCGATCCCGTCCACGTGGAAGAGCTCGCCCGGGTGGAAGGTCTCCACGCACAGGTCGGACACGTACTCCGCGTAGGGGATGCGCGGCGCGAAGCCCGTCTCCAGCACCTCCAGCAGCTCCCCCTCCGTCGCCACCTTGCGCCCGAACACCGAGCCCGAGCTGGTGCGCGGCTTCACGTACACGGGGAGCCCGTGCTCCCCCACGAAGTCGAGCAGCGCCAGCGGGTGCGGGAGCGGCGCGCCCGCGTGCACGGGGACCCCCGCCTCCGCCAGGAGCGCCCGCGTGAGCGACTTGTCGCGGAAGGCGTGCGCGTTGTCCACGCGCTGGCCGGGAAGGCCCCAGCGCTCGCGCAGGCGGGCCGCGCGCACCACGTCGTCCTCGCCGAACGCGATCACGTGCGTGACGGGGCGCTCGGCGTGCAGGCGCTCCACGTCCACGTACACGGCGCCGTTGTTGAGGTAGTTGGGGTAGGCGCGCACGAAGCCGAAGGCCGGGTCCGCCTCCAGCGCCGCCAGCGCCTCGTCGCTCACGCTCTCCCGGTCCACCACCAGGCTCAGCGTTCCGGGGGCCGCGTCGCCCAGCCACTCCGCGAAGCGGAAGTCCGCCGGGTTGTGCAGGGTGAGCAGGAGGATGTGCTTGTGGGGCATGGAAACGGTTCGTTGGGATGGGGCGCGGTTCATGGGCGCGCCTGCCGCGCTGCGTCCGCCAGGACCTCGACGGCCGCGTCCACGTCGTCCGCGGTGGTGGAGATGCCCACGGACAGGCGCATGCTGGCCTTGATGTCCGCCGCGGGAAGGCCGATGGCCCGCAGCACGTGGCTCGTCTCGCCCGACTGGCTGTTGCAGGCGGAGCCGGTTGAGAACGCGATGCGGCTGCACCGGGCGAAGAGGCGCTGCGGGACGACGCCGCGGAACGAGACGTGGAGGTTGCCGGGGTGGCGCCGCTCCGGGTCGCCGTTCACCACCACCTCGCAGCGCGAGGCGAGCGCGGCCTGCAGCCGGTCGCGCAGGGCGCGGCGGTGCGCCACGTTGCGCTCCAGGTCGCGCGCCGTGACCTCCAGGGCGCGGGCCATCCCCATGATCCCCATCACGTTCTCCGTCCCCGCGCGCAGCCCCTGCTGCTGGCCGCCGCCGTGGATGTGCGGCTCGTCGAAGCGTTCCAGCGCGCGCTCGCTCACCACCAGGCACCCGGCGCCCTTGGGCCCGTAGATCTTGTGCGCCGAAAAGGTGACCAGGTCCGCCGGCGTATCCGCCAGGTCCAGCGGGAAGGTGTCCATCGCCTGCGTAGCGTCGCAGTGGAAGAGCGCGTCGTGGCTCCGGCACAGCGCGGCGATCTCCCGCACGCGCGCCGCCGTGCCGATCTCGTTGTTCACGGCCATCACGCTCACCAGCGCGGCGCCGTCCCGCAGCCGGGCCTCCAGCTCCTCCAGGTCCACCTGCCCGCGGCCGTCCACGCGCAGCAGCACGCGGCTCTTGCGGGCGCGGTTCAGGTAGGCGCTGGTGGCGATCACGCTCTTGTGCTCCGTGGGCGACACCAGCATCGCGCGGCCGGGCTCGCCCGCGAAGCACTTCAGCGACAGGTTGTTGGCCTCGGTGGCGCCGGAGGTGAAGACGACGTGGTGGTTGGGCGCGTGAAGGTAGCGCCGCACGGTGTCCGCCGCCGCCTGCAGCCGGTCCTGCACCACCAGGCTGCCGGGGTAGATGCCGGACGGGTTGTAGAAGAGCTCGGTGGCGAACGCCCCCATCTCCGCCCACACCTCGGGGTGCACGGGGGTGGTGGCGTGGTGGTCCAGGTAGATGCTGCGCGAGGGGGTGGCCGTCGCGCCTCGTAGGGTCGTGGTGAGCATGTAGCTTATCGGGCGTGAATGCTTGCGTAGCGGGGGGGCAGCGGCTCGCCCCCGTCGTCGAGGAACACAGGGACCACCCCCGCCGCCGTCGCTCCCGCCGGCGCGAAGGCGTCCAGCGTGCGGAGGACGTCCACCCCCCGCAGCACCTTGTCGCGGTCGATGGTGTGGCAGAGGTCCACGACCACGCGGGGCCGCGAGTCCAGGTGGAAGTGGTTGCCCAGGGAGTCCAGCGCGTCGCGGTAAAAGGTGCTCATGATGACCGGGCACTTCCCCGTGAGCACCGTTCCCGTCTGCGTGGCCAGGTGGATGGTGCGCGCGGGGCCTGCCCGCAGGACGATGCGGGTCGATCCGTTCTCGTCATCGTCGGTACAGGTGATACGAGGGTGGCCTGCTCGGATCTGCTTCTTGAGCAGGCGAAGGCCGCGGTTCTTGAGGGTGCGCTCGAAGAAGAAGGCGTGGTAGGCGGCGGGGATTCCGCGCGCGGCGAAGAACTCCGCCACCCGCCGCCGTAGCGCCTCGGGCGAGCCCGTGGGCGGCGCGGCGGGAAGCTCGCACGCGTCCGCGCCGCACACCTGCCCCAGGTCGTTGACCAGGGTGCAGAACTGCACGCGCGCGCCGGGCCAGCGCTCCTTCACCGCCGCCGCCAGCTCCACGCCCAGCTCCAGCGTGCGCTCGGAGAAGGGGCCGAGCCCCTCGGCGGCAGAAAAGGTCTCGTAATATCCACACTGCACAAGCACGTTCGCTCCCTTCCGCGGAGTCATGCACTCCGCAGCGAGGAGATCCAGGATCGTTTGCATGATGTGCGGGGCCCATCGGCCCCGGGGTGGGGGTCAGGCGACGGGCGCCTCGCTCCTGAGGAGGGAGAGCAGCTCCACGTCGTGGTTGGCGCCGCCCAGGTACACGGCGCCGCGCAGGATTCCCTCGCTGCGGAAGCCGCACTTCTCCGCCACGCGCCGCGACGAGACGTTGGCGGGGATCACGGTGCCCTGCAGCCGGTTGACCTTGGTGGTGGTGAAGAGGTGGTGCACCAGCAGCGTAAGCGCCTCGGTCATGTAGCCCTTGCCCCGCCGGCCGGGATCGAAGGTGTGGTAGCCGATCTCGTACCCGTCCAGGTACGGCGCCGTCTTGAAGTACCAGACGCACCCCACCACCTCCCCCTCCGGGGTGCAGATGAGGAGCTGCGCGTCCGCCTCGGTGAAGAAGCCCGTCTCCTGGAACTGCTTGCGGAAGGCCGGCTCGGAAAGAAGGCGCACGGGAAAGAAGTCCCCCCGCGCCGCCACGTCGGACATGTAGCCGTACAGCGCGTCCAGATCGCCCTCGCGCACCGTGCGCAAAACCACCTGTTTGCCGCGGATCATCCACCCTCTAAAGTCGTGTCGCGAACGGTTGGAACAGAGCCGGCTACAATAGCGGAGCCCCCCCGGTCTGTAAAGGCGGGAAGAAAAAGAAGCACAGAGAAGACGTTCCTTCTCTGTGCCTCCGTGCCTCTGTGTGAGCCCCGCTTCTAGAAGAGCGGCCTTTCCTTGGCGTTGGCCCGCGTGAGCGGCACCACCGTGCTGTCGCCCGTGAGCGTCATGCGCACGTTCCACTCCAGCTCCGTGTCGGGGAGCACGTAGCGGGCGTACACCCAGTACTGGCCCTCCTCGGCGGGGAGCTCGGCGCGCCCCGCGGCGTCGGTGGTGTCGGACGCTTCGGAGAGCTCCTTGGCCGCGGCGGCGGCCCTGGCGACCTCCGGGAAGTCCTTGTACGCGCTGTCCGCCCAGGCGGCGCGGGCGCGCTGGTGGGCGGCCAGCTGGGCGGTCAGGGCGCGCCGGGCGGCGGTCCAGCGGGCCACCGCGGTGTCCCCCCGCTGGCGCACCTCGGCGGCTTCGGCCTGCAGCGCCTGTTGCTGCTGGAGCACTTCCTGCGGAAGCTCCGGCTCGGGATCGTCGGCCGCCTTCCCCAGTGAATCAATCAGCGCCTGCCTGTCGTAGGGCAGAAGCTGGACGGGGAGGTCGGCGATCGGCGCCCCGCCCCGCTCCAGCGTGGCGCGGACCACCACCTTGGGGTCGGTGCCGCACGCCGCAGCCGCGAGCAGGGCCAGCACCACGAAATGTCGCTTCATCAGAACGAGCTCCGGAGGTTGGACTGATCATCAGACGGATGCAACGTACGGATGCCCCCCCACGGGAGCAAGCAAGGCCGCCGCCACGCCGCCTCCCCCGGGCCACGGCGGCGGCACTCGCGGCCCTGCTCTGGGCCTCGGGCGCCGGTGCGCAGGCGCTGCAGATCCCCAGGCCCACGGGCTTCGTCAACGACTTCGCCGGCATCATCGACCCGGAGAGCGAGGCGGCCATCACGGCCGTGGCGGAAGAGGTGCGCCAGAAGTCCGGCGGCGAGATCGTGGTGGTGACGCTCCCGTCGCTCGGCGGGCGCCCGCGCGACGAGGTGGCGCTGCAGATTCTGCGCGAATGGGGGATCGGCAAGCGCGCCCAGGGCGTGGGCGACTCCACCGCCAACCTGGGGACGCTGCTGATGGTAGCCCCCAGGGAGCGGTCGCTCAAGATCGAGCTGGGGTACGGCACCAACACCTTCATCACCGCCGCGGAAGCCGGGCGCATCCGCGACCAGGTGATCTTCCCCGCCTTCCGGCAGAACCAGTTCGGGCCGGGGGTGCTGGCGGGGGTGCGGACCATCGCGGGGCACTACGCTGAGCGCTTCAACTTCCAGCTCACGGGGGGCGTTCCGGCGCCGCCCGTGCAGCAGCGGCGCTCCAGGCCCTCGGGCGGCGGGATCAGCCCCGGCTTCGTCATCCTCATGCTCATCTTCTTCTTCGTGTTCCTCCGCGGGCGCGGAGGCGGGGGAGGAGGACGGCGCGGGCGGCGGGGGCGCGGCGGGCCCGTCATCATCCCCTTCCCCATCGGCTGGGGCGGCGGCGGCTTCGGAGGG
>CADCTW010000034.1:25958-26252 GCA_902805735.1 uncultured Gemmatimonadota bacterium | reverse complement strand
GCGATCAGCTCCGCGAAGCCATGGGGCAGTACCATCGGGTCACCGTGAGGGCGTGCGGCGGGGGGGACGCGGCGCGTGGTCCTATTATTAGATACCCCGGATCGCGCAGCTCGTCCCCGAACGCCTCCGTACTTCCCCTCTGGCCCACCGCTTGCTGCCCGCGCGCCGTTCCGAGCCACACATCCCGAGCTGACAGAGCCGATGATCGAAGCGAGCCGGAAGGTCGTCATAGAGGACGTGACGCCGCAGCTGGACTGCGGGCGGTACGCCATCAAGCGTGAAGTGGGCGACACC
>CADCTW010000034.1:0-25948 GCA_902805735.1 uncultured Gemmatimonadota bacterium | reverse complement strand
GCGAGGCGCCGATGAAGTTCTGGGACAACGACCGGTGGACCGGTTCGTTCACCCCCGACCGCAACTGCCGCTGGTACTACACGGTGGTCGCCTGGACGGACGTGTTCGGCACCTGGCAGAGCGACCTGCGCAAGAAGTACGACGCGGGGCAGGAGGTGGTGCTGGAGCTGTTCGAGGGCGCTCAGCTCGTGGCCCGCTCCGCCGCCGAGGCGCCAAAGGGCGCGCGCGAATCCATCCTCGCCCACCTGCGCGAGATGGCGGGCGACATCCTGGACGTGGACCGGCCCGGCAAGTGGAAGTGGGAGCCGTTCGAAAAGGGCGTGGCCGCCGCCGAGGAGCACACGCTGGCCGAACGCGTGGCCGCCGCGCTGGATCCCGGGCTGCTGGAGCTGCTGGAGCGCTTCCCCCTGCGCGACGACCTCACCCGGTTCGACCCCGTGCTCCCGGTGCAGGTGGACCGGGTAGCGGCGCGCTTCGCCGCCTGGTACGAGATCTTTCCGCGCTCCATGGCGGACGATCCCACGCGCCACGGCACCTGGGACGACGTGATCGCCAAGCTGCCCTACGTGCGCGACATGGCGTTCGACGTCCTCTACTTCCCGCCCATCCACCCCATCGGCCTGGCGTTCCGCAAGGGGAAGAACAACACGCTGGGCGCGGGGCCGGACCAGCCGGGGTCGCCCTACGCCATCGGCGGCAAGGACGGCGGCCACCGCGACGTGCACCCCGAGCTGGGGACGCTGGAGGACTTCCGCCGCATGGTGGCCGCGGCCAAGGAGCACGGGCTGGAGATCGCGCTGGACTTCGCCATCCAGGTGTCGCCCGACCACCCGTACGCCGAGGCGCACCCGAGCTGGTTCTTCGTGCGGCCGGACGGCACCATCAAGTACGCGGAGAATCCGCCCAAGAAGTACCAGGACATCTACCCGCTCAACTTCTACGGCGAAGACTGGGAAGCGCAGTGGAAGGAGTGGCGCGACGTGGTGCTGCACTGGGTGGCGCAGGGGGTGAACATCTTCCGCGTGGACAACCCCCACACCAAGCCCGTGCAGTTCTGGGAGTGGATGATCCGCGAGGTGCAGCGCGACCACCCGCAGGTGCTCTTTCTGTCCGAGGCGTTCACGCGGCCCAAGATGATGCGCGCGCTGGCCAAGGCCGGCTTCTCGCAGAGCTACACGTACTTCACCTGGCGCAACTTCAAGGGTGAGATCACGGAGTACCTCACGGAGCTCACGCAGGGGCCGATGAAGGATTACTTCCGCGGCAACCTGTTCCCCAACACGCCGGACATCAACCCGGAGTTCCTGCAGCGCGGCGGGCGCCCCGCGTTCATGATCCGCGCGGTGCTGGCGACCACGCTCTCCTCCGTCTACGGCATCTACAGCGGCTTCGAGCTGTGCGAGGGGACGCCGCTGGCGCCCGGGAAGGAGGAGTACCTGGACTCCGAGAAGTACGAGCTGAAGGCGTGGGACTGGGACCGCCCCGGCAACATTCGCGGCCTGATCACGCGCCTCAACCAGGTGCGCCGCGAGAACCGCGCGCTGCACGAGTACGACAACCTGCGCTTCTACCCGGCGGACGACGACAACGTCCTCTTCTACGGGAAGATGACGCCGGACCGGGCGAGCATGGTGTTCGTGGCCGTGAACCTGGACCCCTTCTCCGCGCACGACACCATGCTGCACTTCCCCCTGCCGGACATGGGGATCGGCTGGCACGACCCGTGGGAGGTGGAGGAGCTGCTGACGGGCGAGCGCCACTTCTGGCATGGCGGCTCGCACCGCATCCACCTGGACCCGGGCGCCCCCGCGCGCATCTTCCGGGTCCGCGCGTGGCGCAGCTCGGAGCACGGCTTCGATTATTTCATGGAGCCGACGATCGTTTGAATCACACAGAGACACAGAGGCACAGAGAAGAATTTATCTCTGTGCCTCTGTGTCTCTGTGTGAGCCCCAATCAGTCCCAGGGCTTCAGCACCACCTTGATGCACTCGTCTTCTTTGTCCCGGAAGGTCCTGTACATCTCGGGGCCGCGGGCGATGGGCACCTCGTGGGTGATGACGAACGAGGGGTCGATCTCGCCGGCTTCGATGCGCTTCAGGAGGGGGTCCAGGTAACGCTGGGTGTGCGTCTGGCCCATCTTGAAGGTGAGCGCCTTGTTCATGGCCGCGCCGAACGGGATCTTGTCCAGGAAGCCCAGGTAGACGCCGGGGATGGAGATGGTGCCTCCCTTGCGGCAGCACATGATGGCCTCGCGCAGCACGTGCGGGCGCTCCGTCTCCTGCAGCAGCATGGACTTGGCCTTGTCGTACCACGCGTCCACGCTCCCCGTGGCGTGCGCCTCGGCCCCCACCGCGTCGATGCAGCGGTCGGGGCCGCGGCCGCCCGTCATCTCCATCAGCCGGTCGTAGACGCCCACCTCCTTGAAGTTGATCGTCTCCGCCTTGCCGTGCACCTCGGCCATGCGCAGCCGCTCGGGGACGCGGTCGATGGCGATCACCCGGCCGGCGCCCATCATCCACGCGCTGAGGATGGTGAACTGGCCCACCGGCCCGCACCCCCACACCGCCACCGTGTCTCCGGGTACGATCTCCGCGTTCTCCGCGGCCATCCACCCCGTGGGGAAGATGTCCGACAGGAAGAGCACCTGCTCGTCCCGCAGGTCGCTGTCGATGCGGATGGGGCCCACGTCCGCGAAGGGGACGCGGAGGTACTGCGCCTGCCCCCCCGCGAAGCCGCCCGTGAGCTGCGAGTAGCCGAACAGGCCCGCCGTGGCGTGGCCCATCATGGTCTTCGCGAGCTCCGGGTTGCGGTTGGAGGTGTCGCAGAGCGAGTACAGGGTGTTCTGGCAGAACCAGCAGCTTCCGCACGAGATGGTGAAGGGGACCACCACGCGGTCCCCACGCTTCAGGCGCTTCACTTCCGGGCCCACCTCCTCCACGATCCCCATGGGCTCGTGGCCCAGGATGTCGCCGGGCTTCATCAGCGGCAGGAAGCCGTCGTAGAGGTGAAGGTCCGAGCCGCAGATCGCCGTGGAGGTGATGCGGATGATCGCGTCCGTGGGGTCCACGATGGTGGGATCGGGGACGTTGTCGCAGCGTACGTCGGACCGGCCGTGCCAGGTGAGTGCCTTCATCGAGGCTGCTCCGGGTTCGGGTTGGACCTGCAAACGACAGGGCTCGCGCGGAGCCACTGGGGCACGGACCGAGTCAGTGCCGGGCCAGCTGCGTGGCGCACATCACGTCCAGCACCGCCACGCCGGCCACCGCGGCCACGGCGGCGGCCACGTTGCCGCGCTTGGGGTTGTCCGGGCCGATGCGGGTGAGCAGCGTCGCCAGGTCCAGCGCGTCGCCGGCCACGCGCGCCCACACCCAGGGCGTGGGGTGGCCCTGCGCCAGGATCCCCATCCCCTTCACGATCCCGCGGACGCCGAACGCGCGGATCAGGTCGGTGCGGTCCTCCATCCCCAGCGCCTCCCCCAGCCGCTCGGGCGCCAGCGCCTGGGCCAGCCCCACGCCGATGCTGAGCCATCCCAGGTAGTTCGCCAGCCCCTCGCCGTTGCTCCCCCGCAGCTCCGGCGCGTCCCACCCCGGGCGCGGCGGGATCAGCCCCGGCGTGGCCTGCGACGGATCGAACGCCCGCGGGCGCTCCGTACCCATCCTCGTGTCCATCCCCCCTCCTCTGCCGCTGGTTGCACTCCCGGACCCCTCCGGGGAGGCGCGGCGTGGGAGCAATCGCTATGCCGGGTGCAACGTTTCTTTGCATCGCACAACATTGCGCAAACCTTGTGCGGTGGCACGCTCCTCGCCTTGTCCGCGCCGCGTGCCGGGACATTTTCCCGGCCGGGCCACCCGCAATGGATCAAGAGCGATGAACATCGAAGTGCCCGTCGTCTTCCAGCTTCGCATCGAAGTGCAGGCCCTCGCCAACGGCCTGCGCCGCGCCACCTCGGACCGCCTCAAGCTGCTGCGCCTAAGCGAGACGGCGCTGGCCACGGCCGAGCGCTCGGGGCTCGGCGACGGCACGCTGCGCACCCGCCTCCGCGCCGTGCGCGACGCGCTGGCCCGCGACCTCCCGCTGGACCGCGCCGAAGCCGCCGCCGTCTTCCAGCGCTGCTCCGGGGCGCTCAGAGAGCAGCGGATGGCGGCGCGCTGAGCCCCTGTAGCGGGCGGACCGATTCGCCGCGAGGATCGCGCGAAGCCGCCCGCGCGGACCACAGTTGCAGGCGACTGAAGTCGCTGCAACGACGGCACAAAGCCCACCTGCGTGGACTGGTGCTTCAGGATCGGCCGGGAGTCCGTGGCCGCGGGAAGGGGAGTTCGTGTTGCTGTGGAGCGGTTGCGACCGGCGGTGTGCGGTGTCCTTGCGGATCTCCGCTGACCTGAGGGCTTTGAGATGAAACGTGGAGGGCCCCTGGTGCGGGAACCCTCCACGGCCGGGGATGCCCCTTCCCGCTCAGCGCACCGGGATGGAGCGGAGCAGATCCGCGCGGAGCTGCTCCGGCAGGTGAGGAGAGCGGAGCATCGGACGCAGGCGCTCCACCCGTGCCCGTACCTCTTCGGGCCGGCCCACCTGCTGGTAGAGCACGGCCGCGGCCAGGAGTGCGCGGGCCTGCTCCACGGGATCGCCGTGCCGTTCCGCCTCCCCGGCGAGCTCGTCCAGCCGCTCCGCGGCCCGCAACGGCGCGGTCGCGTGCTCCACGTTGGCGACCGCCCAGAGCGCCGGGCCGGGGTAGAGCCCTGCCGCCCGCGCGTCCCGCACCGAGCGCACGAGCTCCCGCCGCGCGACGCCGAAGTCGCCGCGCATCATCAGGGCGCGTGCCCACTGCAGGCGGGTCGCCGCCTTCAGCGAGTCGGCCGAGGCGTGCTCCAGGCCCACCGCGGCCGGGCGCACCGTATCTTGCGCCGCGGCCGCCCCGCCGCACCCCAGCGCCACCGCCACCCCGCCCGCGATCCATATCGTACGCATCGATGCCTTCCTGTTTTCGGTTGCCAGTGACCGGCACGCGCCGGTGACAGGAAGCTCGCGGGCCCGCGTCACGGTTGAACGCCCGGTTCCTACAACCGCGGGTATCGGTATGCCGTTCTGAGACGGCGCATCCGGCACTCACCCGGACGCATGCCCGTGACCGCGCCGCCACCTGCCGTCCGCCGCCCGGTACATATCCCCGCCGCCCCGGACCCGCGTCCTCCGAATTCGAGGCGAATCGGAAGGACACAGTCCCCGCAGGGGGACTTCGTGCCGTTGTAGCCGCGACTTCAGTCGCCAGGCAGCCCCCTCGGCCGATCCCTCGAACCCCGCGCATCGTCACGATGCGGGGCCGATGAAGTCTCACGCCATCGCCGGCTCCGCGAGGCGCCCCACGGGCACCGTCACCTGTGGCGGCGCGGCGCGCGGTTCGATGTCGGGCGGGAGGAGCTTGTAGAGGACGGGGGTCACCAGGCGCGCCAGGAGGGTGGACGAGAGCAGCCCGCCGATTATCACCCAGGCCAGCGGCGAGTACAGGGCCGAGCCCTCCAGCGCCAGCGGCAGCAGCCCGCCGATGGCCGTCATCGTGGTGAGGACGATGGGGAGGAAGCGGATCTCGCCCGCGCGCTCGATGGCGGTGTCCAGCGGCATCCCCTCCTCGCGCAGCTGGTTGGTGAAATCCACCAGGAGGATGGAGTTCTTGATCTCGATGCCGATCAGCGCCACGAAGCCGATGGTGGCGGTGAAGGAGAGCGTGTATCCCGTCACCCACAGCGCCACGATCCCCCCCAGCACCCCCAGCGGGATGACGGAGGCCACGATCAGCGTGCTGCGAAAGGTGCGGAACTCCAGCACCAGGATGGCCAGCACCATGAACACGGCCACGATCACCGCGTTTCCCACGCCGCCGAAGCTCTCCTGGCGGCTCTCGAATTCCCCGGCCGGCGTCCAGCGGTAGCCGGCGGGGAACGGGACGGACCCCAGCCGCTCCATCACCTCGCGCGTCACGCGGTCCGTGTTGAAGCCGCTGCGCACGAACGCCGTCACCGTCACCGAGCGCTCCTGGTCGCGCCGCTGGATCAGCGGGGGTGACGACTCGAAGCGGAGCCGCGCCACCTGCCCCAGCGGCACCTGCGCGCCCCCCGCCGCCGCCACGTACACCCGGTCCAGCGCGTCGGGCCCGGGGCGGCCCGCGTTGGGGAGGCGCACCTGCACCGCGTACTCCTCGCCGTCGGGCGCGCGCACGCGGCCTGCCGGGACGCCGGCGACGGCCAGCCGGATCGTGCGGTCGATCTCGGCGGTGGGGATGCCCACCATCCCCGCCTTGGCGCGGTCGATGTCCACCCGCAGGTCGGTGCGGGCCAGGCGCACCGGGTTGCGCACGTACAGCGTGCCGGGCGTGGCCCGCAGGACCCCCTCCACGCGGGCGGCCAGCGCGCGCAGCGTGTCCAGGTTCTCTCCCGCCAGCCGGATGGCGACCGGCGCGTCCACCGGGGGCCCGTTCTCGAACTCCTTGACCTCGATGCGCGCGTCCGGGTACGCGGCGAAGCGGGCGCGCAGCGAGTCCAGCATGCGCGGCGTCCCCTCCGGCTCGTAGCCGTGGGTGAGGACGAAGAGCTGCGCCACCGTGGGATTGTCGCTGCGCGGCGTGACGTTGTAGTAGATCGTGGGGTTGCCATGCCCCACGTTGGCGAACACGGAGCGCACCTCGGGGTGCCCCGCGAGCTGCCGCTCCACCCAGCGCGACGCGCGGTCGGTGGCGGCCAGGGTGCTCCCCTGCGGCGCTTCGATGTCCACCAGGAACTGCGGCGTGCCGGCCTTGGGGAAGAGGGAGAAGCCCACCGCCGGCACCAGCGCCACGCTCCCCAGGAAGAGGAGCGCCGCCGCCACCAGCGTGGCCCGCGGCCGGGCGAGCGCGCGGTGCAGCACGGGCGCGTACGTGGCGCCGATGCCGCGGTTGAGGGCGCGCAGGAAGACGTTCTCGTGCGCTCCGCCGCCGTCCCGCAGGAAGCGGCTGGCCAGGAACGGGATCAGGGTGAGCGACACCACCAGCGACGCGAGCACCGTGTAGACCACGGTGAGCGGCATCGAGCGGATGAACTCCCCCGCCGTTCCCGGGAGGAAGAGGAGCGGGAGGAAGGCGAAGATCAGGGTGAAGGTGCACCCCAGCACGGCCACGCCGATCTGCCGCGTGGCCAGCACCGCCGCCTCGCGGCGCGAATGCCCCTCGCGCAGGAAGCGGGCGATGTTCTCCACCACCACGATGGAGTCGTCCACCAGCAGCCCCAGGGCGATGACGAAGCCCACGATGCTCATCTGGTTGATCCCGAACCCCGTCGCGTCCAGCAGCGTGAGCCCGATCGCCATGGAGAGCGGGATGGAGACCATCACGATGAGCGCCGGCCGCATGCCGAGCGGAAGGAGGGTGAGGAGGACGAGCCCGATGGCGATCGCCAGGTCGCGCCCCAGCGTCCCCAGGCGGCGCTCCACGTTGGCCGACTGGTCGAAGCCCCGCTCCAGCTTCACGCCCGCCGGCAGGGAGCGCTCGAACGCCGCCAGCTCGGCGTGGATGCCGTCGCGCACGCGGGAGATGTTGCCCCCCGGCCGCATGGTGGCGGTCACGAACACCGCGCGGCGCCCGTCGAAGCGCGCGATGTGGGTGGGATCGGCGTAGGCCCAGCGCACGTCGGCCACGTCCCGCAGCAGCACCACGCTCCCCGCCGCGCCCCCCACCACCGTCTGGCGCACCTCGTCCAGCGAGGTGTAGTCCCCGCTGGTCTTCACGTTGAAGCGCCGCGCCCCCGCGTCCACGCTGCCGCCGGGGATGTTGGCGCTCTCGCCCCCCACGGCGGCCAGCACCTGCCCGGGCGCGATCCCCAGCTGGGCGGTGCGCCCCAGGTCCAGGCTCACGCGCACCTCGCGCTCCGGCGCGCCCCACACCTCGGCGTCGCGCACGCCGGGCACGCGCTTCACCCGGTCCTGCAGCCGGTCCGCGTGGTCCCGCAGGATGCGGTACGGCACCGCCTCGGAGACGAGGGCCGCCTGCACGATGTTGACGTCCGCCGCGCTGGTGCGCTCCACCTCCAGCGAGTGCAGGTCCGCGGGGAGCCCGGGGCGCAGGGCGTTCACCTCGCGCAGCACCTCCTCGTACTTGCGGTCGGGGTCCTCGCCGGACTCGAACTCCGCGCGGATCACGGCCACGCCGTCCTCCACCTGCGTCTCCAGCGTCTTGAGCCCGTCCAGCTCGCCCACGGCCTCCTCGATGGGCTCCACCACCAGCCGCTCCACGTCGCCGGGGGAGGCGCCGGGGTACACGGCCACGATGGGGTAGATGGCGATGGGGAAGGTGGGGTCTTCGGCGCGGGGCACGTTGACCCAGGCGTTGGCGCCCATGGCGACGACCATGGCGGTGACGACCACCGTGAACTGCCAGTTCTTCACCGCGGCGGCGGCGATGCGCGAGACGTTCACGGGGCCACCGCCCGGCGCACCGGCGCGCCGTCCTGGAGGAACGCCGCGCCCCCGGTCACCACCTCGCGCACCCCGTCCAGCCCGCCGCTCACCGCCGCGCGGTCGCCGCGCAGAAAGGCCACGCGCACCGGCAGCCGCCGCGCCCGGCGCCCGTCGGGGGTGAGGGTGTAGACGGTGGCCGAGTCGTCGTCCGCCTCCAGCAGCGCCTCGATGGGCACCAGCCGCAGCCGCTCCCGCGCCGCCGGCGCGATCTCCACCCGGCCGATGAGGCCGCTGGAAAGCGCCCGTCCCGTTGCGTCCACCGCCACCTGCACCTGGTACGTCCCCGTCCCCGGCGTGGCCGCGGGCGCCACCTCCGCCACCCGCCCCGCGAACAGGGTGCCCGGGAAGGCGTCGAAGCGCACCGTGGCCGCGTCGCCCGGCCGCACGCGCACGGCGTCGCGGTCCGGGAGGCCCACGCGCAGCACCGATCCGCCCCCCGCGCCCAGCACGATCACCGGCGCGCCGGGCGACACCAGCTCGCCCGCCTCCGCGCGGCGGCGCAGCACCACGCCGCCAGCGGGGGCGACGATGGCGGCGTAGCGCCGGTTGAAGCGCGCCGCCGCCAGGCCCGCGCGGGCAACCTCGGCGCCGGTGGTGGCGTCCTGCAGCTGCTCCAGCGTCGCCACGGAGTCACGGTACAGCGCGCGGGCGCGGGCCAGGCCGCGCTCGGCCTTGCCGGCATCCTGCTCGGCCTGGCGCACCTGCGCGTCGATCTCGGCGGGCTCCAGCGTGGCGAGCAGCTGGCCGCGCCGCACGGCCGCCCCCTCTTCCACGGCCACGCGGGCCACGACGCCGCCGATCTTGAACGAGAGCGCCACCTCGTCTTTTGCCGAGAGGGTGCCGGTGCCCACGACCGGGGGCGTCCCCCACTCCTCGGCCACGGCGGCGGTGCGCACGGCGACGACGGCGTCGGGAGCGGGCTCGCCGCGGGCCTCGGCGCCGCACGCGGCGGCGCCCAGCAGGAGGAGGGCGGCGGGGGTGCGGGCGAGCTTCACGGTGCCTCCGGGGCAAAGGTGCGAAGGGCGGCGGCGCGCTCCAGCTCCACGTAGCGGAGCGCGTACGCGTAGCGGGTGAGGACCAGGTTCAGCTCGGCGCGGGTGCGCGCCGCGCGGGCGTCGATGAACTCGATCTGCGGCGCGGCGCCCTCCTGGTACTTGCGGGCGACCAGCTCCCAGCTGCGGCGCGCGGCGGCCACCCGCTCGGCCGCCGTGCCGATGGCGGCGCGGGCCACCATGGCCGCCCCGTACGCCTGCCGCACCTGCAGGTCGATCTGCCGCTCCGCGTCGGCGCGGCGGGTGCGGGCGCGCTCCGCCTCCAGCGACGCCTGCGCGCGGCGCGCGCCGGTGGCCCCGCCGTCCCACGGGCTCCACTCCACCACCAGGGAGGCGACCGCGAAGTCGGCGTCGCGGCTCAGCTCGTAGCGGTTCCCCTGGATCCCGTAGTCCAGGGCCAGCGACAGGGCGGGAAGCCGCCCGGCCCGCGCGATCCGCCCCTGCGCCTCGGCCGCGCGGATCCCCTGCTCCGCCCCACGCAGCTCCTCGCGGCCCGCCAGCGCGCTCCGGCGCGCCTCGTCCAGCGAGACCGCGAGCGGAAAGGCGAGGACGGTGTCGTCCGCCACGGCGACGGGGGTCTCCAGCGGGCGGTCCAGCAGGTAGTTGAGGGCGCGGGCGGCGGCCTGGCGGTTCTGCTCGGCGGCGTCGCGCGCCTGCCCGGCCTCACCCAGCTCCGCCCGAGCGCGGAACACCACGTCCGGCGTGGCCCGGCCGGCCGCCACCAGCCGCTCCGCCACGCGCAGGTTCTCGGCGAGCAAGGGGAGGGTGCTGGCGTACACCTCCACCACGCGGGCCGCGCGGGCGTGCTGCAGGTAGGCGCCCTGCACGTCCGCGGCGACCTGCCGCGTGGCCGCGGCCAGCTCCGCCCCCTGCACCCCGCGCAGCGACCGCCGCAGCTCCACGTTGTGGCGGATGGCCGGGCGGAAGAGCGGCTGCGCTACCCGCAGCCTGGTCTCCTGCGCCAGCGGCAGCCGCGCGTCGATGTCGGTGGGGAAGGCGTCCGTCCCGGTGACGTCGTTGAGCGCCGCGTACGCGGGGTTCACCAGGTCGCCCAGATTGAGCCCCCCGTCGGTGCGCGAGTAGCGCGCGTCGAACGACAGCGAGGGCCGCCGCAGCGCCGCCGCCTCGCGCACCGCGGCGTCGCCCTGCCCCACCGCCAGCCTGCGGTCCTGCAGTCCGCGGCTGGTCTCGATTCCCCGCGCGACCAGCGAGTCCAGCGGCCCCTGCTGCGCCGCCGCGGGCCCGGCCGCTGACAGCAGGGCCGCGAGCGACATGCTGGCCAGCGTGCGCGCATATGACAACGTACGTTTTTCTAACCATGTTAAGCGTACAAGCAAAAAAAAGAAACTTCCGCCGCGTGGATCGCGGCCGTGGGGCACGGTCATGGCTGCTCCGGGTTGAGGGTTCCTCGTACCAGCACTTCGATCGTCTTCTCCGCCGTCGTCCGTGCGTCGCGCCAGGTGATCCAGTCGTCCGAGCCCTTGGCCAGGTGCAGCGACACCACACCGTGGATCCCCGCCCAGTGGATCTGCGCCAGCTCGTGCGCGTCCTGGAACTCGGGCCGGAAGCGCCCCGTCGCGATCCCGTCCGCCACCGTCTGCACCAGGAACCCGTACGCGTCCTCCTCCGGGTTGTTCTGCTCGATGGGGCTGTCCGCGTGGTCGTGCGGGGGTGTGCGCGTCATGAACATGACGCGGTAGTGGTGCGGGTGCGTGAGTGCGAACTCCAGGTAGGCCAAACCCAATCGCCGCAGCCGTTCGATGGGGTCCGCGATCTGCGCCACGCGGTAGAGCTCGTGCCCCAGCAGCCGGAAGTCGGCGTGGCACAGCTCGATGATGAGCGAGTCCTTGTCCTTGAAGTGGTGGTAGATGGCCGTGGGCGTGTACTCGATGCGCTGCGCGATGGCGCGCATCGTCACCGCCTCGATCCCCTGCGTGGCGAACATCTCGCGCGCCGCGTCCAGGATCTTGGCCCGGGTCTCCGCCCTCTCTCTCTCCCGCCGCTCCTTGGTGCCCATGACAGGAGTGTACACCCCTGACCTAACGCTGTCAAGTAATCTTCCCGCACTCAGCCATCACGGGCACCCGCAAGCTCCAGCACGCCCCCAAGCCCCCGTCTGCAAACCACCGGCTTCCGGCTGATCCCTAAAGGACCAGTCCACGCAGGTGGACTTCGTGCAGTCGTTGCAGCGACTTCAGTCGCCAAAGCCCGCGGCTCCACGCGGCGCACGGGTAACCCGCGCCCGCGCGGCCTCGTACTTCGGCATCCACCTCCCGGCGGCGCCGCCCGGCACGCCGAACGCCCCACGGGCGGCGATTCCGCGCCCGTACGACGCCCTCATCCGTCGCTACGCCCCTCCCCCCGTATGCACCCCGGGCCACCCTTCGTTTCACCCTCCAAGCGCGTGCCCGCGACCCGTTTGCGGAAGGTGCGCGCCCGGTTTATCTTGGCGCGCGAAGCTTTCCCGAAGACCTGAGCATCTGCGCAAGACCGGAGAACCCATGGCAGACAGCGCACGTCGCACCGTACTCCCGGTGCGTCACCAGCCCGACCTCCCGCGCGAACGGATGATCCTTGCCGAGGCGCCCGACGCCGAGGCGCTGGAGATGGACGTGGTGATCGTGGGCGCCGGTCCGGCCGGGCTGGCCACGGCCATCGAGCTGGCCCGCCTCGTCCAAAAGGACGCGGAGAGCGGCGGCACGCTGGGCGAGGTCAACATCGCCATCCTGGACAAGGCGCCCTCCCTGGGCGAGCACTGCCTGAGCGGCGCCGTGGTCAACCCGCGCGCCTTCCGCGAGCTCTTCCCGGAACTCAAGGACGAGGACTTCCCCTTCCGCTCCCGGGTGGACTCGGAATCGGTGCTCTTCCTCACCGAGACGGGGCAGATCCGCCTCCCCACGCCACCCCCCATGCACAACCGGGGGAACTACGTGGGCTCCATCTGCGAGATGGTGCAGTGGCTGGGCGGCAAGGCGGAGGAGCTGGGCGTTAACGTGCTCCCCGGCTTCCCGGTGGACTCGCTGCTGGTGGATGGGCAGAAGGTGGCCGGCGTGCGCACCACCCCCTCCGGCCTCAAGCGCGACGGCACGCCCGGCGGCACGCACGAGCCCCCCACTGACCTCACCGCCCGCGTCACCGTGCTGGCCGAGGGGACGCGCGGTCCGCTGGGCCAGGCGTACCGCCAGTGGCAGGGGATCACCTCCGAGAACCCGCAGATCTACGCGCTGGGCGTCAAGGAGCTGTGGGAGACCAAGGTGCCGCTGGACCGCGTGGTGCACACGCTGGGGTGGCCCCTGCCGCGCGACGCGTTCGGCGGGAGCTGGATGTACCCCATCGAGCCGAACCTCGTCTCCATCGGCCTGGTGGTGGGGCTGGACTACCGGCAGACGACGCTGGACGTGCACCACCTGCTGCAGCGGATGAAGCTCCACCCCTTCTTCCGGAAGTACCTGGAGGGGGGCGAGATGGTGGAGTGGGGCGCCAAGACCATCCCCGAGGGCGGCTTCTACGCCCTGCCGCAGCGCCGCTACGGCGACGGGCTGCTGATGGTGGGCGACACCGTCGGATTCGTAGACGTGGCCTCGCTCAAGGGGATCCACTACGCGATGCAGAGTGGGATCTACGCCGCGCGCACCATCTTCGAGTCGCTCAAGCGGGGCGACGTGTCGGCCGGGTCGCTGGGCGCCTACGACAAGCTGGTGGACGGCAGCTACATCCGCGACGACCTGCACAAGACGCGCAACATGCGCCTCGCGTTCAAGGATGGCTTCATCAAGGGCGGGATCAAGGCCGGCCTGGCGACGGTCACCGGCGGGCGCATCCCGAGCGGGCGCATCGCCATGGAGCCGGACGCGGAGCGCGAGAAGGAGGTCACGCCCGAGACCCCGTTCGTCCCCGACAACCGCCTCACCTTCAGCAAGGTGGACGCGGTCTTCAAGTCCGGCAACGGCACCCGCGACGACATCCCGTCGCACCTGATCGTGGGCAAGGACATCCCCGCCGAGGTGGCGGACATGTACGCCCACCTCTGCCCCGCCAACGTGTACGAGCGGCAGGGCGACCGCCTGGTGGTCAACGCGCCCAACTGCATCGACTGCAAGGCCACCGACGTCATCGGCCCGCGCTGGACCCCGCGCGAGGGCGGCAGCGGTCCGGCGTACAAGCGCATGTAAAAACGGGGGCTCACACAGAGACACAGAGGCACAGAGAAGAACTTATCTCTGTGCCTCTGTGTCTCTGTGTGAGCCTATTCCGTCGTCGTGCCCGCGATCACCACTTCGCCCGTGGGCTTCGGGAGCCCGCCCACAGGCTCGTCGGTGACGGCGAAGGCGCGGATCTGCTCGTTGGGGATGTCGTACCCGCCCTCCACCGAGCCGCCGCCGTTCTCGCCGCGGCGGAAGGTGGGCGCGGCCACCGGGCCATCCGGGGTGATCAGCCAGAGCTGGTACTCGCGGCCCTCGCGCACCGGCGGCAGGTTGTACGCGTAAAAGGTGTAGCGGCGGCGGTGCGGGTTCCAGAACATGCGGCCGGCGGGCTCCCGCTGCTGCGTGGAGGCCAGCTCGACGACGCGCACCTCGGGCCCGGCGAGCGCGGCCAGGGTGGACTCCCGGCGTTCCAGGGTGCTGGAGAGGGCGGCGTTCCGGTCTTGCAGCGAAGCCACCCGGCCGCGCAGGGTGGACGCGTACACGCCCAGGCCGACCGCCAGGAGGAGCGACGCGGCCGCCGCCAGCCAGGCGGGAAGCGGCGAGCGGCGGCGGGACGCCAGCGAGATGACCTGCGGCGCGGCCTGCCGGTCCGCGGCGGCGCGGGCAAGCAGGCGGGCGCGCAGCCGGTCGGAGCGGGCGGGCTCCAGCGGGCGGTGCGGGACGGTGTGGGCCAGGAGCGCGGCGGCCTCGCGGAGCGCGTCCAGCTCGGCGCGGCACTCGGGGCAGGTGGCGAGATGGGCGTGCACCCTTCCTCGCTCGCCGCCGTCCAGCGCGCCGAGCGCCTCGGCGGCGAGCGCCGCCTGCACGTCGTCGTGCGTCATGTCCAGGCTCATCCTTCCACCTCCCGAAGCATCACCAGCGATTCTCTCAGCTTCTGAAGCGCCAGGCGCGCGCGCGTCTTCACCGTGCCCAGCGGCTGCCCCAGCGACGCCGCGATCTCGGACTGGCTCATCCCCCGGAAGTACGCCAGCTCCACCGTTTCCCGCTGCTCGGGCGGGAGCTGCGCCACCGCGGCCTCGATCAGCCGCCGCTCCTCGCTCCGCTCCGTGAAAGCGTCCGGCCCCGCGGGGGCGTCGTACGCTTCGGAAGGAGAGGGCTCGGGGAGCTCGGCCCACCGCTCCTCGCGGAGCCGGCCGCGGGCGCGCACCCGGTCCAGCGCCCGGCTGCGCACGATCATCGTCAGCCAGGTGGACACGCCGCCGCGCACCTCCTCGTAGCGCCCCGCCTGCCGCCACGCCTGCCAGAAGGCCTCCTCCAGCACGTCCTCCGCGTCTTCGGGGTCGTTCAAGATACGGTGTGCCACGGAGTGCAGGAGGGGGGACCAGCGGTCGTAGAGGAGACCCAGCGCCCCCTCGTCGCCCGCGGCCATGCGGCGCACGAGCGCGCCGTCATCCGTGAGCGGGGGAGCCGCGGCAGGCGGATCTGCCGAGAGATACGCAGTGGTGGTCCGTGGTGGATTCATACCGGTGATCGGAGGACGGAGTACAAAAGTCCTGAGGTGGAACTGCGTAGTGCGTAGTGCCGAGTGCCTAGTGCCCAGTGCCTGGTGCGAAGCGCTGAGTGCCACGGGCCCACCGCTGAGTGCTGAAGCTCAGTGACTCAGCACTTCTGTTACTAGGCACTAGGCACTCGGCACTAGGCACTTGCCTCTCAACGGGATAGAGGCACGGAAACCTTTCGTCTCCGTGCCTCCGTGCTCCCGTGAAAGCCCGCCGTCCGTCAGACGATGAACATGCTCGCGAGGGTGACCACGCGCGCCATGTCCAGCGGCTCGTCCCACGCTTCCTGGACGGCCGGCGCAGCGACCGAAGTGACCGTGGTCACGTTCAGACCGGCGTGCGTCATGTTGTCCTCCGCCGGGAAGCCCGTGGCGCCCGCCTGGTAGATGGGGGCGATGGGCATGGCCGGCGCGTCCACCGCGACGCCCGTGACCCACCCCTTGTTGGGGGCCGTCTCGCTGAAGTTGCCGCGCAGGCGGCGCACCTCGGAGGCGTGGCGCGCTTCCACCGAGTGGATGCGCAGCGCCTGCAGCAGCACGTTGCGCTGGTTGAGCGCCAGCAGGTTGGGGGCCTGCCCCTTGTAGGCGCGCACGCCCAGGTCCTCGAAGCCCTGCGCCAGCACCTTGAAGACGTCGTAGTTGGTGAAAGCCGCGAACGGGCCCGCGTTGCTGCCTTTGCCGCCCGTGAAGTCGAAGGTCGGCTTCGCGATGGCGGCCGAGCCCAGCGCCGTGCGCAGGAAGCGCACGTGCGACAGCTCGTGGTCGCGGATGTTCTCGAAGATGGCGCGGTCCGCGGCCGGGATCAGGCCGGATGCCGCCAGGCCCATCACGTAGAACTCGGCCTCCAGCTCTTCCAGCGTCAGCGCGAAGTTCAGGATCTGCACGAGCGTGGGCGCGGCCTGCGCCTGGACGGCCTTGGCCGTCAGGCCCACGGCCAGCGGCGCGGCGGCCAGGGCGAGCTTGGCGCCCATCGAGCCGAACAGAGAGAGCGCGTCACGGCGCGTCACTGCCTCGTCGGAGAGGGGAGCGGCGGAGATGTTCTGGTTCTGCATGGTCGCTCCTCCTCAGGAGATCGTCGGGACGTTGATGGCGCGGAGCGTCTCCACGATGAACGGCTGCGCGAGGCCCAGGATGTTCCCCGGCGCGCCGAAGTCGTCGAAGTCGCCCGGCGCGAAGGAGTTGACCCCCTTGGTCTTCGGGTTGAGCAGGTCGCGGATGGCCGCCGCGTGGCGCGCTTCCACCGACACGATCTTGCCCGCCACGGTCAGGAACGCCTGCCCCTGGGCCGTGTTGCTGAAGAGCGGGCCCGCGCCGTTGTACGCCTGCACGCCCAGGTCTTCGAAGGTGCGGGCCGTGGTCAGCACCGCCGCCTTGTTGGCGAGGTTCACCGAGCTCAGGTTGGGCGTGAGATCCGGGATGCGGCTGCCCGCGGGGATGGCCGCCTTGAAGAAGTCGCGGTGCGCCACCTCGTGGTCGCGGAGGTCCGTGAGGATCCGCTGCTCCTGCGTCGTGAAGGTGGCCGCGAAGGTGCTGCTCGTGACCACGGCCTGGTAGAACGCCGCCTCCAGCTGCTCCAGCGCGAACGCGAAGTTGAGGATGCCGATGTCGTTGCTGAAGTCGAAGGTGACGACGGCGCCGGGCCCGGTACGGGCGCCCAGCAGCTCGACGCTCTCCTTGTCGCCGAAGTTGTCGCACGCCCCGCCCACCACCACTACCGCCGCCGCCGCGCCGCTCCACTTCAGGAACCCCCGCCGCCCCGTGGGGCTCCCCAGCCCCGCCAGCCCTTCCCGCAGTTGTTCGGACATTGCGCACCCCCATCCGTTTGGACACAAGATCCACGGTCGCATCCGCGCCGCGGCCCTCACCCGCATACGTCCGCCACACTTCGATCGGATCTGTCGGCGCGCCTTGCATGGATCGGGCCACCTTTGCACAAACCCTATGCATCAGATGTTTAACGCAGAAACACGAAGGCACAGAGAAGAAGTTCCTCTGTGCCTCCGTGTCTCTTTGTGAGCCCGCTTTTCCCTCAGTTGAACTGCTGGCGCACCCTCTCCGCGAGAGCCCGGTTCATCCCCGGCACCTCGGCCAGCTGGTCCACCCCCGCCTGCCGCAGCGAGTACAGGGTGTGGAAGCGGTTGACGAGGCCCTCCACGCGGCGCGGCCCCATCCCCGGCACCTGCTCCAGCTGCACGGTGAGGCGCTCGCGCTCCAGCGACATCCCCACCTCGTCGCTGTTGGACACGTCGTGGCCGCGCCCGCGCAGGTGGTCCAGGAACCCGATCCAGTCGTCGTGGTTCCACCCCTCCGGCCGCGCGCTGGCGAACTCGCGCAGGTCGGCGCGCAGGTTGGCCTGGCGGCGCACGTCGTCCTGCCGGTTGGCGCCGCGGGCGCGCGGCGCGTTCCCCGCGGCTGCCGAGGCGCTCACCCCGGCGCGCGGCCCCGCAGCGCGCACGGTGCGGGTGGAGGTGGTGCCCCCCTCGGTGCCGCCCGGCACCGCCCCGCCCTCTTCCTTGGCGGTGCGCGAGGTGCGGGTGCCCCCGCGGCGTGCCGCGGTGCTTTCGTCGCCCGTGGCGGTGGTGGTGGAGCGGCCGGGGCGCTGGGTGGCCGCCTTGTTCGCGGTCCCCGCCGTGCCGGCGTCGCGCGAGGTGGCGTCGGCGTCAGCGCCTTTCGCCCGGGTCTTGTCGGTCTTCGCCATGGACGTTGGCTCGTTGGTGGTGGTGAGGGCCGGCGCGCCGGCCGCGGACTACTCCTCGTCCCGCTTCAACACCAGGATCGAGAGCGGGGGCAGCATCAGCCGCACGGAATCCGCCCGGCCGTGCTCGGGGACGGGCTCCGAAGCGACGGAGCCGTGGTTCCCCAGGTTGCTGCCGCCGTACACCGCCGAGTCGCTGTTCAGCAGCTCGCGGTAGGTCCCCGCGCGCGGCACGCCGATCCGGTAGCCGGGCCGCGGGACGGGGGTGAAATTGCAGGCGAAGAGCAGCTCTTCGCCAGTATCCGTGCTGCGCCGCAGGAAGGAGAGCACCGTCTGCTCCACGTCGTGGAAGTCGATCCACTGGAAGCCCTCGTGCGTGCAGTCGCTGTCCCAGAACGCGCGCTCCTTCGTGTAGAGCGCGTTCAGGTCCCGCATCCACCGCTGCACGCCGGCGTTGAGGGGGTTTTCCAGGAGGTGCCAGTCCAGCGAGCGGCCCTCGCTCCACTCGCTCCACTGCCCGAACTCGCCTCCCATGAAGATCAGCTTCTTCCCCGGGTGCGACCACATGAAGCCGAGCGCCATGCGCAGGTTGGCGGCCTTCTGCCACGCGTCGCCCGGCATCTTGCCGATCAGCGACCCCTTGAGGTGCACCACCTCGTCGTGCGAGAAGGGGAGCACGAAGCGCTCGCTGAACGCGTACATCAGCGAGAAGGTGATCAGGTTGAAGTGGTACTTGCGGTAGACGGGGTCTTCCTCCACGAAGCGCAGGAAGTCGTTCATCCACCCCATGTTCCACTTCATGTGGAAGCCCAGCCCCCCCAGGTGCGGCGGCTGCGTGACGCCCGGCCACGCCGTGCTCTCCTCCGCGATCATCAGCGCGCCGGGGTAGCGGTCGCGCATGGTGGCGTTGAGCTGCTGCAGGAAGTCGATGGCCTCCAGGTTCTCGCGCCCGCCGTAGCGGTTGGGCACCCACTGCCCCGGCTGGCGCGAATAGTCCAGGTAGAGCATCGACGCCACCGCGTCCACCCGCAGCCCGTCCGCGTGGTACTCGTCGATCCAGAAGAGCGCGTTGGAGAGCAGGAAGTTGCGGACCTCGTTGCGCCCGAAGTTGAAGACCAGCGTCCCCCAGTCCGGGTGCTCGCCCTGGCGCGGGTCCTCGTGCTCGTACAGCGCCGTGCCGTCGAAGCGGCGCAGCGCGTGGGCGTCCTTGGGGAAGTGGGCCGGCACCCAGTCCAGGATCACCCCGATCCCCAGCGAGTGCAGGTGGTTCACCAGGTACTTGAAGTCTTCCGGCTTCCCGAAGCGCGAGGTGGGGGCGAAGTACCCGGTCACCTGGTACCCCCACGACGGGTCGTACGGGTGCTCCATCACGGGGAGGAGCTCCACGTGGGTGAAGCCCATCTCGGTGACGTACTCGCCCAGCTGGTGCGCCATCTCGCGGTAGGTGAGCGGCCGGTCGCCCTCTTCCGGCACGCGCTTCCAGCTCCCCAGGTGCACCTCGTACACGGCCATGGGCCGGTCCTTCCCCGGCTCCCCGCGGCGGCGCTCCATCCACTCGTCGTCCGTCCACTCGAAGCCGCGCAGATCCGCCACCACCGAGGCCGTGGCCGGGTTGTGCTCTGCGTAGAACGCGACAGGATCGGACTTCAGGAAGATCTCGCCGTGCGGGCCGCGGAGCTCGTACTTGTAAGCCGTGCCGGCCGGGATGCCGGGGATGAACATCTCCCAGATCCCCACGCCCGGGTGGCGGCGCAGGGTGTGCCGGCGCCCGTCCCACCCGTTGAACTCGCCCACCACGCTCACCCGCTGCGCGGCCGGCGCCCACACGGCGAAGCGCACCCCCTGCACCCCGCCGATCTCGTCCGGGTGCGCGCCCAGCACGTCGTACAGGCGCAGGTGCGTCCCCTCGCCGATCAGGTACAGGTCGAACTCGGCCACCGTGGAGCTGAAGGAGTACGCATCCGCCATCTCCACCACGGAGCCGTCTTCCCACGTCACGCGGAGCTGGTACGCGAAAGGCTCGGTGCCGCGGGGGAGGAGACCTTCAAAGAACCCGTCGTCGTTCACGCGCTGCAGCGTGCGCGGCGAAACGATGCCGGTGCCGAGGAGGGCCACCTCGCGCGCTCCGGGGATGAAGGCGCGCACCACCAGGCGGATCTCGCCCGCCACGGCCACGCGGTGCATGCCGAGCACGCGGAAGGGGTCGTTGTGCTCGCCCCGTACGATCTGTCGGACGTCGTGCTGGAGTGTTGCCTGGGCCATCGTGCTCCGGTCTCTGGAGGCGGGCGCGCGCGCGGGCCCGGCCTCGGTGATTCGCGAAGCCGCCTGACTGCTGCGAAGCCCGTGCCGCCGCGCGCGCACTACACGCGCGAGCCCCTCTCCTGCCCCCTGCCGAGCCGCGCCGCCGACGCCTCGTCCAGCAGCCACACGATCTCACCGGCGGGCCGCACCATCTGCGCGGGGATGCGGTGCGGGTCGCGCGGCCCCCGCAGCACCCTGTACACGACCTCCGCCTTGTCCGCGCCGGGCGCCAGCATCTCCACGTGCGCCGCCGCGTTCACCACCGGCACGGTCAGGGTGATGCGCGGCTCGCCCAGCGTGCGGAGGATCGCCGTGGCCACGGTGCGGCGGTGCTCCAGCAGGAGCGGATCGAAGGGGAAGAGCGAGCAGGTGTGCCCGTCCGCGCCCACGCCCAGGTGCACCAGGTCGAAGCGCGGGGTGCGCGCGCCAAAGAAGGCGGCCAGCTCGCGCGCGTACTCCTCCGCTCCCTGGCGCGGCGGGAGCTCGCCGCGCATGCGGTGCACGTTGGCGGGCGGCACGGGCACGCGTGACACGAAGGCGTCGTCGGCCATCCCGAAGTTGCTGCGCACGTGCCCCGGCGGCACGCACCTCTCGTCCCCCCAGAACAGGTGCACGCCCTCCCACGGGATGCGCGACCGGAACGGCTCCTCCCCCAGCAGCCGGTACGCCGCCCGCGGCGTCGTCCCCCCGGAGAGCGCCACCGAGAACCTTCCCCGCTCGCTCACCGCCGCCGCCGCGAGCTCCGCGAACCGTTCGGCGGACGCGCGGGCCGCTTCCTCAGACGTGGCGAAGGTGTGGATCTGCATGGCTCCCCAGGTTCGTGTGTGCGGCTCCCCCGCCCCCCGTCCCCCTCCCCCGCAAACAGCGCGGGAGAGGGGGCGCATCTTCAGGGTCGCCGCGACGAGGACGCAATATGTAGGAGCGCGATTGATCGCGCCCGCCCTCTCGCGGATCTGCGCTGCGGTCCGGTGGGGCTCGTGCGGACGGTTGCCCTCACCCCCGACCCCTCTCCCGATAACGGGAGAGGGGCGATTTCCACGCGCCGGTGCGCCCTGCTGCACCAGCGGCACCGCGGCACCGACGCAATCCGGGGCACCGCCCGCCACCGAAGATGCGCCTCCTATCCCAGCTGTTTGGGAGAGGAGGTCGGGAGGTGAGGGCCTCTTTCCCCCCTGCCCCCCCCCCGGCTCGCCGCACCCGAAGCAGTCCCCCCGTTCTCCCGCGCGGTTTGCGGGGGAGGGGGACGGGGGGAGGGGCAGCGTCATGGCTGGTGCCACGCCCTCCCATCCTCCCCCAGCAGCCGGTCGGCGCCGTCGGGGCCCCAGCTTCCGGCGGGGTAGCCCTCGGGCTCGCCGGAAGCTTCCCAGCGCTCCAGGATGGGGGTGACCAGGGTCCAGGCGGCCTCCACCTCGTCGCGGCGGGCGAAAAGGGTGGCGTCGCCGAGCATCGCGTCCAGCAGGAGGCGCTGGTAGGCCTCCGGGGACTCGGCGTCCCTGAACGCGGTGGCGTAGTCGAAGTCCATGCTCACGGCCTGCAGGCGGCCGGCGAGGCCCGGGACCTTGGCCTCGAAGAAGAGCGAGATCCCTTCCCTGGGCTGGATGCGCAGCACCAGCGCGTTGGGCGCGGGGCGCTCGTTCTCCACCACGTCCATCACCGGGTGCGGCGCGGGGCGGAAGCTGACCACCACCTCCGTGGCCTTGGCCGGGAGGCGCTTCCCCGTGCGCAGGTAGAAGGGCACGCCCGCCCACCGCCAGTTGTCCACCTGCATGCGCACCGCCGCAAAGGTCTCCGTGCGCGACTCCGGCGCGGCGCCGTCTTCCTGGCGGTACCCCCTGGCGTCGCCCGCGGCGGTGTACTGGCCGCGCACCGTCTCCCGGTCGATGTCCTCGCCCAGCATGGGGCGGATGGCGCGCAGCACCTTGACCTTCTCGTTGCGCACCGAGTCCGCGTCGTACGAGGCCGGGGGCTCCATCGCCACCAGCGTGAGGATCTGCAGCAGGTGGCTCTGCACCATGTCGCGCAGCGCGCCGCTCCGCTCGTAGTAGTCGGCGCGCGTCTCCAGCCCCACGGTCTCCGCGACCGTGATCTGCACGTGGTCGATGTGGTTGCGGCTCCACAGCGGCTCCCACACGGAGTTGCCGAAGCGGAACACCATCATGTTCTGGAGCGTTTCCTTCCCCAGGTAGTGGTCGATGCGGAAGATCTGCCGCTCGTCGTAGACCTCCAGCAGCGCCGTGTTCAGCTCCCGCGCCGACTCCAGGTCGCGTCCGAACGGCTTCTCCACGATGGCCCGCGTCCAGCACGGGTACTCGGGCGGGCAGATCATCCCCGCCCGCCCCAGGTCGCGCGAGATCTCGTCCACCACCTGCGGCGGCACCGCGTAGTAGAACAGGCGGTTGCTGGGGATGCCGAACTCGAGATCGACCTCCTTGAGCTGCGCCTTGAGCCGCTCGAAGCCCTCCTCGTCGTCGAAGACGTGGCTCCCGAAGAAGAGCCGCCCGCCGAACGCGGCCCACTCGTCGTCCGTGGGCGCCGTGGCGAACTCGGCCAGCCCTTCCTTCATCCGCCGCCGGTACTCCTCGTCGTCCATCTGCTCGCGCGCCACCCCGACGACAGCAAAGCCCTCGGGGAGGAGCTTCTGCTGCCAGAGGCGGAAGATGGCGGGGATGAGCTTGCGGCGCGCCAGGTCGCCCGTGCCGCCAAAGATCACCAGCACCAGCGGCTGGGGAACGCGGATGGTGGAGAGCGGCTTCCGCAGCGGCGACGGGGCCGCGGCCCGCGCCGCCTCCGCGGACGGCGTGGCGGTGCTCACTTGGCGCCCTCCTTGATCGCGTGCCCGCCGAACTGGTTGCGGAGCGCGGCCAGCACCTGTGCGCCGTAGCTCTCGTCCTGCCGGCTGGCGAAGCGGGCCATGAGCGACAGGGTGATGACGGGCGCGGGCACGTCCAGGTCGATGGCCGCCTGGACGGTCCACCGCCCCTCGCCGGAGTCCGCCACCCAGCCGCGGATGCGCTCCAGCTCCTGCCCTTCGGCGGCGTAGGCGCGCTCCAGCAGCTCCAGCAGCCACGACCGCACCACGCTGCCGTGCTGCCAGAGCCCCGCGATCTTCTCCAGGTCCAGCCCGAACTCGGACTTGTGGAGGATCTCGAAGCCCTCGGCGTACGCCTGCATCAGGCCGTACTCGATGCCGTTGTGCACCATCTTGGTGAAGTGCCCGGCGCCGTTGGGCCCCACGTGCAGGTAGCCGTTCTCCGGCGCCAGGGTGACGAAGGCGGGCTCGCACACGCGCACCGCCTCGTCGGACCCGCCCACCATCAGGCAGTAGCCGTTCTCCAGCCCCCACACGCCACCGCTGGTGCCCGCGTCGATGAAGCCGATGCCGCGCGCCCCCAGCTCGGCCGCGCGCCGCTTGCTGTCGTGGAAGTTGGAGTTGCCGCCGTCGATCAGCACGTCCCCCGGCTGCAGCAGGTCCGCGAGCGAGCGGAGCGTCTGCTCCGTGGGATCGCCGGCGGGAACCATCACCCACACCACGCGCGGCCCCTGGAGGGCGCCCGCCAGCTCCTCCAGCGACCCGGCGGCGGTGGGGCCCAGCGCGGCGAGCTTCTGAACCGCCTCGGCGTTGAGGTCGAACACGGCCACCTCGTGCCCGCCGCGGAGGAGCCGCTGCACCATGTTGCCGCCCATCTTGCCGAGGCCCACCATCCCGAGCCGCATCCGCCCCCCCGTCGCTGGTGTACGCCGGCCGCGCGCCCCGCGCGGCCCCGCTGCAAATACGCACGCCACAAGCGGCGCGGCAAGGTTCCGGGGCGCAATGGCAGAAAGGCACGCAGGCAAAACGCCGCCGGGCCAGCCCCTGGGGAAGGGGCCGGCCCGGCGGGGAGGCGATGTCCGGCGGGGTGCTGGAGAGGAGCGTCACCGGCGGTGCCGTGGCCGCTTCGTTCGATTTCCGGGGCGCGCCGCCATCCGAGGCGGTCCCGGTCACTACGGGAGGAGAGGGGCAGGGACACGTGGCGGAAAGGACATCCGATGCCACGCCCCAGGGGCAACCGACGTGCCGCGACGGACCCATCCCGCCACATTGCTACGAAACCGCATGGCAGCAACGTCTTACCCCTCCCCCGCCCCGCTCCCCCGCACAAACATCCGTGGTCCCAAGTGGGACAACCGGGACATCCGCGACCCACCCGCGTGTCCCACAGAGGAGGGGTCCCTCACCCGGCAGCTTACAGCTGCCACCCTCTCCCACAAACTGCGTGGGAGAGGGGACAACTTCGAGGGCGGCGAGCAGGAGAACGGCGACGGAGGCACAGCGTCACGGAGGAAAACCTCTCTGTGTCTCTGTGCCTCTGTGTGCCCGCTCTTCCAAGCCCCGTTCGCCCAACGACTCAGCCGTAATCGCGGCCGAAGTAGTCCCCGCTCCCAGGGCAGTTACTGGGAGAGGGTGGCAGCTGTAAGCTGCCGGGTGAGGGCCTACGCCTTCGCCGCCACCCGCGAAAGCTTCTCCCCCACCACCTCCATCATCCCGCGCCACGACTTGGAGAACTTCTCCACACCCTCGGCCTGGAGCTGCCCGGTCACGGCGTCCAGGTCCACGCCCACCTCGCGCAGCTCGTCGAAGAAGCGGCGGGCCTCGTCCACCCCGCTGTCCACGGTGCGCCGGGCGACGCCGTGGTCCGCGAAGGCCTTGATGGTGGCCAGGGGGATGGTGTTGACCGTGTGCGGCCCGATAAGCTCCTCCACGTACAGCACGTCGCGGAAGGCCGGGTTCTTGGTGGACGTGCTGGCCCAGAGCGGCCGCTGCACACGCGCGCCGCGCCCCCGCAGCCGCTCCCAACGCTCGCCGGAGAAGACCTCGGTGAAGCGCTGATACGCCAGCTTGGCGTTGGCGATGGCCGCCTTCCCCATCATCCCCTTCGCCCGCTCCGTGCCCACCTTCTCCAGCTGCGCATCCACCGCCGAGTCCACGCGCGACACGAAGAAGGAGGCGACGGAGGCCACGTGCCCCAGGTCGCCGCCGGCCTCGGCACGCTTCTCCAGCCCGCGCAGGTACGCCTCCATCACCGCCTCGTAGCCGGAGATGGAGAAGAGGAGCGTGACGTTGACGTTGATGCCATCCGCCGTGAGCTGTTCGAACGCGGGGACGCTGTCCGCCGTGCCGGGGACCTTGACCATCAGGTTGGGGCGGCCGACGGCCTGCCACAGGCGGCGCGCCTCCTCCAGCGTCGCCTCCGTGCTGTGCGCCAGCTCCGGCGACACTTCCAGGGAGACGAACCCGTCATGCCCGTCCGCCGCCTCGTAGATGGGGCGGAACAGGTCGCAGGCGCGCTGGATGTCCTGCACCGCCACGCGCTCGTACGCCTTGTCCGCGTCCGACCCCTCGGCGGCCAGCTCCTGGAAGGCGGCGTCGTAGTCGTCGCTCTTGCCGATCGCCTCTTCGAAGATGGTGGGATTGGAGGTGACGCCGCGCAGGTCGTAGCGCGCGATCATCTCCTGCAGCTCCCCGTTTTCCAGGATCTCCCGGCGGATGTAGTCCAGCCACACGGACTGACCCTGGCCGTGGAGGTCGTGCAGCGGGTTGCGGTGGTTGTCGGACATCGGGCCTCCGATATGGAAGTGCGTTGGTGCGTGATTGCGTTTTTCGTCGTGCGTGGGGGGACTTCGCTGGCGTCCGCGGAGGCCCCCACCCCCCCAACCCCCGCTCCCCCAAACCTGGGGGA
>CADCTW010000033.1 GCA_902805735.1 uncultured Gemmatimonadota bacterium | reverse complement strand
GCCGCGGCGGCGGGCGCGGCTTCCACCGGCGCGTCGGGCTCGCCCGGCGGCACGATGGAGCTGTCCACCACCACGGTGACCCCGCGCGGCGGCGCGCCACCGGTGGTCACCAGGTCGGCGCCGCGCGCGGCGGCGGCTTCGGCGGCCTCGGCCTGGATCGCCTCGGCGGCGTCGGCCACCGGGTCGGCGGTCGAGTCGGGGGCGGTCTCGGGGGTCCCGCCCTCCACCTCTTCGCGCTTGCGGCGGCGGCGCTTGGGAGCGCCGGCACTGTCGCCGATGGCGGCTTCAAGTGCCTCGCCCACGTCTTTGTGGCCCAGGCGCCGCTCGCGCTCGATCACCGTACGGATCCGGGCGACGTGCTCGTCGGCCAGGTCCGTCATGTGGCTGCGGACGGGGATGTCCATCTCCCGGAGGAGGTGCACCAGGGACTCAGCGGGAACGCTCAGTTCCTTGGCGACTTCGAACACACGCATCTGTTCAGCTTTCTCCGTTCCTCAGCCCTGCGGTGATGAGAGCGCGGCCACCAGCACGGCGACCCGCTTCGCGAAGCTATCGTTCGTGATTCCAACAGCCGAAACCGGGCCTCGCCCAATGGCGAAGCCCAGCGCCTCCCGCGAAAGGCACACGTGGAAGGGGACTCTGCGCGCCTCCAGCAGCGGCACCAGCTTCTGTGCCTGCGCCGGGGCGGCGTCGCCCGCCAGCAGCACGGAGCGCACTTCGCCCTCGCGCACCGCCTTGCGGGTCATGTCGGTGCCGTGCACCAGCGCCCGGGCGCGGGCGGCGAGCCCCAGGATGTCCGCCAGGGCCCGCTCCGGCGGCGGGATCGGACGGGGAATCCCCTCCGCCACGTCAGCCCGAGACCGGGAAATTCTCGGCGTCGTCGGCGGGTGTCAACCCCTCGCCGCCCGCGCCCGTCTCCGCCCCCGCCTCCGCGCCCGTGTCCTCTTCCGTCATCGACTCGATGATCTCCACCAGCCGGTCCGCCTCGGCGACGCCGATGGCCGGGATCCGCAGGAGGTCGTCGCGGTCCATGTCGATGATGTCGAAGAAGGTGTTGTACCCCGCCGCTTCCAGCGCCGCCAGGGTGGCCGGCGCCAGCTCCGTGAGGTCGCGCAGGGAGAAGTCGCTGCTCTCGTACTCCCCTTCCCCCCCGCCGCCGAAGAGCGCCTCTTCCGCCCCGCGCTCCAGCCACTCGCGGGAGCCGAACAGGTCCAGCTGCCAGCCGATGAGCTGCGAGGCGAGGCGCACGTTCTGCCCGTTGCGGCCGATGGCCAGCGAAAGCTGGTCCTCGTCCACGATGGCCGTCATGGTGCGCGTCTCGTAGTTGGACAGCACCTTGGCCACCCGCGCCGGCGCCAGCGAGCGCTTGGCGTAGATCTCCGGGTCCGGGTGCCAGGGCACGATGTCGATGCGCTCGCCCCCCAGCTCCTGCACCACTGCGCGGACACGGCTCCCCTTGAGCCCCACGCACGCGCCCACCGGGTCGATGCTCTCGTCGCGCGACGACACGGCCACCTTGGTGCGCCCGCCCACCTCGCGCGCCGAGCCCTTGATCTCCACGATCCCCTGCTGGATCTCGGGCACTTCCAGCTTGAACAGCGCCGCCACGAAGAGCGGGTCCGCGCGGGAAAGGATCAGGCGCGGCCCCTTGGGCGTCTCTTCCACCTTCTTGAGCACGGCGCGGATCGTCTCCCCCTGGCGGAAGCGCTCGCGGGGGTTCTGCTCCTTCCAGGGGATGATGGCGTCGGCGTCGCGGGCGCGGTTGAGCAGAACCACCAGCTTGCCGCGCTCCACCTGCTGCACCTCGCCGGAAAGGAGCTCGCCCACCCGGTGCTCGTACTCGTCGCGGATCTTCTGGCGCTCGCCCTCGCGCACGCGCTGCAGGATGCGCTGCTTGGCGGCCATCACGGCGTTGCGGCCGAACTGGGCGAACTCCACCGGGACCTCCATGATGTCCCCGACCTCGAACTCCGGGTCGTCCCAGCGGGCTTCTTCCAGCGAGATCTGGCGCGAGGGGTCTTCCACCTCGCCCGTCACCTCTTTGAGGACGGTGATGTCGATGCGGCCGGTGGCCTCGTCGACGTTGATCTCCGCCTCCACGTTGGGGCCGTAGCGCTTGGCCAGCGCGGCCAGGATGCCGTCCTTGATCAGCTCGTGCAGCTCGTCGCGGGAGATCGCCTTGTTGGCGGTCATCTCGCGAAAGGCCGCGAGCACCTGCGTCGCGTTGTTCATGCCGTCATTCCTCAGGATTGGTCCGGCGCACGGGGCGCTCCTTGCGCTCCCACCGGTAGACCAGGTTTGCCCGGTCGATCTCGCTCAGCGGGATCTCCACTTCTTCGCCGTCGCCCAGCCGCAGCGCCACCGCCTCGCCCCGCAGCCCGCCCAGCGTGCCTTCCAGCCGCTTGGCGCGCCCCGCCAGGGGGGCCTTGCCGCGCACCGCCACTTCCTGCCCGGCGAAGCGCTCGTAGTCGCGCGGCCTCACCAGCGGGCGCTCCACGCCGGGGGACGACACCTCCAGCACGTAGCGCTCCGAGAGGTCCTCGCGCTCGTCCAGCATGGGCTCCAGCGCGCGGGACACGGCCGCGCAGTCTTCCAGCGACACTCCCGGGTTTCCGGGGCCCGGCACCGAGTCCGGGCGGTCGATGTAGAGCCGGAGGATGGGGCGCACGGCGTTGCCCGCCTGCTCCAGCTCCACCACTTCCAGACCCATGGCCTCTACCTGCCGCGCGATCTGGTCGGCGAGGGTTTCCGGCATCCGCGCCTCCGTCCCCGGATGGATGGCAATAAAAAAAGCGGGGAAACCGCTCCCCACTTCGACAGACGGTCCGCCGGGGGGCGTCCGCCAAACCATCGAACTGAATACAATACAGGAGATTGCGTGCCGCGTCAAGGCGATCACACGGAGGCACGGAGGCACAGCGAGGGGATTTTCTACCCTGTGCTGTCCGGGAGGACCTGGGTGGTGCCCTCGGGGGAGCGGAAGCAGCCGGCGTTCTCCACGCGGATCGCGGTGCCCGTGTAGAAGCGGACGATGTCGACCAGGGACCTGGCCGTCTCGCGCTGGGAGCGGGAGCGGTTCACCACCCGGGTCTGCTCGCGGAGGCGGATGATGGCGTTGCCGCGCTGCATCCGGGCCTGTTCGCGCAGGTCGTCCAGGTCCTCCGAGACGACGCTGCCGACCATGCGGTAGTTGCAGCCGGGGAGCTTGTAGGCCTTGAAGACGGGAATGCTTCCCCGGTGCAGGGGAGCATCGACGGGGCGCGGGGGAGCGCACGCGGTGAGCGCGGCGACCGTGCCGACCAGGGCGAGCCGTATCCTCGTGATCATGGTTTCTCCGGAGTTCAGGGCCCTCACCCCCCCGGCCCCCCTCTCCCAAACTGCTGGGAGAGGGGGGCGATTTCCACGCATCCGCACGCAGGGGCGCGATTCATCGCGCCCGCCCTATCGGCACGGTAGAAAGGCGCTCAACGCGACGGCCCGGCCCTACTCCGCGGACGCATCATAATAGCGGCGCATCTCGGCCGCCACACCGTCGAGGTCGGGGAAGAGACGGCGCTCGTCCACCGTCATCAGGTCGAGTTGGTCGCGGATGTGGTTGATGCGCTCCGCGGGGATCACGTAGCGGGTGAGCGCGTGCAGGAGGCCGTTGTCGCGCAGGATCTGGTCGAAGGAGCGCGTCTTGTCCGTGGATATGGTGAAGGCGGCGGCCTGCACCACGATCCGGTTGTCCAGGGCCGGCGGGTCCAGCATGCACAGGAGCTGAACGTCGCCCCCCTGCGGCTTGTTGAAGAGGGTCCAGAGCGAGTCCACCCCCTTTGCGCGCAGCAGCTCGTTGAGGTCCTGCACCAGGAAGGCGACGGAGGGGAGGTCGAAGTGCGCGTGGAGCGCGCCCCAGTCCAGCCGCCACACCACGCGGTCCAGCCGCGGATCGCCGCCCAGGGTGGCGAAGTGCGCGGCCACCAGCGGCGAATACGTCCAGTCCAGCAGGCGCGTGGGGAGGCCGTGGTGCTGCGCCGTCACCAGCAGCTCCCACTCGTTGGCTGGCTGCTGCTGGAGGTGCGGGCGCGAGTAGCGGATGAAGTTGCGGAGGATGTGCTCCTCCAGGTGCTCCTTGGTGTGCGGCGGGTCGATGCCCCCCAGCCGGTCCAGGCTGGTGAGCAGCGCCCACTCCGCGCACTTGGCCCCGCGAAAGACGGACGCCGCGCGCAGGCGCCCGCTCGCCGGGTCGTACTCGGAGGGCGTGGTGCGGTCCACCAGCTCGCCGAGCGTTGCCACACGTACCTCTTCGATTCCCTCGAACATCCGGCTCTCCCGAAGAACTGGGGTCTCACACAGAGGCACAGAGACACAGAGAGAACTGCTTCAGCCCCTCACGCCGGCGACCGCCATCTGCCGGCCGGGGGACCCGCCGCGGTGCGAGAAGAAGTCCGGCTCGCCGCACAGGGTGCAGTGTGAAGAGACGGTGATCTGCTCCGCGGGGAGGCCCTGTGCCCGGGCGCGGCCGGCGATGGCGGCGCGCAGGTCGATGGGGGTGTTGGCGGTGGGGGGCTCGCGGCCCGGATGGACGCCCGCGTGCACCTCCGGCCCCACCTCGTAGCACGCGCCGCAGACGGCGGGGCCGCAGTGGAGCCAGAGGCGCTCGGGTGGGGCGTTCCAGCTCTCCACCAGGCGGTGGATGCCGCGCTCCACGATCCCCGCCGCCGTGCCGCGCCAACCGGAATGCAGCAGCGCGATGGCGGAGCTTTCGGGGTCCAGGACGAAGACGGGGACGCAGTCCGCGATGCTGACGGCCAGGAGGAGACCGGCTCGGTCGGAGACGTGGCCGTCGAAGCCGTCCATCACCAGGATGCCCGGCGCGCCGCGCTCGCGGTGCACCCAGATGTCCGCGGCGTGCACCTGGCGGGCGTGCGCCACCGTCGCCATCCCGGTGGCGCGCAGCAGGGCGCGCCACCGGTTGAGCGACGCGCCCACCGGCTGCTGCCCGGAGAGGCCCAGGTCGAACGGCTCGGCCTCGTCGCCGCGCCCGGTGGTACCCTGCACGATCCCGGGGAAGCGCTCGGCCCACTCGGGATGCACCCACAGCGGCACGTCGCCCGGCGCGCGCGCCTCGGCCACGGAGCGCGCGTCGGCTGCGCTCATGGCATCCGCTGCTCGAGGGGCCCCTCGCCCCCCGGGCGCTCATCGGCGCCGGAAGGCGGGAGGAGGGTGGAGGGCCCGCCCTCCAGCCGGTGCCGCAGCTCCGCCACCTCCGCGCGCAGCTCGTCGAACTCCTTGCGCGACACCCAGTCCAGCCGCTCGCGCACGTCCCCCACCGCCCCTCCCACCGCGCCCTGCGCCCGCGAGAGGGCGTCGGTGAGCGCCTGCTTGGCGCGCTCGGGCTTCAGGTCGCCGCGGTCCACCGCCTCCTGCAGCGTCTCCTCCACGGCCTCCTTGAAGGCCGTCAGGACCCCGAGCCCCGTGCGGATCCCTTCCCCGATCCCCGGCCGCTTGCGCTGTTCGTCCGTCATGGTTGCTCCGCGTGTTTGGATGGAGTCGTGCGGGGCTGCACCCCCTCCCCCGGCCCCTCCCCCGCAAACGGCGCGGGAGAGGGGCGCATCTTCCGTGTCTGCGCGCGACGGCGGCCCTCACCCCCCATCCCCCTCTCCCGATAACAGGAGAGGCTGCGCCTCTCGTTATCGAGAGAGGGGGCGATTTCCACAGATCCCCTCACGGCTCACGCATCGCGGGGCCGCGGGTCAGGAGAAGCCGGGGTCGCTCTCGACACCGAAGATGCGCCCCCTCTCCCGTTATCGGGAGAGGGGGTCGGGGGGTGAGGGCCCTCTCGGCGCGCACCGTTCCCCTCAGTTCCCGTCCCGCGAGTCCGTCTTCTCGATCTCCGCCCCGAGGGCCCGCAGGCGCTCGTCGATGCGCTCGTAGCCGCGCTCGATCTGGCCCGTGTTGTAGATGTCGCTGCGTCCCTCGGCGCCCAGGGCGGCGATGAGCAGCGCCATGCCGGCGCGGATGTCCGGGCTCTCCACGGGGGCGCCGCGCAGGCGGGCGGGGCCGATCACCAGCACGCGGTGCGGATCGCAGAGCACCAGGCTGGCGCCCATCGACACCAGCTTGTCCGCGAAGAACATGCGGCTCTCGAACATCTTCTCGTGGATCAGGATGGTGCCCTTGCACTGCGTGGCCGTCGTCAGCGCGATGGAGGTGAGGTCGGCCGGGAACTGGGGCCACGGGCCGTCGCCCAGCGTGGGGATGTGGCCGCCCATGTCCATCTGCACCTCCGGCTGCTGATTGCCGGGGATGAACAGGTCCTCGCCCCGCACCTGGATGTCCAGCCCCAGCCGGCGAAAGCCGATCAGGGTGGAGTCCAGGTGCTCGATGGCGGCGTCCTGGATGGTGATCTCGCCGCGCGTGACGGCCGCCAGCCCGATGAACGAGCCGATCTCGATGTGGTCCGAGGTGATGCGGAAGCGCCCGCCGCCCAGCCGCTCGCGCCCCTCGATCAGCAGCGTACCCGTGCCGATCCCGTCGATCTTGGCCCCCATCCCCACCAGCATGTGGCAGAGGTCCTGTACGTGCGGCTCGGCGGCGGCGTTGCGGATGCGCGTCTGCCCCTTCGCGAGCGCCGCCGCCATGGCGGCGTTCTCGGTGCCGGTGACGCTGGGCTCGTCCAGGAACATGTCCGCGCCCCGCAGGCCCCCCTCGGCGCGCAGGCCGAAGAAGTTGGGATCCTCCACCACCTCCGCGCCCAGCTTGCGGAGCGCCAGGAAGTGCGTGTCCACCCGGCGCCGGCCGATCACGTCGCCGCCGGGAGGGGGAAGCTGCATCCCGCCCGTGCGGGCCACCATGGGCCCGGCCAGCAGGATGGAGGCGCGGATGCGCGCCGCCTGCCCCGCGTCCAGCTGCTTCTCGCCGACGTTGGCGGCGCGAACGCGCACCTCGTTGGGCCCCGTCCACTCCGTTTCCGCGCCCAGCACCTCCAGCAGCTGGAGGAGGGTGACGACGTCGCGGATGCGCGGGACGTTCTCGAGGAAGACGTCCTCGTCCGTCAGGAGGGTGGCGGCGATCATGGGCAGCGCCGCGTTCTTGTTGCCGGTGGGGCGTACGACGCCGTTCAGCGGCTTGCCGCCGTGGACGATGAACTTGGGCACTCTGGAGCTCCGGATCGTGGGATGTGCGCCGCCCCACGACGTCGCCGGGGTGGCCGCGTCGCTGGGGGAGGCGGCGTGGCCGGGCGCAAAGATCGTGCACGGCGCGCGGGGGCTTGCTTGACACCCCTTCGCCGCGTGGGATAAGATGCGCGAACCGTTTCCGCAAGCATGGAGGGCCGTGTGCAGCTCCTGATCGCCGTGGTGAACGAGGAAAAGACGGAGGAGCTCCTCGCCGGCTTCCTGGAGCTGGGCGTGACCGGCGCCACCGTTCTGCAGAGCGAGGGGATGGGGCGCCTGCTGGCCAACGAGGTCCCCATCTTCGCCGGGCTGGAGCCGCTGCGCCGCGCCCGCCCCCGCAACCACACCCTGTTCAGCGTGATGGACGAGGACAAGGTGGAGCAGGTGATCGCCCTGGTCCGCGAGGTGTGCGGCGACCTGGACGGCCCCGCCACCGGCATCGTCTTCACCCTCCCCGTGTCGCGGGTGGAGGGGCTCTCGCGGGAGCTGGGCCAGGGGTGACCGCCTGGGGCCAGACGGTGCGGCTGCAGGTGGAGCAGATGGCTCCCGTGCTGGGCGACGTGGACGCCAACCTGGCCCGCATCGCCCACGCGCAGTCCGACGCCGCGCGCGACCACGTGGACGTGGTGCTCACCCCCGAGCTGTGCGTGACCGGCTACGACGTGCGCGACCGCGTGCACGAGCTGGCCGCTCCGGAATCCGACCAGCCCTTCCCCGCCCTGGCGCACGGGCCCGAGGTGGTGCTGGGGACCATCGAGCACGACGCCCGCTTCGTCCCCTACAACGCCGCGCTGCACCTGCGCAACGGCCGCGTGCTGCACCGCCACCGCAAGGTGCACCTCCCCACCTACGGGATGTTCGAGGAGGGGCGCTTCTTCGGCCGAGGCGGCCGGGTGCGCGCGTACGACGCCGGCGGCGGGTGGCGCGTAGGGATGCTGGTGTGCGAGGACCTGTGGCACCCCGCGCTCGCCTACCTGCTCGCCGCGGACGGCGCGCACCTGCTGATGGTGCAGTCCGCCGCGGCGGGGCGGGGCGCGTGGGCGGGGGGCGCGGGGGGCGGGCGCTGGGCCTCGCGGCAGGCGTGGGAGCACCTGGCCTGC
>CADCTW010000032.1 GCA_902805735.1 uncultured Gemmatimonadota bacterium | reverse complement strand
GGCGCCGGGCGCGCGGGCGCGCGCGGGGCCACCGCCAGCCCGCCGCGCACCGCCTCCGGGCGCACGGAGATGTAGTAGTCGCGGATGAAGAGCGAGTCGATGCGGATGAAGTTGCTGTCCGGCAGGTCGCCGAACTTCACGCCCGGGGTGGGGCGCGGCAGGCCCACGCCCAGCGAGTCGATCCACGCGTCGAACTCGGCGCGCGAGATCTTCTGGAGATAGCCCTGGAGCTGCACGGCGCTCCCAGGGAAGTAGGGCTGGCGCAGGGTCTGCCCGCGGGGCACCGGCTCCACGCGCACCAGGATCCAGCGGCGCGGGGTGGCGATGCGCACCCACACGGCGTTGCGCACGGTGCGGCTCTCGGCCGTGCCGTTGATGCGCAGCAGGCGGCCGAGCTGCCGGTCGTCCAGCGGAAGCGCCCGCTCGAACGCCTCGCTCTGCATGGGGACGACGGGGGCGCGGTCGCCGCCGAAGTTGGCCTTGGCGCCCACCTGCACCCCCGGGCGGTCCGTGGCGTCGCCGAGGACGAAGGCGGAGCCCCACACGACGAGCGAGATGGCGACGAGCGCCAGGGTCCAGAGCCAGAGCCGCTGGTTGCGGCCGCGTACGAGCCGGATGTCCATCGTGGTCCGCGAAGGGTGGCGGGCGGGCACCGGAACCGGCGCTCCGCCCCTGGTTTACAACGCGCGTCCGCTTGCTCGGTGCCGCGCCGATCCGTTATCATGGTCGGCCGCGGGCGCCCCGCGCCGGGCGTCTCCTCAATGCAATCCGCCAATCCCACGGAGGAAGAAGCGTGCCCCGACCCGCTCCCGCGGCAAAGAAGCGCTCGCCGCTCACGCCGCTGTACCTGCTCCTGGGCCTCATCGTCGTCGCCGGCGCCGGGGTCCTGTTCACGCAGACCCGCGGCGGCAACGCCGCCAAGGAGCCCGTCCCCGTGGCCATGAGCCCGGCCGAGCTCCAGCGCCTCCCGGGGATGAGCATCGGCCGCCCGGACGCGCCGCTCACCATCCTGGAGTTCGCGGACTTCCAGTGCCCCGGGTGCGGCCAGTGGGCCACCTTCATGGAGCCCGTCATCAAGGAGCGGCTGGTGAACACGGGGAGGGCGCGCTACGTCTTCTACGACTTCCCGCTCAACATCCACCCCAACGCCTTCCTGGCCGCGCGCGCCGGGCGCTGCGCCAACGACCAGGGCAAGTTCTGGGAGTACCACGGCGCCCTCTTCCAGAACCAGGCGAAGTGGAGCCACGAGAGCGACCCCACCGAGCTGTTCGTCCAGTACTCGGGCGGCGTGGGGGCGGACGCGGGCCGCTTCGAGGAGTGCCTGCGCTCCGACCGGTTCGCGCGCGAGGTGTCGGAGAGCACCAAGCTGGGCGAGTCGCTGGGCGTGGGCGGCACCCCCACCATCTTCGTGAACGGGCAGCGCCTGCAGGACGTGCCCGACAGCTACGACGCGCTGGCCGCCCAGCTCGAGAAGATCGCCCCGGGCTCCACCACCGGCACCCCCCCGGCTCCGGGCGCCACCCCGGCTCCGGGCGCCGCCGTGCCCGCCGCACCCGCAGCCGGCGCGCCGGCCGCCCCGTGATGGCCTCGGAGGCGGCGCGCCACACTCCGGCGCCCGTGGACGAGCACGCGGAGCCGTCGCCCCCCGTCACGCGGATGGCGATCGCCGTGCTGGCGCTGCTGGGCCTCTTCGTGTCCCTCTACCTCTCGATGTTCAAGTGGGGGATGATGGGCGCGATCCAGTGCAGCATCGGCGGGTGCCAGACGGTGCAGAACTCGCCCTGGTCCATGTTCCTGGGCCAGCCGGTGGCGGTCTGGGGGCTGGGAGCGTACCTCACGCTCCTGGCGCTGGCGCTGGCGGGGCTGCAGCCGCGCTTCGTGAACGAGAGGTGGGTGGCGCTGGCCATCTTCGGCATCTCGGCGGTGGGGGTGCTCTTCTCCGCCTGGCTCACCTACCTGGAGGCGGCGGTGATCCACGCGTGGTGCCAGTGGTGCGTGATTTCCGCCATCCTCATCACCCTGATCTTCTTCCTCTCGGTTCCGGGCCTGAAGAGGGCCCGTTGACCGATCCCAACGCCGGAGGCACGATGTCGGAAGCGCCGGGCCACACCGTTCCCGTCCGCCTGGTCTTCGCGGACCAGGGCACCTTTCACGCGGAAACGGTGCACGTGCAGCAGAGCGTCCTCAGCCGCTACGACCGGCTGATCGACCTGCTGCGCGAGGAGGAGAGCGTGACGCAGCACATGTACCTGGACATGCAGCGCCTGGTTTCCGCCTACGTGGTCGGCGACGAGCACTGAAAAAGAATCTCACACAGAGACACAGAGGCACAGAGAAAAGATGGCTTTTCTCTGTGCCTCTGTGTCTCTGTGTGAGATTCTTTTACGGCTTGGGCGCGAGCGCGGCCTCGATCTCGGCCTGGAGCTGGGCGAAGGTGACGGCGCCGTTCAGGAGCTTGCTCCCGTTGAGGATGAACGCCGGGGTGCCGCCGATCCCCGCGCCGGCCGCCTTCATCGCGTCGCCCAGGATCAGCGCGGCGACGCGGTCGTTGGCCGTGCAGTCGCGGAAGGCGGGCATGTCCAGCTTCAGCTCGCTGGCGTAGGCGTCGAAGCGCTGCGCCGCGTTCGGCGCGTTGCCCCACTCCTGCTGCGTGGCGAAGAGACGGTCGTGCATCGGCCAGAACTTGCCCTGCGCGCTGGCGCACATGGACGCCTCGGAGGCCGCGTAGGCGCGCGCGTGGTTGGGGAGCGGGTAGTGGATGAAGATCAGCCGCACCTTGCCCGTGCGGATGTACGCGCTGTCGAGCTGCCGGTACGTCGTCTCCGCGAACCGGCGGCAGAACGGGCACTGGAAGTCGGAGATCTCGATCAGGGTCACGGGCGCGCCCGCGGCCCCTTTCGCGCGGCCCGCTTCGGCGCGCGCTGGGAGCGAGTCCAGCCCGGCCGGGGTGGCGCCGCCCTGCGGCGATGGGGCGGCCCCCTGCGCGCACGCTGCGCCGGAGCCCGCCAGGAGGAGCGCGAATGCGGCGGCCAGGGTGCTGTGGTGCCGCGGAGTATGGGTTCGGTTCATGGGGAAGTGCGTCCTTCGGTGGGGTGGGCGGCGGCCATGCGCGCGCGCTCCAGCGTCCATTCGTGTAGCGGCGGCGGGGGCCAGTTCCCCGCCCTCGCCCCCGTCACCAGCTCGTCCGCCTCGCGCCGGGCGCGCGCGGCGGTCTCCGCGCCGGCCCAGCCGCGGCGCTCGGCTTCGGCCAGCTCGTCCTCGTCCAGCACCTGCACTGCGCCGTCCGCGCCCAGCCACACGTCCAGGCACAGGTCGATGGTGCGCCAGCGGTCGCCGTTCATCTCCACCGGCGTGAGCACGTTGGCGTAGAAGCCCGTGAAGGTGCCGTCGCGCAGGTGGAAGCGGCCGACGTCGTGCCACAGCCCGCGAAAGGTGAACCACACGACGGGGGCGCCCGGCTCCAGGATCACCCGCTCCCCCGCGCGCACCGGCCCGGGCAGCTCGGCAGACTCCAACAAGGTGACCACGCAGTGGCCGTCGTCCTCCAGCAGGCGCTGGCGAAAGCGCTGCTCGTGGCCGGGGAGGCGGCGGTACTCGATCTCCACCCACCGCTCCACGCGTCAGACCTTGCTGTTGGGCGTCTCGACGGTGGCGGTGCCGTCGTTGTGCGGCACCAGGTGCATGTCGCCGAAGATGTGCGGCGCCTCGTCGCGCAGGCGGCCCAGCACGGCGCCGGCCAGGCGGCGGATCTCCACGTCCGCGGTGGCGCTGCCGCGCATCTCCACGAAGTGGCGCCAGGCCCGGGCGTTCCCCGTCATCACCAGCTTGGTCTCCGCGCAGTTGGGGAGCACGGAGCGGGCGGCCTGCCGCGCGCGCTTCTTCCGCATGGTCGCCGGCCCGCTGTCGCCCACCACGTCCGCCATCTCGTCCAGCAGCCGCCGGTACGCCTGCAGCGACCCCTCGCACGCCTGCTCCCACGCCCGGTACGCCTCCGTCCCCTCGTCGATCTCCGGCGGCACCACGAAGGCGATGTCGGACTCGTCTACGTACCGTTGGCTCAACTGTGAGTTGTGCGTGACGATGCCGTTGGCGACGAAGTTGTGGTTCGGGCCCTCCATCTCCAGGTCGTACGTCATCTGCTCGCCTTCGTACGTCACCGAGCGGATGCGCACCGCGTGCGGCACCAGCACATTGCCCCGTCCGTGGCGTGGACGGACGCCTTCCGGGATCTCGGCCAGGCTGCGCCCGAAGTGCTCCACGTACTCCAGCTCCCGCCCGTTGATCGAGAGGTGGCACGAGCGGCAGACGGTCACCACGTTGTCCGCGTCGCCCGCCAGGTCCGGGCGGGCCCACACCGGAAGCACGTGGTGAAGTGTCAGCCTGCCGCCCGCCTCCCCGCAGGCGCGGCAGGTGTGTGCGTCACGTGCGTAGATCTCCGGACGCAGTTCCTGCAGGGGGCGCCGGAGCCGTACCCCGTCTGGAGTGATGCCGCCCTTCCACTGCGGGTTGGCCTCGCCGCGCTTCATCTCGCCGAGCATCCGGCGCGTCTCTTCGCTGTGCGTCCACCCGGCGCGGTAGCGCTTGCCGCGGTTCCAGGGCGACACGCCCCGCGTCCACGACCCGATCGGCTTCTGCAGCCCGTGCTTCCGCACCCATGCGCGAATGGTGTGGTGAGACACGCCGGCGAGCTGAGCGATGGTCTCCTGCGGAAGTGCGCGCTCGTGGTACTGCTGCCGGAGCCATTCGGGATCGCGGTAGGCGGCAACCCCGTTCACCAGGAGAGACGCATCGTCGCGGCCGTACACGGCGAGCCCGCCCGCCGAGACCTCCAGCCCGCCCACGATCTCGGCCAGCGGCTTCCACCCGTCGTTGGGGGTGAGGAAGCGGTGCTCCCTGGTGCAGGTAATGCTCTTCCCGTCGTCGAGCTCCACGCGGAACACCGGCTTCGTGCCGGAGCAGACCACCGCCCGCACACGGCCGTCCGTAAAGGTCCCCGTGGTCTCGTCGAGGGAGCGCAGCCGCAGGAGCTTGAGCCGCGAGCGGCCGTGCGGCGTCTGCGTCATCTCGTAGATGCTGCGCAGCGTGCGCTTCTTCGTCCCGTTCCTCCTACCCCCGTCGCGGTGCTCGCTGTAGACCAACGTGTCGCCGCTCAAGCAGTACGCCATCCCTGCTCTGTGTCGCACGAGCTCGTGCGTGAGGGAGCGGCTCACTCCTTCGATGAGGAAGGTGAAGACGGCGTGCTCCAGTACACTCCCGTGCTTCACCTGCAGGATGTTGCCGAGGTACGCCTCGTTGCTGGTGCGGCCGGCGATCGTGCGGTGCCCGCCTTCCAGCCCACTGTCCTCTCCGAAGGACAAGTAGCAAAGCCGTCCCGCAAACTCAGCCAATGCTTCGCCCGGCACGGTGCTGTCGCTCTGCCAGCGGATGTGCTCCGGCGGAAGGAACTGCTGGCGCGCGATCAGGGTCACGCGGGGCGCGCGGATGATGTGCATCGGGATCGGCATTGGGGGTGGGCGTGCTGGGCGCCACAAGGTAGACCGGCGCGTCCGGACGGACAAGACAGGGGGAACGGGGATCTGGAACAGCAGGACGGGTGCGTGCCGAAAGGGCCCTCACCCCCCCGACCCCCACTCTCCCGATAACGGGAGAGGGGGGCGCATTCCAGCCATCCAGCGGCGCCGGCCATCCTGGGGGCTGCGGATCGGCAGTGGCCCCTTCGTCGCGAGGACGTGTGGAAATCGCCTCCTCCCCCAGCTGTTTGGGGGAGGAGGTCGGGAGGTGAGGGCCTCCGTCAGCGCGAAGTAGCCCTCTCCCAGGGCGGTGAGTGGGAGAGGGTGAAAGCTGTAAGGTGCCGACGGAGGACCCCCAGGGCGTTCCCCGTTCCCCTTTCCCCGCTGTTGCCCCTCAGCCCCACGGGCTTACCTTTCGCGCATGCGAATCGCTTCCATGCTCTCCAGCGCCACCGAGATCGTGTACGAGCTGGGCCTCCAGGACCACCTGGTGGCCATCTCGCACGAGTGCGACTACCCGCCCGAGGCGCTGCGACTGCCGCGCGCCAGCCGCGTGCGCTTCGAGCCCGCGGGGCTCACCAGCGGCGAAATCGACGCCGAGGTGCGGCGCTGCATGATGGAGTTCGGCAGCGTGTACGCGCTGGACGTGGACGCCCTGCGCGACGCCCGCCCCGACCTCATCCTCACCCAGGCCGTGTGCGAGGTGTGCGCGGTGCCCACCGGCTCGGTCAACGAGGTGGTGGACGCGCTCCCCAGCCGCCCCACAGTGCTTTCGCTGGACGCGCACACGCTGGAAGAGATCCTCCACACCGTGGCCCAGGTGGCCGAAGCCGCCGGCGACGCGCGGCGCGGCGAGGAGGCGGTGGCGCGGCTGCGGGGGCGGCTGGACCGCGTGGGCGAGGCCGTGGCGGGGCGCCCCCGGCCCCGCACGCTGGCGCTGGAGTGGCTCGATCCGCCCTTCGCGCCGGGGCACTGGATCCCGGAGATGATCGAGCGTGCGGGGGCCGAGTCGCTGCTGGGCGCCGCCGGGGGGCATTCGGTGGAGATCCCCTGGGCACAGGCGGAGGGGCTGGACCCCGACCACCTGCTCCTCATCCCCTGCGGCTACGACCTGGAGCAGTCGCGCGCCGATGCCGCGCGGGCGAGGGAGAAGCTGCTGGCGCTGGCCCCCGGCGCCATCGGCGGGGGGCGGGCGGCCATCGGGCACAGCGCGTTCTTCAGCCGCTCGGGGCCGCGCGTGGTGGGCGGGATCGAGGCGCTGGCGGCGTGGCTCCACCCCGGCGCGTTCCCCGCGGAAGCGGCGGAGGGGCGGCTGGAGCGCTGGGCGTAAGCCGGGAGCTGCGGAGAGTTGCCGGGCGAGTAAACTCGCGGCAACAAGGGCACGAAGTCCGCCTGCGCGGACTGGGCCTTCAGGTTCTAGTCCCCGCAGGGGGACTTCGTGCCGTCGTTGCCGCGACTTCAGTCGCCCGCAACTTGCACAGCCGCGGCACCCAACGCAGGTGAACCGCCACAAACCATGCCGGAGGTCGTGCCGATGCGCATCCCCACCCGCGTACACGGGGTGCTGGATTACCTGATGGGCGCGCTGCTGATCGCCGCGCCATGGCTCCTGGGCTTCGCCACCGGGGGGCCCGAGCAGTGGACGCCCGTGGCGGCCGGCGTCGTGGCGCTGCTGTACAGCGTGTTCACGGACTACGAGCTGGGGCTCGTCCGCAAGATCCAGATGCCCGTGCACCTGCTGCTGGACGGGCTGGCGGGGACGGCGCTGATCGCCTCGCCCTGGGTGCTGGGTTTCGACGAGAAGGTGTGGATTCCACACGTGGCCGTGGGGGCGCTGGAAGTGGTGGCCGCCTTCTTCACCAACACCATCCCGACCTATGAGCGCAGGCGCGCCCGTTGAGTCACACCTGGACCTCTTCGGGCTGGACGTAGACGACGTCCGCACCCGCTCGCGCATCCAGGCGTACGTGGACGAGGGCCGGGGGGTGCACCCGGTCCCGCTGGCGCGCGGGCTGGAGCTGTACACGCTGTGCCAGGCCGCGCAGTCGCCCACCGACACCACCACGCCGCTGGTGTGGATCGACGTGGCCGCCCCCGGCGACCGGGAGGCCCTCTTCCTCCGCGACAAGCTGGGCTTTCACCCGCTGGCGGTGGAGGACACGGTGCGCGGCCGGCAGCGGCCCAAGCTGGACCGCTACCCGGGGTACTTCTTCCTGGTGTTCTACGCCGCCGCCATCAACGAAGACCGGCAGCGGATGGCGCTGCACGAGGTGCACGTCTTCATCGGCCGGCGCTACATCGTGACGGTGCACGACCACGAGATCTCGCCGCTCAACGAGGTGCTGGTGCGCTGGCGCGCCAACTCCGAGGGGTTCGTGAACGTGGGGGCGCTGGCGCACGCCATCGTCGACACCATCGTGGACGGGTACTTCCCCGTGCTGGACCACTTCGCGGACCGGGTGGACGAGATGGAGTCGCGCATCTACTCCACCAGCACGGCCGGCCAGATCGCGTCGCTGGAGGAGGTGCTGGGGATGCGCCGCGAGCTGACCACCCTGCGGCGGGTGCTGGGGCCGGGGCGCGAGGTGCTGGGCACGCTGGTGCGCCGCGACCTCCCCTTCCTGTCGCCCGACCTGATGCTGTACTTCCAGGACGTGTACGACCACTCCATCCGCGTGGTGGAGGAAACGGAGGCGCTGCGCGACCGCCTGGGGATGGCCATCGAGGCGCAGATGACCGTATCGTCCAACCAGCTCAACCAGACGATGCGGCTGATGGCCGCCTGGTCCATCATCCTCATGGCGATGGCGTGGGTGGCCGGCGTGTACGGGATGAACTTCCACGTGATGCCGGAGCTGCAGTGGCGATACGGCTACGAGTGGGCGCTGGGTCTCATGGCCACCATCGGCTCCTCCATCTTCCTGTACTTCCGCCGCAAGCGCTGGATCTGATGGAAGAAAACGGCGGGCTCACACAGAGGCACAGAGACACAGAGGAGGCTTGATCGTGCCGGACTGGGTGTACGCCGTCGTTCTGGGGATCGTGGAGGGGCTGACGGAGTTCATCCCGGTGTCGTCCACGGGGATGATGCTCCTCACCAAGAAGGCGATGGGGCTGGAAGATCCCTTCTGGAACACCTTCGCGGTGATGATCCAGCTCGGGGCCATCCTGGCCGTCGTCGTCCTCTACTTCCGCAAGCTGTGGGACCAGGTGGTGGCGCTGCGCCGGGATCCCGCCGCGCGCCGCTTCGCGCTGAGCGTGCTGCTGGCCTTCCTGCCGTCGGCGGTGCTGGGCCTGTTCCTGATCGACTTCATCAAGGGCGTGCTGTTCGACAGCCCCACGGTGCAGTGCATCTCGCTGATCGTGGGCGGCGTCGTGCTCCTGGTGATCGACCGCGTGGTGCCCGCGCCGGAGGACCACGACCCCATGGCCATCCCGCTGCGCAAGTCGCTGGCGATCGGCTTCTTCCAGGTGCTGGCGATGATGCCCGGCGTGTCCCGTTCCGGCGCCACCATCGTGGGCTCCATGCTGATGCGCGTGGACAAGCGCGCGGCGGCCGAGTTCTCGTTCTTCCTGGCGATTCCCACCATGGTGGGCGCCTTCGTGCTGGACGCCTTCGAGAGCCGGGACCAGCTCCTCGCCGCCGGGCGCATGGAGCTGATCGGCATCGGCTTCGTCGTCGCCTTCCTGGTGGCGCTGGTGGTCATCCGGATGATGCTCGCCATCGTCACCCGCCGCGGCTTCGCCCCGTTCGGCTGGCTCCGCATCGCCATCGGCGGCGCGGGGCTCATCCTGCTGCACCTCGCGTGAATCCAACGACACGAAAGACCCTCGTCCGCGCCGTGGCCGTGGTCCTGTCGATCCTGGTGATCGCGGGGCTCGTGGCCGCGCTGCGCCGCGACGGGCCCGCCGCGCTGGAGGCGTGGCGCACCGCGGACGTGCGCTGGAGCTGGGTGGCGCTCGCCACGGCGCTGGGCCTGGGGGGGCACGCCGTGGCCGCGTTCGGCTGGCGGCGCCTGCTGGTGGACCTCGGGCTGCGCGTGCAGTACGGGTGGGTGCTGCGGGTGTTCCTGGTGAGCAACATGGGCAGGTACCTGCCCGGCGGGAAGGCGTGGCAGATGGGGATCGTGGGGGTGATGTCCACCGAGCGGGGCCTCCCCGCCATCGTGGTCGCGGGGAGCTCGCTGCTGCACGGGATCGTGGGCGTTGCCGTCGGCGCGATCCTGCTGCTGCCGTTGGGGGGCACGCTCTTCGGAGGGGCGCAGGCCCTGTTCGCGCTGGCGGCGGCCGGCCTGGCCTCCCTGATCGCCCTGCCGCGGATCCTCCGGCTCTTCCCTGGCGTGAGAGCCGCGCTCGCGGCCCGCATCACCGGCATCGACACGGTGAGCAGCGCGACCATGTGGGCGCTGGTGTGGACGGCGGCGGCCGGCTGGCTGTCGTGGGGCGTCGCGCTCTACGCCCTGGCCTGGGCCCTCCTCCCCGCCCCCACCCCCGCGATCCCGCTCTTCATCGCCGCGTGGATCGGCCCCTTCCTGGCGGGCCTGCTCGCCGTCGTCTCCCCCGCGGGTGTCGGCGTGCGCGAAGGCGCCATGCAGGCCGCCCTCGCCGCCGTCGGCCTCGCCCCCAGCGCCGCCCTCCTCCTCACCCTGGCCTCCCGCATCTGGGTGACCATGATCGAGGTGGTCCCCGCCGCCGTCCTGCTGGCCGCACGTAGGGGAGCGGGGCGCGACGAGAGGCCCTCGCCCACCGCCTCCGGGCGTTGAAACGCCCGGCTGAAACGGCGGGAAGCCCGCTGAAGCGGCTCGCATCTGTCGGGCTGAGGAGCCCGCTCCAGCGGGCTTCGCGTCGTTCCAGCGGGGGGATTCATCCCCTCGCGCGGACGCGCGAGGCACAGAAACGTGTTCTTCTCTGTGCCTCTGTGTCTCTGTGTGACCCCGCCGTTCAGGGCTTCAGCGCCTCCGCGCACAACTCGGCCGCCCTGCGCCGCAGCGGCTCCAGCGATGCACCGGGCCTCGCGAGCGTGGCCACGTCCGGGAAACCCGCGTCGAGCGCGGCGCGGTTCAGGGCGTAGCCGGAGCCGTGGGAGAAGCTGATGGGCCCGTCCGTGTAGCAGTCCAGCGTGCCGGAGGGGACGGTGAGCGGCCACTTCCCCGGCAGGTCGCCCTCCGCGATGGCGACGCTGGGGAAGGACACGCCCTCGTCTTCCTCGCGCGGCTGCACCGACGGCTTCAGCCAGAAGCCGAGGGCGATCAGCACGTTGAAGCCGATGAAGGCCGCTCCCGCCAGGGCGGCGAGGCCCAGCACCCCGCGGAGCAGCAAGCCCGGGACGCGCACGGTCAGGGCTGTCCCATCTTGAAGGAGCGCAGGACCACGGGGAGCTCGCCCTGCTCGCCCACGTGCGCCGGGCCCTCCACCCCCTTCGCGGCCGGGGTGGCGATCATCAGGAGCGACAGGCCCCGCCCGTCGTCGCCGCGCAGCAGGATGAGGCGTCCCCAGATCTCCTCGCCCGCGTCCGTCTCGGCGCTGAAGGTGACCTGCTGCCCGGCGCGCCCGCCGATGGTGACCGGCCCCGTCTTCACGGGCTGGAACTTGGGGAACGCCGCGGCGAGCTGCCGGCGCGAGTCCTCGATCATGGGGCCGAGGTCCGCGTCGCTCGTGAAGTAGCCCACCCGCAACGCCTCCGCCACCACCCCGCCCTCCTTCCGCACCACCCGAACCAGGTCCCGCGGGTCTTCCTCGCGCTCCCAGTCCGTGGGGTAGTCGAAGGAGAAGGGAGCGAAGCTGGCCCCACCCGCCGCGCCGGGCGAGCTGGCGAACGCGCGCGTCTCCACGGCGGCGGGCGCATCGTCCTCCCCCATCGCGCCCAGCACGCCCAGCCCAACCAGGAGCAGGAGGCCGAGCCCCCCGCATCCCAGGCACCCGGAAAGCCAGCGCCGCTTCTTCGGCCGCGCGGTGGAGTCCAGCGAGCGATCATCCTGCATGGTATGTGTCCTTGGTGGGTCGGGAGGAAGGTGCCGCGGGAGGGGACCGGCCGAAGAGCGGGCGGTTGCCACCGCTGCGACGGCCACACGAAGCCGCTTGCGGCGGACTACAGGTTTGCGGCTGATCCTGGAGGTCCCAGTCCACGCAGGTGGACTTCGTGCCGTCGTTGCAGCGACTTCAGTCGCCCGCAACGGCGGGGCTGGGAACGGCGCGCAGGGTGTGGTATCGCCAGACGGCCAGGGCGTACACGGCCAGCCCCGCCACGAAGACCCACCACCCGACGCCATCCGCCGCGTAGCCGTTGGCGTACGTGCAGAGGCCCAGGAGCGGCGTTCCGGCGTAGAAGGCCGCGTGGCGGATGCGGCGGCGCTCGTAGAAGCGGGTGGCGCAGACGGCCAGCGCGCCCGCGGCCACCAGGAAGGCGAAGCCGCCCTGCCCCAGCTGCAGCCCCGTTTCCGCGGAGCGGCTCCGGTCGTTCCACACGGGCGCGCTGTAGGTGTTGTCGTCCACCGTGCGGCCGGCGTCGTCCACGTACAGGGTGCCGCGCCGCTCGAACGAGACGAAGCCACTCGCCTGGTACGGGGCCCAGGTGAGGAAGAGGGACGCGAAGCACAGCGCGGCTCCGGCGATCGCCTGGCGGCGCACCGAGGCGGACGCGTGCCGCTCCACATCGCCCCCCGCGCCCGCCGGCGGGGGCGTGGCATCGCGCAGAGAGCGCAGCATCCCGGGCGCCGCGCGCAGGTCGCCGCGCAGGTGCGCGTCCCAGGCGAACACCCCCGCGGCGGCCGTCCACAGCAGGCTTCCGAAGGAGAAGCCCAGCGGGAGCACCGTGAGGCCGTACACGGCCGTGCCGATCACGCCGAGCGCCGGCCGCTGCAGCCACGCTGGCGGCCGGTACCAGGCGGGCTTCAGCGTGTCCAGCACGACCACCACCGTCAGCACCAGCCAGGGAAGGGGCGCGACCATCCCGCGGAACGGGAGGCCCGTCACGAACAGCGCGACGGCGAGCCAGATGCGGCGTTCGGGTGTGGACATGGGGAGCTTTCTCGCGGGGGGATTCAGCTTCTTCCGGCGAAGCCGCACGTCCAGCGCTCGTTGATGCGCGGCGCCGTCAGGTAGAACCGGCCGGGGCGCTGCACCATGGGCGTGGCCACCCCGCCGTCCAGGTGCCCGCCCGCGAACGAGACGGCCCGAGACGCGGGGTCCACGCGGAAGCGGCCGGTGCTGGGCTGGGCGAAGCCCAGGTACTGGTAGCGCCCGTCGGCCAGCAGCACCACGGAGCCCTGCGGATCGAATTCGTATGACGAGCTGCGCGCGCTGTAGCGCGAGACGGTGCACCCGTACTTCCCGTGCGCCAGCGGCGGGGTCTGCACGGGGCCGCCGGGGAAGTGGCGAAGGCGCGAGGCCGGCACCCACTCGTCGGACGAGGCGGGCTGAGCGTCGTAGTGCACCCGGTACTCCGCGCCGCGCACACCGATCACGCGCCCGGGGTACCACCGCCCCCGCGCCGAGATCTCCACCTCGTCGCCGGGGCGCATGGCGCGCGCGGGCGCCGCCGCCGGGCGTGACGGGGGCGTGTATCCCGGCTGATATCCGAGCAGCGCGTCGACGGAGACACGCCGCCGCCAGTCGGGCCCAAAGCCGTCGTAGTGGAGCAGGTAGCGGCCGCCTTCGATGCCGACGACGTGCGCCCGGTAGCGCTTGCCGTCGTCGTTGAAGATCACGGCGTCCCCCACCACGTACTGGCCGCCCGCGGGACGCGTGAGCGGGCGGTTGCCGATGGCCGCGGCCGTCTCCCGCTCCGCCTCGCCCCACGAGCCGTAGGGGAGCGCGGGGTCCCGGAGCTGCTGCCCATGCGCGCGGGCCGGGAGCGCCAGCGCGAGGACGCAGGCGGCGATGATGTGGCGTCTCATGGATCAATCGTCGGCGAAGCGGAGCACGACACCGTTGCCCAGGCCGATGGCGCCCCGCCAGCGTGAGCCGTCGTCGGACGCGGCGTTGCCGGCGCCGTCCGTGCGGCCGCGGGGGGACACGACGCGCACCTGGGCGGCGCTGGCGTGGATGTTCTGGTAGTCGTCCTGCAGGTGGAGGCTGCCGTCGGCGTTCAGCGTCACGTCCTCACGCTTCAGGATGCGGAACACGCTCGCCACGTACCCCTTCAGCTCGCCGTAGCTGCTCCAGCTCGCGCCGTACAGGTGGATGTTGCACTCCCCGCTCTCGTGCCGGCCGCTGGGCGCGCGCTCGCGGCCCTGCTCCCCGGTCACTTGGCGGATGGCCTGGTTGATCCACGGGTCGCGGCACTGCGCGGCGGCAGGCGCGGCGGTGGCCAGCGTCGCGGCGCCGAGCGCCAGGGCCAGGATGCGGGTGCGGTCGGTCATGCCTCGATCCTCGGGGTGCGGGGGTTCTCGCGGCCCGGTTTGGGGCCGGCTGTTACGCGATCTTGCGTCACACGATAAATTTCTTGCGTCACCTGGCCGTGATCTGGTCGTAATCACAGGAATCACGCGGCTTCCCTCCCGCCGGCAGGCATGATCCAGCTCCGCACCCTTGGCTCGCTGGACCTCCGTTCATCGCAGGACGACGAGCTTCGGCAGGTCCTGGCGCAGCCCAAGCGCTTCGCGCTCCTCGTGTACCTGGTGGCGGCGGGCCGTTTCCACCGCCGCGACACCCTGTTCACCCTCTTCTGGCCGGAGTCGGACGCGGAGCGGGCGCGCAGCTCCCTGCGCACGGCCCTCCACTTCCTGCGGCGCGCGCTGGGCGCCGAGGTGATCGCCGGCCGCGGCACGGAGGAGGTGGGCGTGGCGCCCGGCACCGTGTGGTGCGACGCGGCGGCATTCGAGGCCGAGCTGGAGGCGGGGCGCGCGGAGGCGGCGCTGGAGCTGTACCGTGGGCCCTTCCTGGCGGGCTTCAACCTGTCGGGGATGGGCGAATGGGAGCGGTGGCTGAACGACGAGCGCGAGCGCCTCCACCGCCGCGCCGTGGAGGCCGCCGAGTCGCTGGCCGCGCGCGGGGAGGCGGAGGGCGACCCCCGCACCGTGATGCGCTGGGCCCGCCACGCCGCGGCCCTGGAGCCCGACGACGAGGGCACCCTCCGCCGCCTGATGCAGCGCCTGGCCGCCATCGGCGACCGCGCCGGGGCCGTCTACGCCTTCGAAGAGTTCTCCAGGCGCCTCTGGGCGGACTGCCAGGCCGAGCCGTCGCGCCAAACGCGCGCCCTCGCCGACGAGATCCGCCGGGGCGCCGCCGACCCCGACCTGCTCCCTTCCCCGCTCCGCGCGCCCGGCGCCCCCGCCGCACCGCTCACCGAAGTCGCCCCTGCGGATGTGAATGGGCGATCGCGCGAGTCGGGTTCGCGCACGGCCGCGGTGGATGGAGGATCGCGTGAGGTGGATGCGGGATCGGACTCAGTAGACGCGACTCGGCTGGATTTGGGACCGCGCTCGGTGGATGCGGGACCGGGTTCGGTCGATGCAGGACGGGCAGCGACGGACGCGGCGGTGGTATCCGTTGATGCAGCAAGGGGATCGGCGGATGCGGCGCGGGCCGCGAATGCCAGGCCTGAGGCGGGCGCACGGTCATCTCCGATGGATACGCCGCCCGATGCGCGGCAGGCAGATGCAGCGGCGCATCGGGCGAATGCGGATGCAGGACCGTCCGCGCTCGAAGCGGCGAGACCGGGGGACGAAGCACCCGATGATGCGCGGCGCCCGAACGCGCGCGAAAGGGTGGATGTGCAGGCATCCGATGCGCCTGCCGGACCGGTGGTCGATCCATCATCCACGGCTGCGTGGCGGACGGCGGTGGATACAGGGCCCGCGATCACAACGGATGCCTCGGAACCCCGCCGCACCCGGCGGCGCTGGCCGTGGGCGGCGGCGGTCGCCATGATACTGTGCGCGGCGGCCGTGGGGGTGTGGCGCTTCACCGGCGCGCGGGCGGCGGATGGGGTGACGGCGCGGGTGGCCGTGCTGCCGTTCGCGGTGTACGGGCGCGGCGAGCTGGCATACCTGCGCGAGGGGATGGTGGACCTGCTCTCCACCAAGCTGGACGGCGCGGGCGACCTGCGCAGCGTGGATGCGCGCGCCCTCCTCGGCACCCTGGAGCCCGGCGACGCGGCGAGTCCCGCCGCCGCGTCCGAAGCGGCGTCGCGGCTGGGGGCGGGGCTGTTCGTGCTGGGGAGCGTGGTGGATGCGGGGCCCCGGCTGCAGCTCCGCGCCGTGCTCTACCGCCGCACCGCGGACGGCACCGCGACCGAGGCCGACGCGGCGGTGGAGGGAGCGCGCGACTCCCTTCCGCGCCTCGTGGACCGGCTCACGGCGCAGCTCCTGGCCGGGCGGCTGAGCGGTCCCGGCGCGCGGCTCCAGCGGCTGGCGGTGCTCACCACGCCCTCCGTCCCCGCGCTCAAGGCGTACCTGCAGGGGGAGAGCGCGCTGCGCGTCGGGCACTACGGGGCCGCCAAGGAGGCGCTGGAGCGCGCCGTGGCGGAGGACAGCACCTTCGCGCTGGCGTGGTACCGCCTCTCCGTGGCCGTGGCGCAGTCCGGCGAGCGCACGGGGACGGCCGCGCGCGAGGCGGTGCGCTACGCCGGGAAGCTGGACCCGTACGACCGGCTGCTCCTGCAGGCGTGGCTGGCGTCGTGGGACTTCCGCTACGCGGAGGCGGAGCGGATGTACCGCCAGGCCGTGGCCGCCCGCCCGGACGACGTGGAGGCGTGGAGCCAGCTCGCGCAGGTGCTCTTCCACGGAGGGGCACCCCGCGGCCACCCCGCCGCCGAATCCCGCCCCGCGTGGGAGCGAGTGCTGGCGCTGGAGGGCGGCAACCTGGACGCGATGGGGTACCTGGCCCGCATCGCCATTGCCGAGGGGCGGCTGGCGGACGCGGACACGCTGCTGGCCCGCGCCCTGGCGCTCAACCCGGAGGGCGACCGCGCGCTGGTGTGGCGCGGGTATCGCGGAGTCGCGCTGGGCGACCCGGAGGCGCTGGAGGCCGCCGCCGCCGGGCTGCGCCGGGCGAGCGACCTGGCGGCGTGGGTGATCGCCTGGCGGATGGTGGAGGACACGCGGAACCCGCGGGCCGCCCGTCCCCTGGTGGAGCCGCTGCTGGACCCCGTGCGCCCGGCCCGCATCCGCGCCAGCGGGCACGTGCTGCTGGCGCACACGGAGCTGGCGCGCGGGCGGTGGAGCGCGGCGCGCCCGCACCTGGACTCGGCCGCGGAGCTGGACCCGCGCGTGGCGCTGCAGGCCCGCGCGCAGCTCGCCGCCCTCCCCTTCCTCCCGGTGGACCGCGCGGAGGCGGAGCGGGTACGCGCGGAGCTGATGGCGCTGCCGCGCGGCCTCGCGGACGCGCCGCCGGGAGTGGAGCCGCGCGGGCCGTACGCCGGAGTGGCCTTTCCCGAGCTGCAGCTCCACGCGCTGGGGCTGCTGGAGGCCCGGCGGGGGGACACGGCGGCGGCGCTGCGCTACGCGAAGCAGCTCGACGGCTTCGACCCGCCCACGCGCGGGGTGCGCATCCGCGGGCCGCTGCTGGGCGACGGGGTGCGGGCGCACGTGGCCTGGCTGGGCGGGCGCCCGCGGGATGGGCTCGCGGTGATCGACAGCGCCTGGCAGGAGTTCGACCGCAAGCCCGAGGTGTTCCCGTACCTGCTGGACAGCGGGCATCCGCGCTTCCTGCGCGCCGAGCTGCTGCGCCTGGCGGGGCGCCACCGCGAGGCGCTGCGCTGGTACGGCTCCGTAGCGGAGCACTTCGACAAGAGCATCGTGTACGCGGCCCCAGTGCACCTCCGCACGGCCGAGATCCTGGACCGCCTGGGCCGCCCCGCCGAGGCGGCCGCGCACTACCGCCGGTTCGTGGAGCTCTGGCGGGACGGCGACCCCGCGCTGCGCCCCGCGGTGGAGCAGGCGCGCCGGCGACTTCAACAGCTTCAGCGATGAACATGCGAATCCACACCCTGGCACTCCTGGCGGCGGTCTGCGCGCTTCCCGCCGCCGCCCAAGCCCCGCGCCCCGCGCGCGACACCGCCTTCGACCTGAGCGTGCGCAACATCATGCGCGGCGAGGGGCTCATCGGGCGCTCGCCCGACGAGGTGCGCTGGGCGGAAGACTCGCGCACCGTCTACTTCCGCTGGCGCGAGCCCGAGTCGCGCGACACGGCCACGCACATCTACCGCGTGCGCGCGGCCGGCGGCGCGCCGGAGATGGTGCCGGACAGCGCCGCCGAGCGCGTCGCCCCGGCCGTGAACGGCGACTGGAACGCCGCCCGCACCCGCCGCGCCTCGGAGCGGGGGGGCGACATCTACGTGGTGGACGCCACGGGCGCCGAGCGGCGCATCACGGACACGCCGGCCCGCGAGCGCTCCCCGCAGCTCTCGGCGGACGGGCGCACGGTCTACTACCTCTCCGGCAACAACGTGTACGGGATGGCGGTGACGGGCGGGCCCATCCGCCAGCTCACCGACCTGCGGCTGGAGGCCGCGCCCGCCCGCGACACGGCCCGGGGCCAGCGCCGCTTCCTGGAGAACCAGGAGCGCGAGCTGCTGGACGTGGTGCGCGACCGCCGGGAGGAGCGCCTGCACCGCGCGCGCATGGACTCGCTGCGCGCCAGCGTCCCGGCCGTGTACCTGGGCAAGGACGCCATCCTGGCCAACGCCGAGGTGTCGCCCTCCGGCCGCTACGTGCTGTTGACCCTGGCGGCGCGCGCGGAGGGGCAGCGGGCCACCATCGTCCCCAACTACGTCACCGAGAGCGGCTTCACCGAGGACATCAACGCGCGCGCCAAGGTGGGCGACGCGCAGGCGCCCGGCCGCGCGGGGATCCTGGACGTCGTCACGGGGCGCATCGCGTGGATGGAGGCGGAGAAGGCGCGCCGCCCCCTGATCACCTCGCTGGGCTGGGCGCCGCGCACCGACCGCGTGCTCCTCCACCTCGTCCCGGACGACTTCAAGGACCGCTGGATCTACGTGGTGGGCCCCGACGCGCGGGCCACGCTGATCGACCACCTGCACAACGAAGCGTGGGTGGCCGGGCCCGCCTTCACCCAGGGCGGCTGGACGGGCGACGACCGCGTCTGGTTCATCTCCGAGAAGACGGGATACTCGCACCTCTACGCGGCCGCGGTGGCGGGCGGCACCCCTACGGCGCTGACGCAGGGGAACTGGGAGGTGACCGACGTGCAGCCCTCGGCGGACGGGCGCCGGTTCTTCATCACCACCAGCGAAACGCACCCCGGCGAGCGCAGCCTGTACGCGGTGAGCGCGGAGGGCGGCCCCCGCACCCGCCTCACGAACAACGAGGGGTGGACGGAGGCGCGCGTGTCGCCGGACGGGCGCTGGGCCGCGCTCCTGGTCTCCACTGCGAACACTCCGCCGGAGCTGTACGTGACGCCTTTGGGGCGCGCGTCGGCGGCGCGGCGGGTGACGTCGTCCACCCGGGCGGAGTGGCGGCGGGGGCCCTGGATCAAGCCGGAAGTGGTGACCTTTCGCGCGCGGGACGGGGCCACGGTGTACGCCCGCATCTACCGCCCGCGCGACCTGGGCGCGGCGTCCAACGGGGCGGGCGTGCTCTTCGTGCACGGCGCGGGGTACCTCCAGAACGCGCACCGCGGCTGGAGCACGTATTATCGCGAGTACATGTTCAACCACCTGCTCGCCTCGCGCGGCTACACGGTGATGGACGTGGACTACCGCGGCTCGGCGGGGTACGGCGGCGCGTGGCGCACGGGGATCTACCGCCACATGGGCGGCAAGGACCTTTCCGACCACGTGGACGCGGCGCGCTGGATGGTGGCCAACGAGGGGGTGGACGCGAAGCGGGTGGGGCTGTACGGAGGGTCGTACGGCGGCTTCATCACCCTGATGGGAATGTTCACGGAGTCCGACGTCTTCCGTTCGGGCGCGGCGCTGAGGTCCGTGACGGACTGGGCGCACTACAACCATCCGTACACGGCGCGCATCCTCAACCAGCCGCAGGCGGACACGCTGGCCTACCGCCGGTCGTCGCCCATCTACTTCGCGGAGGGTTTGCGGGGCGACCTGCTGATCGCGCATGGCATGGTGGACACCAACGTGCACTTCCAGGACGTGGTGCGCCTCACGCAGCGCCTGATCGAGCTGGGGAAGACCAACTGGGAGCTTGCCGTGTACCCGGTGGAGGACCACGCCTTCACCCGCCCCGAGTCGTGGGCGGACGAGTACCGGAGGATCCTGGAGCTGTTCGAGCGCACGCTGCGGTGAGGGTGGGGGCAACCGGGGCCCTCACCCCCCCGACCCCCCTCCCCCAAACTGCTGGGGGAGGGGGGCGCATTCCAGCCACCCAGCCGCACCCGCGCATCACAAGGGCTGCGGGTTGGCAGGGGCCGCTTGGTCGGGCCCGCGCTTGGAAATCGCCCCCTCTCCCGTTATCGGGAGAGGGGGTCGGGGGGTGAGGGCCCTCTCAGCCCGCACCACCCCATCCCCCGTTCCCCGTTCCCCGTTCCCCGAATCCGGCCCGGACCTTGCCCCACACCCTCCCCGCCCGGCGGCAGGGAACGGCCGGAACGCACCCGTGAATTCGTAAGTGTTTGCGACACAGACTTTTCGGCACGCGGGTTGCAAACAGGCAGGGTCATCGGGAAAGGTCAGACTCAGGCGAAGCACCGGATAGCCCGGCGCAACGTAGCCACCCCAGGGGGACCCATGAACCGCATCGACCGTGAACTTTCCGACGCGCTCCCGCAGCCCAAAGGCCCGTTCACGGACGCCGAGGCGCTGGAGCTCCTGATGGCCTACCGGAAGGACCCCTCGAACGTCCCCTGCCCCATGTGCGGCCCGGGCAACATCGAGGTGCTCGCCTTCATCGAGCCGCAGATCGACCCCAACGGCTTCGCCTCCGTCACGGACCCCGAGGGCGAGTACGCCGCCGCCCTCTACTGCCACAAGTGCTTCCGGGCAGTCGGCATCCTCGCCGGAGTGGGCCGCGAAGAGGGCTGAGGGTGGCCTGACCTTCCCCGATAACAGACAGTCTCACACAGAGACACAGAGGCACAGAGATGAAGTTCTTCTCTGTGCCTCTGTGTCTCTGTGTGACCCCAATCTTTTAGCGAGTCACTCGCACGTTCCCGGAAAGGAGCGTCATCGGGCCAAAGGTGGGCTGGCCCAGGAGGCCCGCGTCCACGCCCACGGTGCCGTTCAGGCGGTACTGGAGCGGCCGGCCGGAAACGGCGTTCAGCAGGATGCCGCCGAGCGCCGGGATGTCGCTGAAGTTCACCGCGATGTCCAGCGGCACCATCGTCTCGCCGTTGGCCGCCAGGGGGACGCCGAGGGGGAAGTTCACCCGCGCCGCCTGGCGGCCTTCCAGCTCCAGGCCGCCGGCCAGCGTGCTCAGCGTGAGCGCCAGCGGGTTGGGGTTGGAGACCCGGGCGTACAGGCGGATCGCCGCGCCGCCGGTGGGGCGCCCGGGGCCGGGGGGAAGGAGGCGGAGCTGCGCCTGCTGCGACTCGTCCACCCGGAAGGTGGGGGCGTTGAGCACGTTGCCCAGCCCGCCCAGCGAGGCGCAGCCGGGAAGGAGCGCGAGCGCCAGGAGCAGCGCCCCGCGCCGGAACCGAACCACACGTTGCATCGACATCGTCATTCACCTCTGGGAGAACCAGCCACACGGGGCCGCCGCGGCGGCCCACCCGTGCCCCCTGCGTTGCAAGAGCGGCGCCCCACCGTGCCAGGAATGCGCGGAGCGGCGGAAACGCGCGCGCCGTGGCGCTTCCGGCTGGAATGGAAGGTGCATGGCGCCACGGTTCCGGTCCACCGGAGCGCCCGCCGCAGGGGACAGCGGCGCGGGGCCGGAGGGGACGGATGCGTGACCAGGATGGCCGGGCGCCGCGCGGTGCGGCACCGCCGAACGCACATCACGAGGGAGGGAGCGGTGGACACGGACATGACGCGGCCCGAGGGCGGGGCGGCACCCGCGGTGTCGGAGATCGTGGACGGGCTGAACGATCTGCTCCAGCTCGACCACGACGCCATCGGTGCGTACGACATCGCCATCGAGAGGCTGGAGGACCGCGACCACGCCAACCAGATCCTGGGCTTCCGGCGCGACCACGAGCGCCACATCCAGGAGCTGAACGAGCTGATCGCCACACTGGGCGGCGCCCCCAAGAACCAGCCGCACCTCACGGGGCCCTTCAAGCAGGCGCTGCAGGCGCTGGGCGCCATCGGGGGCGACCGCGGCATCCTGACCTCGTTCCGCACCAACGAGCTGCAGGTGCGCAGCAAGTACGAGACGTACGCGGCCCGCGCCAACCAGTGGCCGGCCCACGTCAAGCGCGCCATCGACCGCAACGCGCTGGACGAGGAGCGGCACTACCGCTGGGTGGCCGACGCGCTGCAGGCCATGGGCGTGGGGATGGGCGAGGGCCCGGAGATCGACGCGGCCACCGCCGCGCGCGAGCGTGCCAACCTCCACGGCACCACGCTGGACCAGGCCCGCGAGCGCATCGCCGGGGTGGCCGAGACGGCCCGCGAGCGGCTGGCGGACGTGGCGGAGCGCGCCACGGACCTGGCCGGCACCGCGCGCGAGCGCGCGTCCGAGCTGGCGGGAACGGCGCGGGAGCGTGCCTCCGAGCTGGCCGGCACGGCGCGCGAGCGGGTGACCGACCTGGCCGGCAGCGTGCGCGGCGGGCACGGCGACGCGGGGGCCGCGGCGTACACCGCGGGCGGCTCCACCTCGGGTGGCAACCGCATCTCGGGGCTGCTGGACATGGAGGAAGGGCCGCTGGCGGGGCCGATGGGCCGCGTGCGCGGCGGAGTGGGAACCGCCCGGCAGGGCGCGGTGGACGCGACCTCCACCTTCGAAGAGCGCATCCGCAGCAAGCCGGTGCAGATGCTCCTCGCGGCGGGCGTCGCGGGATTCGTAGTCGGCCGTCTTCTTCGCTAGGAGCAACGATCCATGGCAGAGACTCGTGATCCGTTCGGGGACGACCGGACGATGATTAACGGCGCGGACCGGCTCCCGGCCGGCCACGCGCTCCCGGGCGCCGAGGGCGTCCGCCCCGGCGACTCGCCGGTGTACAACGAGGGCGGCGAGGTGCGCGGCGGGACGGGCGCCGCCGGCACCGGCGGGGCCGCGGGCACCGATCCGGACGCCACGCGCGCCGAGATCGAGCAGACGCGCGCGCGCATGTCCGAGACGATCGACGAGATCGAGGAGCAGCTCCTCCGGAAGAAGCAGACGCTGGAGGAGAAGCTGGACGTGAAGGCGCAGGTGCGCGAGCGCCTGGCCCCCGTGCGCGAGCGGCTGGCTCCCATCCAGGAGCAGGTGTACCGCCGCCCGCTGGCCATCTTCGGCGGGGTGTTCGGCGCCGGTCTGGTGCTGGGCTACCTCACCGGCGACGACGACGATGACGACGGCCGGGGCCGCTCGTACGACGCCGACTACGGCGGCGGCACGGACAAGCGCGCCCGCCGCTGGGAAGAGCAGTCGCGCCGGCTGATGAAGCAGAACAGCGAGCAGGAGGAGGAGCTGCGCCGCCTCCGCGCCCGCCTGGAGATCGCCGAGCGCCGCGCGGCCGCCGAGGCGGCGGGAGAGGAGACGCGCACCGGGTGGCGCCGCTCGCTGGGGAGCGCCATCGGCGGGGTGTTCGGCACGCTGCTGGGCCAGATGCGCGGCGGCAGGGAAGACGAGTACGACGTGGAGGTGGAGGTGCGCACCACCGAGACGGTGTACTCGCCGTCCACTTCGTACGAGACGGGCTCGTACCCGCGCCGCGCCGGCACCGGGTACAGCGAGGGCGAGTACGGGTACACCGGGGGCCCGTACGGCGGGGGCGACTACCCGCAGCGCGGCTTCAGCCAGGGCGCGCACTACGACCGCGGCCTGCAGGACGACGAGTTCGGCCCCACCGGCTACGGCACGGGCGAGCAGGGCTTCGGCGGGTACCGTTCCAGCCTGGACCGGCCGGAAGGCTGAACGGATTGGGCTCACACGGAGACACAGAGGCACAGAGATGACTTCATCTCTGTGCCTCTGTGTCTTCGCGTGATATGATAGGGCGAACAGGCTCACCCTTCAACGCCACCGACGATGCCGATCGCGCAGACGCTCCTTCCCGAGTTCGACCGAGAGATGGCCACGACGCGCACCCTGCTGGAGCGCGTGCCCGCGGACCGCGCGGCGTGGCGCCCGCACGAGCGCTCCACCGCGCTGGGCGACCTGGCGGCACACATCGCCAACCTGGCCGGCTTCGCCGTGCCCACCGTCAGCCAGACCGAGATCGACATGAGCCCGCCGGAGGGCCCCGCCTACACCCCGCCCTCCTTCACCACCACCGAGGCGCTCCTCGCCACCTTCGACGCCAACGTGGCCGCCAGCCGCGCCGCCATCGCGGGGATCTCGGACGAGGACGCCATGGTGCCGTGGTCGCTCAAGGCCGGCGGGCACACCATCTTCAGCATGCCGCGCGCGGGCGTGCTGCGCGGGATGCTGATGAACCACATCATCCATCACCGCGGCCAGCTCAGCGTGTACCTGCGCCTCAACGACGTGCCCCTCCCCTCCATCTACGGCCCCACCGCGGACGCGCCGATGTGAGACCGGGGCTCAGGCCCGGCGGCGCAGGGGCGGGCGGGGGAGGAGCCAGAGGAGGATGGCCGCCACGTACACGGGCCGCGCTACGTCCAGCAGCGGCGGAGCCACCAGGAGCGCGGCCCAGAGCGTGGAAACCCCGATCTGCGCCCAGCGGGCGCGGCGCAGCGCCACGGCCTGGTCGCGCCGCTCGGCCAGGGTGGTGAGATCGCCGCGGCGGGCGCTGGCCTCGGCCATTCCGGCGGCGGCGGTCTCTTCGGCCACGGTGACCCCCACGCGCAGCAGCGCCCAGCCCAGCCGGGCCAGCAGCGCCAGCACGCCGAACACGGCGACAAAGGCCCCCACGGGCCCGGCGGTCAGATCGTTGATGATGTTCACGAGGGCATTTTCGCTCCCCCCGCGCCCGCCCGCAACCTCGGCTCCATGTACCGCAAGAATCCCCGCGTCCTCGAGACGGACCTGGCGCACGAGCTGATTCTGCTCGATCCCGGCACGGGCGAGATGTTCAGCCTCAACGAGACGGGGCGCCGCGTCTGGCGGGCGCTCCCCGCCGATTCGGCCATCGCCCTGGCCCGCGAGCTGGAGGCCGCGCTGGAGGTGGACCTGGAGACCGCCGAGCGCGACGTGCGCGCCCTCCTCCACCGCCTGCGCGCCTCCGACCTGATCCAGGCGGAATGAAGGAGTTCTCCGTCCTGGGCCGCCCCCTGCGCGCGTACGGGCTCTCCCCAGGCCTGGACGCATGGCTCCGCGCCCACTGGCGGTTCGAGCACGAGGTGGAGGATGCGGGGTTCGGCATCTCGCTGGAACCCTGCCCCCCGCCGCGCGACCTGCCGCCCGCCAACGCCCCGCCGGTGCGCGCCCCCGGCATCGAGCTCCCCTGCCGCGTCCTGGGGCGGGAGCACTGGCTGATCGGCGGCCCGCGCGCCGGCGTTCGCCTGCACCTGCGCACGGACGGGAGCGACATCGCCTTCTGGGGCGAGGAGCCCGCCGCCCTCTTCGTCGCCCTGTACGAATCGCTGCGCGCCAGCGGCCTGGTCCCGCTGCACGCCTCCGTGCTCGCCCGCGACGGCCAGGCCACCGCCCTCGCCGCGCGCAGCGGCACCGGCAAGAGCAGCACGCTCGTGCAGGCGCTCGCCGCCGGCTGGCAGCCTATCGCGGAAGACTTCGCCTGGCTGGAGCCGGACTCGCTGCGCCTCTTCGGCTGGGACCGCGGGGTGCACCTGTGGCCCGACGCCCGCCGGCGCTTCGCCCCCGACCTGCCCGGCTGGCTTCCCGGCCCCGACGGCAAGCTGTTCCTCCCCTGGGAGGCACTGGGAGAGCCGGGCCCGCGAGCCGCCCGCCTCACCGCCGTGGCCCTGCTGGAGCGCGACCCCGCCCGCCCCTCCGCCTGGCAGCCGCTCCCCCCCCGCGACGCCGTCCGCGCGCTGTGGGAGGCCATCGGCGTCCCCCTCTCCGAAACCTCCCGCCGCGCGGTCGCCGCCCTGCTGCCGGTTCTGCTGCCCCGCATCCACCTCCGCCGCCTCGTACTCGGCCGCACCCCGCTCCCCCTCTGATAACGAATCCTCGAGAAACGATGATGTGGGAGCGCGAACCGTCGCGCCGTGGCCCCCTCCCCCCGTCCCCCTCCCCCGCAAACTGCGCGGGAGAGGGGGCGCATCTTCTGTCCCTGCGCGGCGTTACGACCGTCCAAACGCCCCGTGCCAGGGCGCGATTCAGCGCACCCGCCCCTCCAGCGGCGGAGGGCCCGGCCCCGTCCGAGCGCAGGTCGCGGCACGAGGGGGCGATGCATCGCGCACGTGTCCAAATTCGCGTGCCGTGCGCGTACCGGCCTGGGGTCCAGGCGCGAGCGCTGGGCCAAGGGCACGAAAGGGTAGGCGCCCCTACGTACAGATGTGTGGGAATCGCCTCCTCCCCCAGCAGTTTGGGGGAGGAGGTCGGGAGGAGAGGGCCTCGCCTGCCGCGCAACACGTGCATCCGCCGTGCGCACCGCCATCTTTTGCTAGGAGCAGCGACACGAGCTGCCCCTGCAAGGAGTCCAGGCGCTAGCGACGGGCCCGGGGCACGGAAAGTGGGCGCCCCTACGTACAGATGTGTGGGAATCGCCTCCTCCCCCAGCAGTTTGGGGGAGGAGGTCGGGAGGAGAGGGCCCCATAACCGCCTATGCGGATTCGGAGGCGGCCGGGAAGGTGAAGTTGACGGTGTAGAGGGTCCGGTTGGCGGGCTCGCCCAGCTCGGGGAGAACGGTGCCGTCGAGCTCCACCCACGCGTGCCCCACCACCCCGCCCGCCTCGCGCCGGATGCCGCTGACGAAGCGCACCGGCCACCCGTCGCGCCCCAGCTCCGCGTAGAGGGCCAGGGAGCGCACCAGGCAGTCGCCACGCGGGTTGTTCGGACGGAGACGCGACAGGTACACCGTGGCGCGAACCAGGTGGTAGCGCTCCCGCGGGTCCCGGCGCGGGCGCGCCGGCGAGGACGTCAGCGACCGGAGCATCCCATGCAGGTCCGCCCTGCCCTGCAGCGCACGCCGCGCGCGCAGGAGGCCGCGGGCGGCGCGCAGGGTGGCGGGCGCCCAGCGCGGCAGGTTGGCCAGCGCATCGGCCCCCTTCTGCAGCGGGCCGATGGGCCCGCGCTCGCGCAGCGCCGCCACGTCCCACGCCCAGCGCTCCCGCCGCGCC
>CADCTW010000031.1 GCA_902805735.1 uncultured Gemmatimonadota bacterium | reverse complement strand
AGTTGATTCCGGCGCGAAGAAGAGTTCGCGCTCAGAGTCCCATCCAGATTCGGACTCTGCAGCGGACTCTCGATGCCATGGCAACCGGATCGTCAGCCCCGGTGAACGCCATGGTTCAGGAGAAAGGCGAATCGGAGGGAATGTTTGGTTTCCGAAGCTGCCGTAGAAGAGCGTTTCAACCGCGTCCGCGGCGGCCTGGAGGTTCTCCGTGTTTGGAGTCTCGCGTCGTCCGCTGAGGCTGAACGGCGGCGGGCGGTAGTCCGACCGACTCCGGATGATCTCGAATAGGACTGCGGACAGAGTCCTCGTATTGCGAAGCAGATACAGTCGGACTGCTTCCAGAAGAGAAGTCTTGCCCGCGTTGTTCATCCCTACGAAGAGATTGACTCTCGCGAGATCCGGAAGTGAAAGGTGACGGATCGCCCGAAACCCTTCCACATAGAAGCTAGGGAGGAGGGGCAGCGCTTCGCCTGCATGCTGATCACTCATTTTGGCTGCTCACGCCGGCCGGTGCACGCCCCACTCGGCGCGCAGGGCGTCGCTGATCTCGCCGAGGGTGGCGAGGGATTTGACGGCGGCGATGATGTGGGGCATCAGGTTGTCGGTGCCGCGCGCGGCGGCGCGGACGGCGTCCAGGCGGGCGCGGACCTCGGCGTCGTCGCGGGTGGACTTGAGCTGGGCGAGCTGCTGGCGCTGGCCGCGCTCCAGGGCCGAGAAGTCGGGCTGGCCCAGGTCCACCGGGTCGCCGGCTTCGGACTGGAACTTGTTGACGCCCACGATCACCCGGTCGCCGTTCTCCACGCCGATCTGGTGCTCGTAGGCGGCGCGGTGGATCTCCTCCTGCATGTAGTCGATGGCGGCCGCGGCGCCTCCCATCTCCTCGATCTTGTCCAGGTACTCGCGCGCCTTCGCCTCCACCGCGTCGGTGAGCGACTCCACGAAGTACGAGCCGGCCAGGGGGTCCACCGTGTCCGCCGCGCCGCTCTCGAAGGCGAGCACCTGCTGCGTGCGCAGGGCCAGCGTGGCGGCCTGCGCGGTGGGCAGCGAGAGCGCCTCGTCGTAGCCGTTGGTGTGCAGCGACTGCGTGCCGCCCAGCACGGCCGAGAGCGCCTGCACCGTCACGCGGACCACGTTGTTGAGCGGCTGCTGGGCCTGCAGCGTCACGCCGCCCGTCTGCGTGTGGAAGCGCAGCTTGGCCGCCTCGTCCGAAGCGCCGAAGCGCTCGCGCATCAGCCGCGCCCACAGGCGGCGCGCCGCGCGGAACTTGGCCACTTCCTCGAACAGGTCGTTGTGCGCGGCGAAGAAGAAGGAGAGGCGCGGCGCGAACCGGTTGACGTCCAGCCCCGCGGCCCGCGCGCGACGCACGTACTCCAGCCCGTCCGCGAAGGTGAAGGCGATCTCCTGCGCGGCCGTGGCGCCCGCCTCGCGGATGTGGTAGCCGCTGATGGAGATGGTGTTCCAGCGCGGCACCTCGGCGTTGCAGAAGGCGAAGATGTCCGTGATCAGGCGCAGCGACGGCTCCACCGGGTAGATGTAGGTGCCGCGCGCGATGTACTCCTTGAGGATGTCGTTCTGGATCGTCCCCGAGATCTGCGAGCGCGGGATGCCCCGCTCGTCCGCAACCGCGATGTAGAACGCCAGGAGGATGGAGGCCGTGGCGTTGATGGTCATCGACGTGGACACGCGCTCCAGCGGGATGCCCGCCAGCAGCTTGCGCATGTCGTCCAGCGTGTCGATCGCCACCCCCACGCGCCCCACCTCGCCCGCGGCCATGGAGTGGTCGCTGTCGTACCCCATCTGCGTGGGGAGGTCGAAGGCGGTGGAGAGCCCCGTCTGCCCCGCGGCCAGGAGGAGCTTGAAGCGCTCGTTGGTTTCCTCGGCGGTCCCGAAGCCGGCGTACTGGCGCATCGTCCAGAAGCGCCCGCGGTACATGGTAGGCTGGATGCCGCGCGTGAACGGGAACTCGCCCGGATACCCCAGCTCGCGGCCGTAATCCAGCGACGCCGTGTCTTCGGGCGTGTAGAGCCGCTCCACCTCCACCCCGCTGGTGGACTCGAAGCGCTCACGCCGCTCCGGGTGGCGGGAGAGCGCGGGGGTGACCGCGCGCTCCGTCCACGACGCCTTGCCGCCGTCGGGCGTGCCGGCGTCCTCGCCCAGGTTGGTGACCGCCAGTGTATCGCTCATTTCTACGAGAGTGCGGGGGTGCGCGTCGGGTACTTGGGGCAAAGATAACGCCCGCAGGCAGGCTCAAAAAGGAACGGCGGGGTCACACAGAGGCACAGAGGCACAGAGGAGTGCTTCTCTCTGTGCCTCTGTGCCTCTGTGTGAGGCCTACAATCGGTTCCCTTCCTCGAAGAAGCGCCGGAGCCACGCTTCGTCGCCCCGTGCAAGCGCGGCCCGCAACGCGCCGAGCCGCTCCTCCAGCGCGGCGACCGCCGGGACGAGGTGGTGCGCGTTGTCGGCGGCGATGGCGGTCCACATTTCCGGCGAGCTGCCCGCGAGGCGGGTCATGTCGCGCGCGCCGGGACCCAGGTCCGCGCGGCCGAATGCCTGGGCCGAGAGCAGGGATGCGAGCGCGGTGGCGAGCGCCTGGGGAAGGTGGCTGATGGAGGCCAGGCGGCGGTCGTGCTCGGCCGCGTCCACGGCCTCCGTCGTGGCGCCGAGATCCCGCCAGAGCGCGTGTGCCGCGTCCAGCGCGTCCGGCGCCGTGCTCGCGGTTGGGGAGAGGAAGACGCGCGCCCCGACGAACAGCCCCGCGCGCGACGCGCTCCACCCCGAGCGGTGGTCGCCCGCGAGCGGGTGCGATCCGACGAAGCGGGCGACGAGCCCCGCTTCCTGGGCAGCCTGCACGATGCTCGCCTTGGTGCTCCCCGCGTCCGTGATCAGCGTGGCCGCGCGGAGGCGCGGGCCCAGGCCGCGCAGCACCGCCGCGGCGACGGAGACGGGAACGGCGATCACCACCAGGTCTGCGTCGGCATCGAGGTCGGACAGCGCCTCGTGGATTCCGCCGTCCCGCAGCGCCTCCGCGAGCGTCGCGGGGTCGCGGTCGTAGCCCAGCACGTAGACGCCCCGCGCCGCCAGGTCGCGCGCCACCGACCCGCCGATCAGCCCCAGCCCGATCACCACCGCGCGCTTCATCCCTGCTCCATCTGCACCCGGCGCGACATCCCGATCAGGTGCCAGAAGAGGTAGCGCGTGTCCTCGTCGGGGATGCCGGCTTCGCGGGCCAGCTCCCCCGCGCGGCGCACGACGAACGCCTCGCGCGGGGGATCGAGGACGGGGAGGCCGAGCACCTTCTTGGCCGCCGCGATCCGCCCCGCCAGCCGCACGCGCTCCGCGATCTGCGCCACGAGCGCACGGTCGATGCGCTCGATCTCCGTGCGCAGGGCGGCGAGCTCCTCGCCCGCGCGCTCCTCTTCGGTCACGCGCCCACCTCCGCCGGCAGGGGCAGCTCGCGCCCGGCGGCCTCGGCGAAGCGCTGAAGGTCCGCCATCAGCCGTGAGAAGGAGTTGTGCGTGAGCGACTGGTCGCCGTCGGAGAGCGCCGTCTCGGGGGTGGGATGCACCTCCACGATCAGGCCGTCCGCGCCGGCCGCGATGGCCGCGAAGGCGAGGGGGGCCACCAGCTCCGCGTGGCCGCCGGCGTGGCTCGGGTCCACCAGCACCGGGAGGTGCGTCTCGCGCTTGAGCACGGGGATCGCCGCCACGTCCAGCGTGTTGCGGGTGGCCGTCTCGAAGGTGCGGATCCCCCGCTCGCACAGGATCACGTCGCGGTTCCCCTGCGCCATGATGTACTCGGCCGCCATCAGCAGCTCCTCCACCGTCGCGGAAAGGCCGCGCTTGAGCAGCACCGGGCGCTGCACGCGGCCCACTTCTGAGAGAAGGGCGAAGTTCTGCATGTTGCGGGCGCCGATCTGGAGCACGTCCGCGTACTCGGCCACCAGCTCCACCTGGCGCGTGTCCATCACCTCCGTGACCACCGGAAGCCCAGTCTCCGCGCGCACTTCGGCAAGCATTTGCAGCGCCGTCTCGCCGAGCCCCTGGAAGGCGTAGGGCGAGCTGCGCGGCTTGAAGGCGCCGCCCCGCAGCATCGTGGCTCCGGCGGCGCGCGCGGCGCGGGCGGTGGCGTGGAGCATGTCGCGCCCCTCCACGGAGCACGGCCCCGCGATCACCGAGAGCCGCCGCCCGCCCACCGCCGCCTCCGCGTGGTCGCCGATCCTGACCACCGTGGGCGCCGCGGCGAACTCGCTGGAGACCAGCTTGTACTTCTTGAGCACGGGGGTGACCGACTCCACCCCCGGCAGGGTCAGCAGGGCCGCCTCGTGCAGCAGCGACTCGTCGCCGATGCAGCCGATGATGGTGCGCTGCTCGCCCCGCGAGACGTGGGTGCGCAGCCCCAGCTCTTCGATGCGCTCGCGGATGTGGTCGACTTCGGCGTCGGTGACGGACGGGCGGGTGACGATGATCATGGTGTTCTCCAGTGCCGTTCCGCAAAACAAAAAGGCTCCCGACCAACTCGGGAGCCCCTCGGCATTACGTTCAGGCGGTGGCGTTTAGCCGCGCGCGACGATAGCCGGTCTCCCCAGGTGGAGGCCGGCGTAATAGTAGGAGCGCGATGCGGCGACGGGTATCGGCATGGATCGAATATAGGTCAAAGCTCCGTGAACTGCAATCTCACACGGAGACACAGAGGCACAGAGGTCAATTGCTGCCAATCGGCGTGCCCGGCGGGAGCGGGAGGGGCGGCGTGGGCTCCGTGGGCGCGGCGGGGCGATCCAGGAAGCGGCGGACGTCGCGCGCGGCGAGCTCCTCGTGCGCGCGCTGCGCCACGTCGCCCGTGCGGCGGGCGCGCAGGCGGTCGGCGAGGCGGGCGAGGTGCAGCTCGGCGGAGGCGCGGGCCTGCGGGATGGCCTGCCGGTCGGCGGCGAGCGCCACGAGGCGGTCGACCACGGCCCGCTGCGCCACCCTGCGCAGCTCCGCGTCCCGCGCGTTGGCGGGAGTGGGCGCTCCCCAGGTGCCATCCACCAGCCGCGTGATCACCTCGTCCAGGGAGGGAGCGGCCGGGTTGCGCGCGTGGAACGACACCAGCCGCGCCGCGCGCTCGCGGTGCAGGACTCCATCCACCACGCTGGAAGACAGCGAGCGGGCCGCCGTGAGTGGGTCGAACGCGCCCCCCGCCGGCGACGCGAACGACTGCGGGTTCTGGCCGAAGCCGAAGGGCGGCGGCGGGATCAGCGCCGACACCCGCTCGGGGATCGCCAGCTCCTCCGGCTGGATGGCGCGGAGGAGGAGGGCGAGCGCGCGGCGCTGCTCGGCGGGAGCCAGGATGGTGGCCGGAGCCTGACCGTCGCCCGCCAGCGCAAAGGTGTACTGCAGGCCGCCGATCGCCTTGACCGCGGCTTCCAGGGCGTAGCGGTGGTGCAGGTACACCGGCGCCAGGCGCTCGCCCAGCAGGTACATCGGGTCGCCGGGCCGGATCGCCGCCATGCTGAAGCGATCCAGGAGGAAGCGGCGCACCTCCATGGTGCGCTCCAGCTCGGCCGACCGGTCGGCGCCGTTGGCCCAGCGGGTCACTTCCGGCATCATCCCGCCCACCTCGTCGGCGTCGCGGTCGGTCATGAAGCGGATGCCGCGCCGCATCCCGTCGGCCACGAGGGCGCGGAGGCCGCGCGCCTCCTCTTCCGGGGTGGCGAAGGGGGTGTAGGCGTAGCGGATGGCGAGCGTGTCGTAGGCGCCCGGCCCGGCGCGGTACGCCTGCGACAGGTCGATGCGGCCGTCGCGAAGCTGGATCAGCGGCCCGGGGTAGTCCATTACCGAGGCCCGGCCGTAGGTGGACGCGATGAAGTTGTGCGCGAGCCCCAGCGTGTGCCCGATCTCGTGCGCCACGTGCTGCCGCCGCCGCGCCATGGCGAACTCCGTCCCGTCCACCCCGCCGTCCAGCGTGGCCACCCACTCGCCCACCGGCTCCACCGCCGTCGGCAGCGTCCCCGCGAAGATGTTGTAGTCGGTCAGCGAGCGGTGCGAGTCCATGCGCACGGCCGCCTTGATGATCTCGCCCGTGCGCGGATCGGTGAACGAGGGGCCGATGGAGAAGCCGGGGTCGGTGCGATGGACCCACTGCACCACCGAGTAGCGCGCGTCCATCGGGTCCACCCCCTCCGGCAGGTCCTCCACGCGGAAGGCGTTGATGAAGCCGGCGGCCTCGAACACCTTGTTCCACCAGCTCGCGCCCTGGCGGAACGAGGTGCGATACGGCTCGGGAATCCCCGGGTCCAGGTAGTACACGATGGGCCGCACCGGTTCGGACATCGCGGCGGCGGGGTCCTTTTTCTCCAGGCGCCAGCGGGACGCCCACCGCTGCGCGTAGCGGCCCGTGAGCGGCTGGCTGAAGTCGTAGAAGGAGTGGCCGTTGACGCCTACGCGCGGATCGAAGGCGCGCGGCCGGTACCCCGCGGGCGGAAGCTCCACGAACGAATGGTGCTGCCGAAGGGAGAGCGAGCGTCCGTCCGGCGTGTGGCGGACGATCTCCGGGCCCGGGTTGTCGCTGGCCCAGGTGAGGAGCGCCTCCACCTCGGTGTTCATGGGGAACGACCTGGTGCGCGGCTGGTAGATGGCGCTCCGCTCGCGGTCCAGCCGGAAGTCGCCCTGCGACCCGCGCCGGATGCGCCCCGCCACCCCGTACGCGTCCTGCAAAAAGAAGTCGGTCGCGTCGATGAGGATGCGTCCGCCCTCCTCCGCCAGCACCGGGAAGGCGCCGCGCACGGAGGTCGGGAACGACTCCTCTACCGCCCGCCGCTCCGCCTCGCTGGTCGCGTTCACGGCGCGGAAGCCCGTGTTCTGCTCCACGAGGAGCAGCCGGGGCCCGTGCCGCTCGAACCTCACCACCACCCCCTGGCCGATCGTCCCCCGGTCCAGCCCCAGCGCGTTGGACCCGACGCCCGTGGCGAGCGAGTTGAGGTACAGGAAGTCCTCCCCCACCCTGCGCACTTCAATGAGCAGCTTCCCCGCCTTCGCGTCGTAGTACAGCGGGAAAAATCCATCCTGCCGCTCCGCCCCGGCGGTGCGCTGCGCAAACCCGCCCTGCGCCGCGGGCGCCGGAGCGGCGGGACGGCTCTGCGCGGCGCATCCGCCCAGGAGCAGCGCGGCGACGGCCGCCCGGACGGCGTGGGAAGAGGATCGCATGATGGTAGGGGCTGGGGGTGGATGGCGAGGGTGGGGCCCTCACTCCAACACGATCAGAACCGCGCCCTTGTCCACCGTCTGGCGCTCCTGGACGGCGATCTTGGCGACGACGCCGTCGGCGGGGGCCTTGAGCTCGTTCTCCATCTTCATCGCCTCCACGATCACCACGCCCTGCCCGGCCTTCACCGCCTGCCCGACCTCCACCTCGATCTTCACCACCATCCCGGGCATGGGCGCGACGATGGTCCGGTCGGCGGTGTCGTCTTCGGCGCCGGTCATCTCGCGGATGGCGCGGGTGCGCTCGTCCACCGCCTCGGCGGCGAAACGCTGGCCGCCCAGGGTGATCTGCCAGCGCCCGCGGCGGTCGCCGGGCTGCGCGGTCAGGGTGTGCGAGCGGCCGTCGGCGATGAGGCTGCGGACGGGTGTGCCGGGGAGGCTGGAGAGCTGGGCCTGTACGGGCGTGCCATCCACCACGGGCGCGCCGCCGGTGAGGTCCACCTCCACCGTGCGGTCGCCGATCGTCACGAAGTAGCGCATATCAGCTCGGGTCAGCGTTGGAACGCAATTCCGCCACGCTTTCCACGTGCGCGGTCTGCGGAAACAGGTCGAACGAGCGCACCCCCGCCAGCGTGTACGCCGGCGCCAGGCGCTTCAGGTCGCGCGCCAGCGTCGCGGGGTTGCACGACACGTACAGGATGCGCTCCGCGCGGGCGGCCACCAGCGCGTCCGCCACCTCCGGCGCGATGCCGGCGCGGGGCGGGTTCAGGATCACCAGGTCGGCCGGAAGGTGGGCGCGGATCAGCGCCTCCACGGGCCCCTTCACGAACTCGGCGCCCGGCGGCGCGGCGGCGATCGCCGCCTCCACGGCCTGGGGGTCCAGCTCGATCCCCACCACGCGCGCGCCGTCGCGGGCGAAGCGGCGCGCGTGCAGGCCCACGCCGCAGTAGGCGTCCACCACGCGCAGGCCGGCCACGTCGCCCGCGCGCTCCAGCACGTGCGCCTCCAGCAGCGCCGCGGCCTCGCGGTTCACCTGCAGGAAGGCGGTGCCGCTCAGCTCCACCGTCTCGTCGCCCCACGTCTCCGGGAGCCCGGGCGCGCCCGCGATCAGCTCCGGCGACGCCTCGCGCGGGCGGTGCCAGACGGCGACCAGGCCTGGAACGCGCTCCATCAGCTCCTCGGGACGCCCGGGGGTGAAGCCGCCCTCCACCAGCAGCGACACCTCGCCGGACGCGGTGGAGCGCAGCGTCAGCCGCAGCCGCTCGCCGGAAGGGAGGAGGCGCGCGTCGGGGCCCCAGCTCGCGCGGATGGCGTCCCACACGCGCGATATCGGCTCCTCGGGGAGGAGGCAGTCGCCGCCGATGTCCACCAGCGCGTCCGGCTCGCCGATGGCGTGGAAGCCGGCCTCCACCCGCCCGCTCCCCCCACGCCGCAGGGCGAACGACACGCGGTTGCGATAGCGGAACTCGCGCGGCGAGGGCACCACCTCCGGCGGCTCCGTGGGCACCCCGCCGATGCGCGTGAGGGCGTCGGAGACGATGCGGGCCTTGGCGCGGAGCTGCGCGGGGTACTCCATGTGCTCCAGCGTGCACCCGCCGCAGCGCGCGTAGTGCGGGCAGGGCGCGTCGCGCCGCTCGGGCGAGGGCTCCAGCACGCGCAGCAGGCGCCCGCGGGCCCAGCGGTCGCGCCGCTCCGTGAGCGCCACCTCGGCCAGGTCGCCCGGCGCGGTGCGGTGCACGAAGACCACGCGCCCGTCCGCCAGCCGCCCCACCCCTTCCCCGCCCGCCGCGATGGAGTCGATGCGCACGCGCGCCGTGGGCGGCGGGCGCTGCGGACCCCTGGGACGCGGTCTCCTCACCCGCGGCTCCACCCGGCGCGGTTGCGCCACGCGCTCCCGCCCGAGGCGGAGGTCGACGCCTGCGGGCGCGACACGGAGCGCTGCGTGCGGCGCTCCTCCTCCAGCAGCGCGGCGGCCAGGGCGGCGGCGCGGATCAGCTCCTCGTCCACGGACGCGCCCAGCAGCTCGGCCTCGTGATTCTCCAGGTAGCGGATGTCCAGCCGCCCGGCGCGGAAGTCCGCCTCGTCCATCACGCGCAGGTGGAAGGGGACGGAGGTGTCCACGCCCTCCACGCGCAGCTCCAGGAGGGCGCGCTTCATCCGGTCGATGGCCTCCAGGCGCGTGGGCCCGTGCACGATCAGCTTGGCCAGCATGGGGTCGTAGAAGAGCCCCACCTCCACCCCGGTCGCGATCCCCCCGTCCCAGCGCACGCCGGGGCCCGACGGCAGCGTCAGGTTGCCGATGCGGCCCGTGGAGGGGAGGAAGGAGTTGGCCGGGTCTTCGGAGGTGATGCGGCACTCGATGGCGTGCCCTTCCCAGGTGATCTCGTCCTGGGTGAAGGGGATCGCCTCGCCGGCGGCGATGCGGATCTGCCACTGCACCAGGTCCACCCCCGTCACCAGCTCCGTCACGGGGTGCTCCACCTGGATGCGCGTGTTCATCTCCAGGAAGTAGAACTCGCCGTCCTGGTACAGGCACTCCACCGTCCCCGCGCCCTCGTAGTTCACCGCGCGCGCGGCGGCCACGGCCATCTCGCCCATGGCGCGGCGCTCGTCCGGCGTGAGCACGGCGCTCGGCGCTTCCTCGATCAGCTTCTGGTGGCGGCGCTGGATGGAGCACTCGCGCTCGCCCAGGTGCAGCGTGTTTCCGTGGCGGTCGGCCAGGAGCTGGATCTCGATGTGGCGCGGCCCCACCAGGTACTTCTCGATGTACACCGACCGGTCGCCGAACGCCGCCTGCGCCTCGTTCCCCGCCGACTCGAAGGCGCGCTCGATCTCGTCCTCCGTCATCACCACGCGCATCCCCTTGCCGCCCCCGCCGGCCGCGGCCTTGAGGAGCACGGGGTAGCCCACCTCGCCGGCCACCGTGCGCGCCTCGGCCGCGTCGCGCAGCGCCTCCTTGGTGCCGGGGACCACGGGGACCCCCGCGTCGATCATTCGCGCCCGCGCCGCCGTCTTGTCGCCCATCGCCGTCACCGCGTCGGGCGACGGGCCGATGAAGACGAGCCCCGCGTCGCGCACGGCCTGGATGAAGGGCGCGCGCTCGCTGAGGAAGCCGTAGCCGGGGTGGATGGCCTCCGCGCCGCAGCGCTTCGCCACGTCGATCAGCACGTCGGCGCGCAGGTAGCTCTGCGCGGAGGGGGGCGGGCCGATGAGGTACGCCTCGTCGGCGGCCAGCACGTGCGGCGCCAGGCGGTCGGCCTCGGAGTACACGGCCACGGCCTTGACGCCCAGCTCGTGCGCGGCGCGGATCACGCGCAGGGCGATCTCTCCGCGGTTGGCTACCAGGATCTTGTTGAACACGCGTTCCGGGAACGTTGGGTTAACTCGTCACTGGCCTACTGGCCGTGCGAAAATACATCGTGCAGGCCGCATACGCGAGGAGAGCTAAGGCGGCTCCTCTGGTGTACATTCCCGGTCTGCACGTGTGGTTGCTCCATGCCGATGGTCATCTGCTAGCGACGTGCTGGATATTTCCGGGCCAGCGATGCCCAGAAGGCGTCGATTGCCGCAACTCCGGTGTGACGGGTATAGGCCTGTAACAACAAATTCCGGTCAACCTTGACACGCACGAATAGCTTACGGGGGCCGGAGGCGTTTTTGACAACCTCGCGGAGCACACCATCCCGTAGGCCTATCTTGACTACTTCCCCGACTACGCTCCCAAACCGCTCTTCTAGATCGTCTACAGACAGATCCGTTGATCGCTCGGATTGCTTCACAAGTCGTTCAACCGTTTCTACTACGTCCGACTCAACCTGCAGGAATGGCTTTGGCTGGGGCCGGGCGACCTCTTCAGGAGCGATTCCTAGACCGAGTTCGGTCAGTGCAGCGCCAATCTCGTCAGGGCTAAAGCAACTCGGTCCGTGCTCACGTTCGAGTTGCGTGAACGTGGTGCTCCTGGCAACGCTATTGTCAAAACGTGTTCCATTTCCTACCTGAACATTGCTGAACTCACAGTGCTGGAAAACGCAGTTGCTGAATGTCGCGCCACGTAGGTCGGTGATCCAGAATCGACACTCGACAAATCGTACATTCACGTAGGAGCCACCCGCGAAGAAATCACCGGAGAAGGTGTGGCGAGAGAGAATCAACGCGTCGGCTTCCAGACGATCCTTCGCGAGCGCGCTCGTGAGTACCGCCACGTTATCAGCTAGTGTGGAGGACGGCCGCAACCCGCGAAGTCCCTCAAGATAATTTACCGCCTTTACGACCCCTGTCCGTGTACCGCGCCAGTTCCAAATGATCCATTCAGTGATGCTGGGCGTCAACTCCCGTCCGCTGAGGATCGCAGAAAGTTGCTCTCCTTCACTTGTGCTGATGAGACTCGCAATGTGGTGTCCCAGGAAATAATGCAGAAAACTCTCATGGATAAATCCGTACCCGCGATCTCGAGATTGCAGGGCCGCGTGCTGAGGCACCTTTTCCAGCACCTCGGACATTGTGTGGTGTGGAACTGAGCGGTTGCTCAGGCTCAGTTCGGCGGCTAAACGCAGTTCATCTGCATGCAGTGCGAATGCCCCAGACCGCCACATTTCGCCTGCTATACCTCCAAGAAGTGCGTTGTGCCCATTCGAATCAAGCAGTGTACGGCGATCCCGGTCGATCCACTTCTCCTGCGACTCCCGCTGCACAAACGTTTCTATGACGTAGCGAGTTCGCTCCTGACGGCCTGAGATGTTACTAACGCCCGCGAACCGTTCACCCTGTCTCCACAAAGGCGCAAGCCTCGTGAGAAAGAACGGATGCAGTACAATGTCTGTTTCACCTTCAAATGCTCTGACGAGTGCACCTAAGTCCTCGTCTGGTTTCGAACTACCAAGCGAGGCGAATACCGCTTTCCCCTGTTCCGTTCCCCATGGAAGAAGCTTCACCACGCTTGTGGAGTAGCTTCCCACCTTTGGCTGCAGGTACGTTCGGATGGCAGCCGAAATTTGATACAGTTCAAAAAAGCTTTCTCGCGCAGAGACGAGTAGAGTCCCCGCACCTTTTAACTGGTCAAGTAGCTCGGAGATTCGGAGAAATGCGTCTCGGGCGCCTACACGCGATACGAGTTCGTCGAACCCGTCAAGAGCGAGGATAAGCCAGCGATTGCGTACCGCGAGCGCGACATCACGCTGGGTGAGTCCGGGAAAGAAATACGTATTATTGAGAGATCCTGCGATTGCATCGTCAACAGTCCCAACATACCGTCCGAGTAGGTCAACCGGCAGAAGCAAAGGTGTGGGGAACTGGTCAGGCTGGTACGCTAAAGATGCTTCTAGCGCAGCCTGTTCCAGTAGGAAGGTCTTGCCTTGTCCGGCAGGCGCCATCAACTGCACAAGACGAGTAGTACCCGGCTCACTTTCATTGAGATTGCTGATCAGGCTCGTCTTCGCCTGGCGCCACTGAACCAAGGACGTCTTGGTAGTAATCTCCGCGGGGCCTTCGATGAAGCGGGCGGGCCGTGTGGCGGCCGCTTTGTCTAAAGTCCGCTGTATCTGCTTTGCTAACCTGGGCAGATCAAGAAGATCGCGCTGAACCCACGTAACGAGGGGTACAGCAACGTCCGGATTGTCCTCGGAAAGCACCGCCGTCCCAACGCCCGGCCGTTCCACAATTTCCAGCGTGCGCTCTTCGCCCTGCCGCATGAAGACGACGGTGCCTCCTTCCCGTGCATACTCTGCTCGGTCGTCCGCCAGTTCCTGGAGTAAGCTGTCGATCTCCATTGTATCAGCCTCAAGCTCGGGTCAAACCTGCAGTAGAACCACGCTCGCGCGGGTTAGGGAGTCGTCGAGATAATGCGTTTGCCCTCCGACGCGAATAGAGGTCAATCTGATGCCGTTGTCCCTCGCGAGAACCGCCGCGGCTGTGAGGGCCGGCAGAACATCTGCATCAGACGACGCGAGTGCGACGTGCGAGCCCGGTTTCCCGAACTGTGCGAGGAGGATGGTATCTACGGCGAGATGAACGTCGACTTGTTTTTGCTCACGTCTTTCGAAAACTTCACTAAACGCGTTCGGACATCCTCCATTCGAGCAGGCCTTTCTTTTCGAGATCCACCGCCGCACTTCATTGACCCTGCAACCAGAGACACCACACGGAGCCCGGTTCGGATTGAGCATCACCTGCTGGGGTGCAGGGCGAAGTACGCTGGTGTGCGTGAAACGGGGTAGGGCATTTTCAGACGCCGGATCATCAATGCTGAGCGAATCAGCGAACTCAAATACAATTCGGAAGTAGGCAGAGCCCATGCTGACAACTGATGGGCATACAGCCTGGTACGAGGACACAGCAGTGAAGCGGAGATCAGTGGTCCGCTCCTGCTCGAACCAGCCCCCGTATGCTCTGACGCAGGCAGAGTGTACTCCGGGCCCAAGAGCGGCTGCGACATCCGAAAGCCAGCTTCTTAGCAAGTGACCGATTGTGGCTCCCGAATTGACGATGTTGTCATGGTCCACGAGCAGATACGCATCAAAAGGTCGGATAGACAGCGGCATTTTCAATCCGTTTGAGGGGTGCAGAACTACGCTTAATAATACGACGATTCCGCGACCCGCGCGAACTGATTGCGCGTCCTGATGTGCAGCTCAGCGCAAGCCATAGCGCGTGCGCAGGATCTCCAGGTGGTGCGCCACGTGGCCCACGATGATGAAGCCGAGCGCGCGCACGCTCACCGGCTTCCCGTTCGCGTTCCCCGTGCGCGCGTGCGTCTCGGGCGGGAGATTGCGGAACAAGGCGAGGGTGGAGCGCCGCACCGCCTCCCACTCGGCCACGAGCGAGGCGAGCGGGCGAGCGTCGAAGTCCGCGCCCGCCACGAAGGCGTTCTCGTCGAACCCGGCCAGTGGCGTCTGGTCGCCGCGCGCGACCCGCAGGGCGCGGTACGACATCACGCGCTCTGCGTCCGCCAGGTGCCCGGCGACCTCCTTGACGCTCCACTTCCCGGGCTCGTAGCGTGCCATCGCCGCGTCCTCGGACAGTCCGCGCAGCAGCCGCGACACCTCTTCGACCTGCGCCTCCATCTGCTCGATCAGCTCGCCGTCCCCGACGCGCGCGACGTAGCCGGCGTAGAAGGGGGCGTATTCGCCCTCCGCGGGGCGCGTGAAGGTGGGTGTCACGGTGGACCTCCGGGCTGGGGGAATCTGGGCCGGCGAGTCCTGGAAAGTAGGGGTGTGCCGGCGGCGGGGCCAGCCAAGCACGAAGGTTGCGCGCACGCACCCATCATCCACCCCCAACCCGCGCGAGCGATGCCCAGCGAATACGAAGATCCCCCGATCGGCTCCCGGCGTGCCCGGGTCAGCACCTGGATCGCGCTCACGCTGATCGCGCTGGCGCTCGGCTTCTTCATCTGGTACAGCGTGCGCAACTGGGGCCCCGGCGACGCGCGCCACGAATCGCTCCGCGCCGAGCCCGGGCTGCGGCGCCTGGCATAACCCTCAACCCGAGCACACGTGACTTTCATCCGCAGGCTCTTCGTCCTCCTCGCGCTCCTGGCCTGCGCGCCGGAGGCGTACACCCAGGGCTCCACGCGCGCGCAGCCCCGCCGCGCCTACTACCCCGGCGCCGGCGACGACTGGCAGCGCCGCTCCCCCGGGCAGGTGGGGCTCGACTCCGCGCGCCTCCGTGAAGCGGTCGCCTTCGCCGTGGCCAGCGAGTCCAGGGCCCCGCGCGACCTGGAGCTCGCCCATTACCAGACCTTCGGGCGCGAGCCGTTCGGGGAGGCCATCGGCCCCTTCCAGCCGCGCGGCGACCCCACGGGGATCATCGTCCGCAACGGCTACATCGTGGCGGAGTGGGGCGACCCCTACCGCGTGGACATGACGTTCAGCGTCACCAAGAGCTTCCTCTCCACCGTCGTGGGCGTGGCCTTCGACCGCGGGCTGATCCGCGATCTGCGCGCTCCCGTGTGGCGCTCGCAGGGCCCGGTGATGGTGATCCCGCCCGGCGGCGGCGGGCGGCACCCGGGCGGCCTGGGCGAAGGCGTGCCGCTGCGCCCCTTCGAGACGCCGCACAACCGCCGCATCACCTGGGACGACCTCCTTCGCCAGACGAGCGACTGGGAGGGGACGCTGTGGGGCAAGCCGGATTGGGCGGACCGCCCTAGCCAGACGCCGGCCACCTGGCTCACCCGCCCGCGCGTGGAGCCCGGCACCGCGTACGAGTACAACGACGTGCGGGTGAACGCGCTCGCCCTGGCCGCGCTCAACGTCCTGCGCCGCCCCCTCCCGCGCGTGCTGCGCGAGGAGGTGATGGACCCCATCGGCGCCTCGCCCACCTGGCGCTGGACGGGCTACGAGAACTCGTGGGTGCTGCTGGACGGCGAGGCGGTTCAGTCCGTCAGCGGCGGCGGCCACTGGGGCGGCGGGATGTTCATCAGCGCGCGGGACATGGCGCGCTTCGGCTACCTGACGCTGCGCCGCGGCCGCTGGAACGATCGCCAGGTGTTGTCTGAAGAGTGGGTGCGCATGGCGCTCACCCCCACCCGCCCCGAGCCCGGCTACGGCTTCATGAACTGGTTCCTGAACACGGACCGCAAGCGCCTCCCCAGCGCCCCGGCCTCCGCCTTCATGCACCTGGGCAACGGCACCAACGTCATCTACGTCGACCCCGACAACGACCTCGTCATCGTCGCCCGCTGGATCGAGCAGAACGCGCTCGACGGGCTCGTGCAGCGCGTGCTCGCAGCAAAAAAGTGACTCACACAGAGACACAGAGGCACAGAGATCAGTTCATCTCTGTGCCTCTGCGCTCGTCATCGATCCGGGCCGTATCGGGCGCGCCGTTCGCGCATGGCGAGCGACTCCGATGGAAAGGGAAAAGCGGCTTCCATCATCGCAGCATACTCTTGCGCCACGTCCGACAGTTGAACCGCGTCTCCTGCGATCCGGGAGGCCACCTCGAACGGCTCTGAGTGGTAAACCATCCCTCTGCGCATTCCCTTAGGTGCTTCAGCAAGATGGGCGCGGTACTCGGCGACCTCCTTGCATGCAAGCGTCACTGGGTGCGCGTGAAATCTCACGAGGCACTCCGCGACCACGCTCCAGAATACTTCGGCCTGTTGCCCGGTGATCATACGAAGCTCCATCGAGCCGAGTTCAAAACGGCCTGCGCGGCGGGCGTGTGAAAGCTGATCTGGTCTGTGTCGGGTATGCAAGCTCTTTGGTTCAAGATCGCGACCACCGGACCGATCACCGCATCGTACAGCGAACCGGAGGGTTCCCTTCGGCTATGGTGCCACCCACCACTCCGGCAGTGCGTGACAAAGTGCCAGAAGTCGTCCGCACCCCGATCGCCGCGCGCGAATGCCAGCCAGGATGGGGAAGCAAGCGAATCCCGATCCAGGTCGGCGGCGACCACTGCACCGCGCCGGCGATGCCGCTTCGTCTCGAGTTGCCACGCCCACTCCGCCGCGACGTCCGGATCCGACGTGGTGTAGAATCCCGGCCCGAAGTCCGTCCCGAGCTTGCCACGACTGACGGATACCCCACGGCTAACGATCGAGCGCGCATTCGCCTCCAGCGTGCCATGGTACAGTCGTAGCGGCGGATTGGCCCAGTGTTGCAGATAATGCACGGCAGCCGACGTGTGGATGTTCACCGATATGCACACGTCTGCTAGCGAATGGCGTGCCCGCTCGTCCATTTCGCGCCCATCCGTCCGGAAACGAGCTGGACCCGCGCACACAGAGACACAGAGGCACAGAGATACTTCATCTCTGTGCCTCTGTGTCTCTGTGTGAGCCCCTCGTTCAGGCCAGAAGCTGCTTCAGACTCTCCAGCGCCGCACCCCACGCCGTCTTCATCGTCGCCGCCTCGTCCTCCGTCGCGATCCCCCGTTGATCGACCGTGACGCTGCTTTTCGCCTCGCCCTTGGACTCGAAGCGGACGTCCAGGGGCATGTCTGCCCAGCGGGCGCGGAGGGACTTGTTGGGCGTGGTGCCGCGGATGGTGACCGGGTGGCCGCCCAGCCAGCGGCGGCGCGTGTCGTCGTCGGTCCAGGCGGCGAAGAGGGCCTCCACCGGGGCGGCGACGGTCTTGCTGGCGTAGGCGCGGTACCCGGCGACGGGCGGGCCGGCCCTGGCCGCTGCCTCTTCGGGCGGCAGTGCCTTGTGGGCCACCGCCGCCACCAGCAGGTCGCGGAGCGCGGGGCTTTCGAGGAGCTCGAGGGACGCCACTTTCACGTGGCGCCCCATCTTCCCTGTGCCTTCCAGCAGGCCGACGGGGTCATCCAGCCCGGCGCCGAAAAGCTGGATGTTGATGCGCGTGCTGAGCGGCACCACGGCGAGCACCCCGTCGCTCATGCGCGGGCCGGTGCTGAAGAAGATGTTCTTCCACCCCGGATGCACCTTGACCACGGCGTCCGGGAGCACCGAGCGGGCGATCTCGCAGGCGCGCAGGGCAAGCTCCCGCACCTCGGGCGAGAAGCCCGCCAGCAGCTCGTCGACGGTCATCTCCGCCATGGTCAGAGCGGGATGTTGCCGTGCTTGCGCGGCGGGTTGCTGTCGCGCTTGTTCTGCAGCATGTCGAAGGCGCTGATCACGCGCGCCCGCGTCTCGCGCGGGTCGATCACGTCGTCCACGTAGCCGCGGGCGGCGGCGGCGAACGGGTTCGCGAAGCGCCCGGCGTACTCCTGCTGCTTCGCGTCCGCGGCGGCGGCCGGGTCTTCGGCCGAGCCGATCTCGCGGCGGTACAGGATCTCCACCGCGCCCTTGGCCCCCATCACGGCGATCTCGGCGGTGGGCCAGGCGTAGTTGATGTCGCCGCGGATGTGCTTGGAGCTCATCACGTCGTAGGCGCCGCCGTACGCCTTGCGGGTGATGATGGTGACCTTGGGGACGGTGGCCTCGCAGAAGGCGTAGAGCAGCTTGGCGCCGTGCCGGATGATGCCGCCGTGCTCCTGCGTCACGCCGGGGAGGAAGCCCGGCACGTCCTCGAAGGTAAGGATGGGGATGTTGAACGAGTCGCAGAAGCGTACGAAGCGCGCCGCCTTGACCGAAGCGTCGATGTCCAGCACCCCCGCCAGCACCGCCGGCTGGTTGGCCACGATGCCGATGGAGTGGCCGCCCGCGTGCGCGAAGCCGCAGAGGATGTTCCCCGCGTAATCCGCGTGCACCTCGTAGAACTCGCCGTCGTCCACCACGCGGCGGATGACGTCGTGCATGTCGTACGGCTTGTTGGGGTTGTCCGGCACCACGTCCAGCAGCTCCTCGTCGCCCCGGTCGAACGGGTCGTCGGTGGGGCGGCGCGGCGCGTCCTCGGCGTTGTTCTGCGGGATGAACTCGAAGAGGTGGCGGATCTTGTGGAGGCACTCCACCTCGCTCTTCACGGCGAAGTGCGCCACGCCGCTCTTGGCCGCGTGCGTGGCCGCGCCGCCCAGCTCCTCCATCGTCACGTCCTCGTGCGTCACCGTCTTCACCACGTTGGGGCCGGTCACGAACATGTAGCTCGTCCCCTGCACCATGTAGATGAAGTCGGTGATGGCGGGCGAGTACACCGCTCCGCCCGCACAGGGCCCCAGGATCGCCGAGATCTGCGGGACGACGCCGGAGGCCAGCGTGTTGCGCAGGAAGATGTCCGCGTAGCCGCCCAGCGACACCACGCCCTCCTGGATGCGCGCGCCCCCGGAGTCGTTGAGCCCCACCACCGGCGCCCCGTTCTTGAGCGCCAGGTCCATGATCTTGACGATCTTCTCCGCGTGCGCCTCGCTGAGCGACCCGCCGAACACGGTGAAGTCCTGCGAGAACACGTAGACCAGGCGCCCGTGGATCGTCCCGTAGCCGGTCACCACGCCGTCGCCCAGGTACTTCTCGCGGTCCAGCCCGAAATCCGTGGCGCGGTGCACGACGAAGCGGTCCAGCTCCACGAACGAGCCCTCGTCCAGCAGCACGTCCAGCCGCTCGCGCGCCGTCAGCTTGCCGCGCTCGTGCTGCGCCTGGATGCGCTTGGCGCCGCCGCCCATCTCCGCCTGCCGGCGGAGCTCCTCCAGTTGCTCCAGCTTTTCCCGCATCGACATCGCGTGTCGCCCGTGCTGTGCGTGTGAAGTTTCCCGCAATCGGCGGGCAATCTACCACGCCGGTGCCGTGCTCGAAACAGCGGGCTCACACAGAGACACAGAGGCACAGAGATGAAGTCGTCTCTGTGCCTCTGTGTCTCTGTGTGAGCCCGCTGTTACGATGCCGGGGTGAAGGTCACCGGGATCGTTACTCGAACGCGTACAGGTACGCTGCCGACCGCCGCGGGCTGGAACCTCATCGTACGGATCACCCGGAGCGCCGCCGCCGCGAATTCTGGATCGGTACCGCGAACGACCTCCAGCGCCGACGGCACACCGGTCCGCTCGACGACGAGCCGAACGGTCACCTCGCCCTTGGTCCCCAGGTCGCGGAGCTGCGGGGGGTAGCTCCGCTCCAGCTCGCGCGCGACGGTGTTCCGGTTCAGGAGCTGGGGCATGCTCCGGCTGGGCAGCTCGCGCTCCTCGTAGATGCGCGTGGTGTCCGCGACGGCCGGGGCGGGCGCGGATGGCGGCGCCGATCCAGGCCACGTGACCGGCCGCGGGGCCGGTGGCGCGCATGCGGCCAGCAACAGGATGACTGCGGACGCGAGCGAGCGGTTCATGGAATGGGGCATCGAAGATGGACTGACACAGAGACACCGCGGCACCGATGCGAAGTCATCTCACGGGGTGGGCCCAAAGGTCACCGGCAGGTCGATGCGGACGGGTACGGCTACACCGCCAACCGTCGCCGGGCTGAAGCGCATCACACGCATCACGGCGATCGCCGGCGCGTTGAACTGGGAGTTGGTGGTTCGTGTCACCACGATCGACGATGTCTGGCCGTCCGTTCCGACAACCGACCGGAGGTGGACCGTACCTTTGGCGCCGGCATCACGCAGCGCGCCCGAGTAATTCTGCTCCAGCGCCCGGGCCACCGTAGCCCTGTTGATGAGCTGCGGCTTCACGGAAACTTCGGAGAATTCGTAAACGCGCCCAGGCTCCGCGGCGACGGCGGGCGGCGCCGGAGCCGGCGTGGACGCGCACGCGGCGAACAGGACTACGGCCGCGGAAACGAGCAGGCTTCGCATCATCTTATCCATGGAAGAGATAGGGTCACACAGAGACACAGAGGCACAGAGAAAAGCCCGCTTCCTCTGTGCCTCTGTGTCTCTGTGTGAGCCCTGCAGTTACTCGGTGTCTTCCGCGTCCGTCGCCACCGGGTCGACGGCGACTTCATCGCCTTCGTCGCTGGCGGGCTCGTCCGCGCCCTCGGTGCTCTCCGCGGTCTCGTCGCGGACCGGCAGCACCGGCTGCCCGCCCTCGAACTTCGGAACGCGAGTCACCTCGAGGACGATGCGGCGGTTCGGGGCGTCCACCTCGGTGACGCGCATCTCCAGCTCGTCACCTTCCACGAACACGTCGGCCGGGTTCTGCAGGCCGGTGACGCCGAGCTGCGACACCGGCACAAAGCCCTCTATATCGTCGCCCAGGTCCACCGCCACGCCCTTGTCCTGCAGGCGCGACACGGTGCCGTTGATCTCCTGGCCGGCGTAGAACTGCTGGGCCAGCTGATCCCACGGATCCTCGATGGTCTGCTTGAGGCCAAGCGAGATGCGCTTGTTCTCGGCGTCCACACCCAGGATCACCACGTCCACGTCGTCGCCCTTCTTGACGACCTCGGACGGGTGCTGGATCCGCTTGGTCCAGCTCATGTCAGAGATGTGCACCAGGCCGTCGATGCCGGGCTCGATCTCCACGAAGGCGCCGAACGAGGTGAGGTTGCGGACCTTGCCGCTGAGGCGCGTGCCCACCGGGTACTTCACCGGGAGCGCGTGCCACGGATCTTCTTCGATCTGCTTCATGCCCAGGGAGATCTTCTCGCCCTCGACGTCCACCTTCAGGATCACTGCCTCGATCTCGTCACCCAGCGACACGATCTTCGACGGGTGGCGGACGTTGCGCGTCCAGCTCATCTCGCTGATGTGCACCAGGCCCTCGACGCCCTTCTCCAGCTCCACGAAGGCGCCGTAGTTGGTGATCGAGACCACGCGGCCGCGGACGCGGGCGCCGACGGGGTACTTCTTGTCGACGTCCTTCCACGGGTACGCCTGGAGCTGCTTGAGGCCCAGCGACAGGCGCTCGCGCTCCCAGTCGATGTCCAGCACCTTGACTTCCAGCTCGGCGCCGATCGACACCACCTCGGTGGGGTGGCCCACACGGCCCCACGACATGTCGGTGATGTGGAGGAGGCCGTCCATGCCGCCCAGGTCGATGAAGGCACCGAAGTCGGTGATGTTCTTCACCACGCCCATGCGCACCTGGCCCACCTCGAGCTCCTTCTTGAGCCGGTCGCGCTTGATCTCGCGGTCGGCCTCGAGGAGCACGCGGCGCGACACCACGATGTTGCGGCGGCGCTTGTTGAGCTTGATGATCCGGAAGTCGTACGTCTCCCCGATCAGGTCCTCGATGTTCGGCACGCGGCGCAGGGCGATCTGCGAGCCCGGGAGGAACGCGTCGACGCCCATGAGGTCCACCGTGACGCCGCCCTTGATCTTGCGGGTGAGCGTGCCGGCCACCGCCTCGTCGTTCTCGTACGCAACGCGGATCTGCTCCCACACGCGCAGGAAGTCCGCCTTCTTCTTGGAAAGCACGACGACGCCGTCTTCGTCTTCCAGGTTCTCCAGGAAGACTTCGACCTCGTCGCCGATCTGGAGCGAGTCGGGGTCCTTGAACTCGTCGCGGCCCACCGCGCCCTCGCTCTTGAAGCCGAGGTCGAGGATGACGGCCTTGTCGGTCACGCGCAGCACGCGCGCCTTGACGATTTCACCCTCTTCGATGTTCGTGAGGGTGTCGCCGTACATCTCCAGCATCGCCTCGTACTCCTCGTCGGAGTACTCCTCTTCGTCGTAGAGGTCGGCGCGGATGTTGAGCGCGCGGGCGCGGTCGGCGACCTGCTGCACGGTGAGCTCGCTGAAGCCGCGGACGAAGTTGCCCACGGCGGTGGCGAGGCCCCCGCTGTTCTCGTCGGCGTCCGGCGTGTACTGCTCGGTCTGATCGGCCATGTGTGGCTGGGTCTCCCAATTGCCTTCTGCGGTGCCCGGAACGGCGAGCGGCCCCGCAGGGTGTGAGGGGTGGACGGTTGGGTGGGGCGAATTCCCCGGAAAACGTGAAAAGATACGGTTTTCCGCCCTCCCGGTCAACCCCCGGCCCGCTCCCGCGCCAGCTTCACCACGGCCTCCACCTGCGCCTCGAAATCCAGCCGGGTGGTGTCGATCCGCACCGCGTCCGCGGCCTCGGCCAGGGGCGCCACGGCCCGCCCGGAGTCGATCTGGTCACGTCCCTGCAGCCGCGCCGCCTCCGCCCGCACTTCATCCTCGGAAACCCCCGCTCCCTGCTCGCGCAGCCGCCGCCGGGCGCGCTCTTCCGGCTCGCACACCAGGTACGCCTTGAGCTCGGCTTCGGGAAAGACGACCGTGCCGATGTCGCGCCCGTCCGCTACCAGCCCGCCGCGCGCTCCCGCCTCGCGCAGCGCATCCATCAGCCACTCGCGCACGGCGGGGACGGCGGCCATGCGCGACACGTGCGCGTTGACTTCGGGGGTGCGGATGGCCTCGGACACGTCCCACCCGCCCACGGTGAGGCGGTAGGCCCGCCCCTCCGGCGCGCCGTGCACGTCCAGCCGGTCCAGCTCGTCGGGGGTGAGCTCCGGCCAGCGCTCGGGGGGGATGTTGGCGCGCAGGGCGGCCCAGGTGAGGGCGCGGTAGAAGGCGCCGGAGTCCAGGTGCCGGTAGCCCAGCCGCTCGGCCACGGCGCGCGCGGTGGAGCTCTTCCCCGACCCCGCGGGCCCGTCCAGCGCGATGATGATCCCGTCCGTGCGGTCCAGCTTCATCGTACCCCTCCCGAGAGCGTGCGCAGCCGTTCGAAGAACCCGGGGAAGCTGACCGCGGCCACGGCCGGGTCGTCGATCTCCACCTCGTTCCCCGGCAGCGCGCCGAGCACCCCGAAGGCCATGGCGATGCGGTGGTCGCCGAAGGCACGGATGCGCCCCCGCAGCGGCCGGTCCGAGCCGCGGATCACCAGCCCGTCCTCCAGCTCCTCCGCGTCGCCGCCGAGGGCGCGCAGGTTGCCGGCGATGGCGGCGATGCGGTCCGTTTCCTTGACGCGCAGCTCGCCCGCGCCCGTGATGCGCGTCTCGCCCGACGCGCGCGCGGCGAGCACGGCCAGGATGGGGATCTCGTCCACGGCGGCGGGGACCTCCGCCGCGCCCACTTCGGCGCCGCGCAGCTCCGAGGGCCGCACCACCAGGTCCGCCACCGGCTCGCCGCCCCTGGTGCGCGGGTTGGCCAGGACGATGCGCGCGCCCATGCGCTCCACGATGCGGAAGAAGCCGGTGCGCGTGGGGTTGATGCACACGTCGCGGATCACCAGCTCCCCGTCGTCCGCCAGGAGCGCCAGGGCGGCGAGGAAGGCGGCGGAGGACGGATCGCCCGGCACGCGCAGCTCCAGCGCCGGGAGCGGCCGCCCGTGCCCCGCGACCGACACGCGCCACCCGCCCTCCGCTTCGGACGATTCGACGGCCACGCCGAGCGAGGTGAGCATGCGCTCCGTGTGGTCGCGCGAAAGCACCGGCTCCGTCACCGACACGGGAACGTTGCCCGCGAGCCCCGCCAGGAGCACCGCGCTCTTCACCTGCGCGCTGGCGGTGGGCGACGCGTAGTCCAGCGCGCGCAGGGGGCCGCCCGTGACCTCGATGGGGAGCCGGTTGGGCTCGCCGGCCTCGTGGAAGTGCGCGCCCATCGCGCGGAGCGGCTCCGTGACGCGGCGCATGGGCCGGCCGCGGAGCGATTCGTCGCCCGTGAGGGTGCAGGCGAAGGGGCGCGACGCGAGGATGCCCATCATCAGCCGCGCCGTGGTCCCGCTGTTCCCGCAGTCCAGCGCCGCGGACGGACGGTGCAGCCCCTCCAGGCCGCGCCCAGGCACGCGGATCTCGGCGCCGTCGTGCGGCAGGTCGGGGACGTCGCAGCCCAGGGCGCGCAGCACCGCCGCCGTGCTGCGGCAGTCTTCGCCGGGAAGGAGGCCCGACAGGCGGCTCTCGCCGTCCGCGAGGGCGGCGAACATCAGCGCGCGGTGGGTAATGGACTTGTCCCCCGGCACGCGGGTGTCGCCGTGGATCTGCAGCTTCATCGGGAGGCTCCGGTAGGTGTCGTGGAGCCTCAAAGTACCCGCCGCTCCGCGTGCGCCGCAACGGCGATCATCCGGCTCCGTATTTGCCCGCTATCCCACCACCCGCAGTCGCCCAACCCCCGCAGAGAGGCGCCCATGCACCCCCCAGGCATGCCCCCCCGCAGCATCGCAAGCCGTTGCGGCGCAATCGCGTTGCTCACCGTGGCCCTGTGCACGGCCACCCCCCCGCTGAACGCGCAGACCGTCCCCGCGAGTGGACAGGAGAACGCCCGCGCGAGTGGACAGACCGAGGTGCAGGGCGTGGTGCTGGACGCGCGCACCGGGAAGCCGCTCCCGCAGGTGATCGTGGAGATCCCGCGGCTGCGGCGCAGCGCGGTCACGGACGACGCGGGGAGGTTCAGGCTGGTGCGCGTCCCGGCGGGGGAGCACGGGCTGGTGGTGCGCCTGGTGGGCTACCGCGCGCACAGCCGGCCCGTGGCGGTCGGGAGCGGCGCCCCCATCGAGGTGCGGCTGGCGGAGGACCCGGTGCTGCTGGCCGGGATCACGGTGACGGTGAACCGCTTCGACCGGCGTACCCGGGCGGTGCCGCACGCGGTGCGCGTGCACACCAAGCGAGACGTCTACACCAGCGCCGCGCCTGACGCCGCGGAGTTCGTCATCCAGCGGGCGGGGATGTTCAGGACGGCCTGCCGGAGCATGATCGCGACCCAGTGCTTCTCGATCCGCGGGAGCTCGGTGGAGCCCCGGGTTTACATCGACGACGCCCACGCGGCCGGCGGCATGGACATGCTCGCCAACATCCCCCGCGAAGAGATCAACCGCGTGGAGGTGATCCGCAGCGGCACCGTGATCCGCGTCTACACGGACCAGTTCATCGAGTGGGCCGCCCGGCACAACTACCGCCCGCCGCCGCTCGGGGTGAACTGACGTAACTGATGGGCTCACACAGAGACACAGAGGCACAGAGATGGGTTCATCTCTGTGCCTCATGCGTTGCGGCGAGTGAACTCGCGGCAACAACGGCACAAAGTCCCCCTGCGGGGACTGGTCCGGCAGGAGCTGGAAGGCGAGTCCGCGAAGGCGGACTTCGTGCTTTCGTTGCCGCGAGTTCACTCGCCCGGCTGCAGTGGAGCCGCCAGCCGCACCGTGCCCGCGCGGACGGTGCGGAGGGCTCCCACTTCCGAGCGCACCAGGAGGGCGCCGGCGGGGCTGATGCCCAGGGCGATGCCGCGCACCGGGGTGGCGCCGGTGACGACCACGTCCCTGCCCTGCAGCGCGTCGCGGGTGTGGAGGGCGTCCAGGAGCGCGCCGCCGAGCTGGGCGGGGGGGTGAGAGGCGTGGCGAAGGATGCCGCGCACGATGGCGCCCGCCACCTCGGCGCGGGGCGGAGCCCAGCCGGCGGCGATGCGGACGGAGGTGGCGACGTCGCGCAGCTCGGGGGGGAAGTCGGCGGGGGAGTGGCCCGCGTTGATGCCGATGCCCGCGACGACGGCGCCGGGACGGCCGGATTCCCAGGCGCCTTCGCAGAGGATGCCGGCCACTTTGCGCCCCGCCAGGTGCACGTCGTTGGGCCACTTGACCTGCGCGCGCACGGGACGCACGTACTCGTCCAGCGCTTCGGCGGCGGCCAGGCCCACCAGGATGGGGAGCAGGCCGGGCGCGGGGAGGGCGGCGGGGCGCAGGATCACCGACATCCAGATCCCCAGCCCCGGCGGCGACGACCACTCCTTGCCGCCGCGCCCGCGCCCCGCGATCTGCTCCTCCGCGACCACGGTGGTCCCGGCGGGCGCGCCCGCGTCGGCCAGCGTGCGCGCGAAATCGTTGGTGGAGCCAACCTGCTGGAAGAGGTGCACCGCGGGCACCTCCCAGCGCGCCGCCAGCTGCTCCGCCGTGGCGCCTTCCCAGCGCTCCGCGCGCACGTTGCTCAGGGGAGCGCGCGGAGCTGGAGCGAAAGGTCCAGCGAGGGCGCGGAGTGCGTGAGGGCGCCCACGGAGATGAAGTCCACGCCCGTCTCGGCGGCGGCGCGGATGGTGTCCAGGGTGATGCCGCCCGACGCCTCCGTCTCCGGACGGCGCTCGGCGGACCAGACGAGCTCTACCGCCTGGCGCATCAGCTCGGGCGGCATGTTGTCGAACATGATGCGGTCGGCGGAGGTGCCCAGCGCCTCGCGCACCTCGTCCAGGCTGGTCGTCTCCACCTCCACCGCCAGGCCGCGCTCGTTGCGGGCGCGCACGGCGTCCACGGCGGCGGTGATGCCCCCCGCGGCGGCGATGTGGTTGTCCTTGATCATCACCATGTCGTGCAGGCCGTGGCGGTGGTTGGTGCCGCCGCCGGCCACTACGGCCGCCTTCTCCAGCGCGCGCATCCCCGGCGTGGTCTTGCGGGTGTCGATCACGCGCGCACCCGTGCCCTCCACGGCGTTCACGTAGCGCCGCGTGACCGTGGCCACGCCCGAAAGGCGCTGCATGAAGTTGAGCGCCGTGCGCTCCGCCGTGAGGATGGAGCGCGCGGAGCCGGTGACGAGCATCGCCACGTCCCCCGGCTCCACCGCGGTTCCGTCCGGCGCATGGACCTCCACGCGCAGCGACGGGTCCACGCGGCGGAAGACTTCGACGGCGACTTCGGAGCCGGCGACGACGCCGGACGCCTTGGCCACGATGCGGGCCTCGGCGCGGCGCTCGGCCGGCACGGTCCACAGGGTGGTGAAATCGCCCGGGCCCACGTCTTCGTCGAGGGCGGCCTGGATCAGGGAAAGCGCTTCAGCGGGGAGCGGCATCGTCAGGGAATCACACGGTCACGGGGTGCGTCCCGGCGCGCTCGCCGGCCAGGATGCGCTCGTAGTAGCGCTCGTACTGGGGGATGATGACGTCCACGCCGTAGCGCTCCACGGCGCAGCGGCGCGCGGCGGCGCTCATGGCCCGCCAGCGCTTCCCGTCGGCCAGGATGGAGGTGCCGGCGTCGGCCATCTCCTCCACGGCCCCGATGGGCGCCAGGAAGCCGGTCACCCCGTCGTCCACCACCTCCGGGAGCCCGCCGGCGTGCGTGGCGATCACGGGGACCCCGCTCGCCATCGCTTCCAGCGCCACCAGCCCGAACGACTCGCTGCTGGAGGGGAGGATGAACAGGTCGGCGCAGGCCAGGAGCTCGGCCACGGAGTCCTGCTTCCCCAAAAAGAGCACGCGGTCGGTGACGCCCTGCTCGCGCGCCTCGTCCGCCGCCTCCGGGCGGTCCGGCCCGTCACCGATCAGCACCAGGCGCGACGGCACCCGGCGCGCGATGCGCGCAAAGGTCCGCACCACGTCGCGCACCCGCTTCACGGGGCGGAAGTTGGAGACGTGCACGATCATCTTCTCCCCGTCGCGCAGGAACGCCTGCTTGTGGCAGGGGAGCTTGCCGCGGTCGTAGAGCGCCGGGTCCACGAAGTTGGGGATCACCTCGATGCGCTCGGGCGGCACGTCGAACGAGTCCACCGTCTCGCGCTTCAGGTAGTCCGAAACCGCCGTGATCCCGTCCGACTTGAGGATGGAGAAGCGGGTGATCTCGCCGAACGACCTTTCCTGACCCACCAGCGTGATGTCGGTGCCGTGCAGCGTGGTGACGATGCGCAGCGGGTGGTCCGCGCCCAGCATCTCGCGCGCGATCCACGCCGAGGTGGCGTGCGGGATGGCGTAGTGGACGTGCAGCAGGTCCAGCCCCTCGCGCAGGGTGACCTCGTGCATCATCGCCGCCAGCGACAGCGAGTAGTTGTTGTGCTCGAACAGGGGGTAGCGGCTCATCTCCACTTCGTGGAAGTAGATCCGCTCCATGAAGTGGGGAAGCCTGAACGGCTGGGCGTACGAGATGAAGTGCACCTCGTGCCCCCGCCGCGACAGCTCGATCCCCAGCTCCGTCGCGATGGCGCCGGACCCGCCGTACGTGGGATAGCAGGTGATGCCGATTTTCATGACCCGGTTGCTGTGCGTGAGAAAGCCCTCACCCGCCCGACCCCCCTCCCCCAAACCGCTGGGGGAGGGGGGCGCATCGTCTGTGTCTGCCCGACGGAGCCGCGATCGCCGCACCCGAAGTAGTCCCCTCTCCCACGCGGTTGGTGGGAGAGGGTGGCGGCTCTCAGGCCGCCGGGTGAGGGCGCCAGGCGCGCACCACCTCGTCCGCAAGCTCCGCGCGCGGGCGGGCGGCGTCCAGCCAGAGGGCGCCCGCGGGGAGCTGCGTGCGGTACCAGGTGAGCTGGCGGCGCGTGTAGTCGCGCGTGTTCTTGCGGGCCAGCTCCAGCGATTCCTCCAGCGTGCGCTCGCCGCGCAGGTAGGGCATCAGCTCGGCGTAGCCATGGGCGTTCAGGCCCGGCGCGTCCTCGCCATAGCGGGCGACCAGCGCGCGCACTTCGTCCTCCAGCCCCGCCGCCGCCATTTCCGTCATGCGGCGGTTGATCCCCTCGTACAGCAGGTCGCGGGGCACCTGCAGCACCACGGGGAGCACGGAGACGGGCGGGGCCTCGGGCGGCGAGTTGGCGTGCCACCAGGGGAGGGTGCGGCCCGTGAGGAGCGGCACCTCCAGCGCGCGCATCACCCGCTGCCTCCCGCCCCAGCTGCGCAGCCGCTCGGCCGAGACGGGGTCGTGGGCGGCGAGCCAGCGGTGCAGCTCGGCGTCGTCCAGGCGCTCCATCAGGCGGGTTACCCGCTCGCGGGCCGCGGGGTCCAGCGGCGGCTCCTGGAAGATGGGGTGCGTGAGGGCGCGCAGAAAGAACCCGGTGCCGCCCACCAGCATCGGCACGCGCCCGCGCGCGCGGATCTCCGCGATCTTCTCCCGCGCGTACCGCGCCCAGCGCCCCGCCCCGAAGCGCTCCGACGGCTCCACCAGGTCGATCCCCCAGTGCGGCACCGCGGCGCGCTCTTCCGGCGTCGGCTTGGCGGTGCCGATGTCCATCCCGCGGAACACGGAGCGCGAGTCCATGGAGATGATCTCGCCGTCCAGCCTGCGCGCCACCTCGATGGAGAGCGCCGTCTTCCCCGACCCGGTGGGGCCGGTGATGGCGAGGGCCTCAGGCGCGCTCATGCGAGATCCGGGTGGGTCGGTCGTGATGCGGCATCCTCCGCCCAGGAGCGATGCGGGACCGTCCGCCCAGGAGCGAATGAATTCGCCGCTGGAACCACGCGAAGTCCCCGGTGGGGACTGCCCCGCTCCCACCGTTGCAGCGGGCACAGTCCGCGGAGCGGACTTCGCGTAGGTCCAGCGGCGATTTCAATCGCTCCGGGAAGGCGCCTCCGAGGCAACCCCACCGTCGCACGGGGATCTCGTATCATCCGCTTCTCCCGAAGCGCCGGTGCAGCTCCGCCAGCGAGAGCTGGACCACCGTGGGACGGCCGTGGATGTCGTGGTAGGGGAGCTCGGTGGCGAAGAGGCGGTCGAAGAGCTCCGACATCTCGCGCTGCGTGAGCTTCTGTCCCGCCTTGATGGCACCCTTGCACGCCATGGAGAGCGCGATCCGCTGGTGCTGCGTGCGCGCGGAGTCCACCAGCGACGAGCCGTCCGTGAGCTCGGCGATCATCTCGCGCAGGCAGCGCTCCGCATCGAAGTACGGATGCGGCGCGGGGACGCTGTGCACGATCACCGAGCGCCCGCCGAAGGGCTCCACCTGGAAGCCCGCCCCCTCCAGCAGCCCCGTGAGCTGCTCCACCAGCGCGTACTCCGCCGGGGACAGGCGCAGGGTGAGCGGGAACAGGAGGCGCTGGCTCGCCAGCTCCCCCGTGCCGAAGCCGCGCACGATCTCTTCGTACAGCACGCGCTCGTGCGCCGAGTGCTGGTCCACCAGCACCAGCCCCGTGCGCGTTTCCGCGATGATGTACGTGTTGTGCACCTGCCACATCACCGGCGCGCTGCCCAGGATCTCGCCGAGCGCTTCCGGCGCCGGGGCGGGCGCGTCGGGCCGCGCGCCGCCGGTGACGAAGAGCGTCATCTGCGGCTCCGCCCGGGGCGCGGGGTCAGAGGGCTCGCGCACCTGGGTGACACCCGTGCCCGCCGCCGGCTCGTACGCCGCGTGCGCGCCGATGCTGGGGGTGCTCTCCAGCCCGCCCAGCGCGGCGCGGATACCCTCCTCCAGCACGCGCTCCACGGCGGGGCGGTCGCGGAAGCGCACCTCGGCCTTGGCGGGGTGCACGTTCACGTCCACCTCGCCGTCCGGGACCTCGAAGAAAAGGAAGAGCGAGGGGTAGACGCCCTGCGGGATCGTGGTGCGGTACGCCCGGTCGGCGGCGCGCACCAGGGTGCGGTCCGTGAAGGAGCGGCCGTTGACGAACAGGTAGGTGCGGCGGCTGACGGGGCGCGCGTCGTCTGGACGCTGGATCAGCCCCGTGAGCGCGATGCCCCCGGAGCGGTGCGCCACCTGGATCAGCTCGTCGGCCGACTCCGCCCCCCATATGGCGGCGACCCGCTCCGCCACCGTGGCCGCCGCGGGGAGGTTGAGGGGCTCGCGCTGCCCCGTGTCCAGCATGTACGCCACCGCGGGCGTGGCCAGCGCCAGCGTGGTCACCACCTCGCCCACCGCGCGGTTCTCGGCGGCGCTGGAGCGCAGGAACTTGGCGCGCGCGGGGACGTTGAAGAAGAGGCTGCGCACCGACACCGTGGTCCCCGTGCGGCGCGCGCACTCCTCCACCGCCGCGAGCTGCCCGGCGGTGACCACCACCCGCGTGCCGTCGCCGTCGCGCTCGGCCGTCTCCAGCACCACGCGGGACACGGAGGCGATGGAGGGGAGCGCCTCGCCGCGGAAGCCGAGGGTGCGGATGGCGGCCAGGTCGGCCTCGGTTTTCACCTTGCTGGTGGCGTGGCGGTCCACGGCGAGCAGGGCGTCCTCGCGCCCCATCCCCCAGCCGTCGTCGGCCACGCGGATCTCCGTCTTACCCCCGTTGCGCACCACCACGTCGACGCGCGACGCGCCGGCGTCCAGCGCGTTCTCCATCAGCTCCTTCACCACCGACGCGGGGCGCTCCACCACCTCCCCGGCGGCGATCTGGTTCGCGAGCTTCTCGGGAAGTATGTGGATCCGGCGCGGCATTCGGGCTTCGTTCGGGTGGATTGGCTGGGGGGAAGATACTGCAATCTCACACGGAGACACAGAGGCACAGAGAAACTACGGGAGATGGAAGAGGGTCCTGGCGTTGGAGGTGGTGCGGGCGGCGAACTCGTCCGGGTCCTCGCCGCGGAGCTGGGCGGCGACGCGGGCGGTGGATACTACGAAGGCGGGCTCGTTGGTCCGGCCGCGGTGGGGGACGGGGGCCAGGTAGGGCGAGTCCGTCTCCACCAGGATGCGGTCGGCGGGGACCATGCGCAGGAGGTCGGCGGCGTCGTACTTCTTGAAGGTGACCATGCCGCTGAAGGAGGCGTACCAGCCCAGGGCCAGGGCGTCTTCCAGGAGAGCGCGGCCGCTGGAGAAGGAGTGCAGGACCCCGCGCGTGCCCGCGCCGCCTTCCCGCAGCAGCCCGCGCAGGTCCTCGTCCGCCTCGCGCGCGTGCACGATGACGGGGAGCCCCGTCTCGCGCCCCAGCTCCAGGTGGCGCAGAAAGGACTCGCGCTGCCGCTCGCGCGGGGCGAAATCGTAGTGGTAGTCCAGCCCCGCCTCGCCGATGGCCACCACGCGCGGGTGGCCGAGGAGCGCGCGGATGGTGGCGAAGGCCTCCTCGCTCGCGCTCGCCGCGGCGTGCGGGTGGATGCCGGCCGTGGCGAACACCCCCGGCAGCCGCTCCGCGAGCCCCGCCACCACGCGCGCATCCTCCACCCCTGTCGCGATGGCGACGATGGTCTCCACCCCGGCGGCCCGCGCGCGCTCCACCACCGCGTCCACCTCGGGCAGAATGCGCTCGTCAGCCAGGTGCGCGTGCGTATCAATCAATCCCATCAGCCCAATCTCAAAAGGAAAACCGGCCGCCGCGGACGAACCCGCGGCGGCCAGCTCTCTGTGTCTCTGTGCCTCTGTGTGAGGCAATCAGTTTCAGACCCGGACCCGCGCCGCTTCCCGGCTGCGCGACGCCGAGCGGGCCGCCTGCTCGCGCGTGGGAGCCTTGTGCGGCCAGCGCGCCGCGATGGCGTTCAGCAGCGGCGACGCCACGAAGATCGAGGAGAAGGTACCGATGAAGATACCCAGCACCAGCACCACCGCGAAGCTGCGGATCACCGGGCCGCCGAAGATGATCAGCGCCAGCAGCGTGCCCATGGTGCTTCCGCCGGTGAGCACCGTGCGCGGAAGCGTCTCGTTGATCGACCCGTTGAGCACCTCGGTGAAGCTGGCCCCGTGGCGCGGCTTGGCCAGGTTCTCACGGATGCGGTCGAACACCACGATGGTGTCGTTCAGCGAGTAGCCCACGATGGTGAGCAGCGCCGCCACGATCCCCAGGTCCACCTCGATGCGGAACAGGGCGATGATGCCGAGGGTGATCAGGATGTCGTGCGCCGTGGCCCCGATGGCCGCCACCCCGAAGCGCCACTCGAAGCGCACCGCCAGGTACACCATGGTGGCCAGCAGCGACAGGATGATGGCGATCAGCGCGTTGCGCTGCAGCTCGCTCCCCACCTTGGGCCCCACCGCCTCGGTGCGCACCACCCGCACGTCGTTGCCGAAGGCCGGGGTCAGCGCCTGCATCACCCGGCCCTGCGACGTGGTGGTGGCCGTCTCGCGGAAGGTGGGCATGCGCACCACGTACTCGTTGGCGGCGCCGAACTGGGTGATCTCCCACTCCGTCTGCCCGGCCGCGCGCGCGGCGTCGCGGATCCGGTCCACCTGCACCGGCTGCTGGAAGCGGAGCTGCACCAGCGTGCCGCCGGTGAAGTCCACCCCGTAGTTCATCCACGAGCCGAAGCGGGCCACGTTCGCCGCCATCGCGCCGAACCCCACCAGGAAGAGGAGCGCCGTCAGGATGTAGGCGCGCCGGCGCCACTGCATGAACGGGTAGTTCGCGTTCTGGAACACTCGCATCTCAGTATCCTCCGGGCCGGGTCAGATGGAGAGGGACTGCGCGGCCGGACGGCGCTGCAGGTACGCGAGGAACAGGGTGCGCGTCACGAAGATCGCCGTGAACATCGACGCCACGATGCCCATCGCCAGCGTGACCGCGAAGCCCTTCACGGCACCGGTGCCGACGTAGTACAGGATGGCCGCCGTGATCAGCGTGGTCAGGTTGGAGTCCACGATGGCGGAAAGCGCGTTCTGGAACCCTTCGTTGACCGCCGCCTTGACGTTGCGCCCGGCGTCCAGCTCTTCGCGGATGCGCTCGTACACCAGCACGTTGGCGTCCACCGCCATGCCGATGGAGAGGATGAGCCCCGCGATCCCCGGGAAGGTGAGCGTGGCGTCCAGCATGGCCAGCGCGCCCAGCACGAAGAGCACGTACAGCCCCAGCGCCGCCACCGCCAGCAGGCCCGAGAACTTGTAGAACAGGAGCATCATCCCGATCACGATCAGAACCCCCACGATCCCGGCGATCTGCCCGTTGCGGATGGAGTCCTGGCCGAGCGAGGCGCCCACCGAGCGCTCTTCCACCACGCGCAACGGCGCGGGAAGGGCGCCGGCGCGCAGCACCAGCGCGAGCGCCGAGGCGTCTTCCAGCTTGGCGCTCCCCATGTCGATCTGCCCGTTCCGCCCGATCTGGCCGCGGATGGAGGGAGCCGTGTACACGCGGTCGTCCAGGACGATCGCCATCTGCTCGTTGATGTGGGCGCCCGTCTCCTTCTCGAAGCGGCGGCCCGCGACGCTGGTCAGCTCGAACACCACCACCGGGCGGCCGAACTGGTCGCTCTGCGCAATGGCGTTCTCCAGGTGCTCGCCCGTCATGATGGCGCGGTTCTCCACGAACCAGAGCGAGCGGTACTCGGGGTTCTCCTCGGCCTCGGGCACGCCCCACAGCAGCGTGGTGCCGCGCGGAAGCACGCGCTGCACCTCGGGGCTGTTCAGCCAGCGGGTCACCTGGGCCTCGTCCGTCCGCTTCACCGCCAGCGAGCCGGGCTGCGGGCCGGGCGTGAGCTTGGCCGTGAGCGGGGTGGCCGTGGCGGCGGGGGCCGCGGCCTTGGCGCTGTCGCCGGCCTTGGGCGCCGTCTGCAGGATGCCGCCCACCGGGTTGGTGGCGGCGGGCGAGCCGGCGGTGCCCTGGCCCGCGGCCGGGAAGGCGCGCACGACCGCCTGGTCCATCCGCGGGAGCACGGCCTGCAGCTCGGTCATCGGGCGGACGATCTGGAACTCCAGGAACGCCGTCTTCTGCAGCACTTCCTTGGCGCGGTTCCCTTCCTTGAGCCCGGCGAGCTGCACGATGATGCGGTCCTCACCGGACTTCTGCACCAGCGGCTCGGCCACGCCCAGCTCGTCCACGCGCATGCGCACCACGGTGAGGGCGCGCTCGATGGCGTCCGCGCGCTGCTCGGAGTTCATGCGCTGGTTCGTCTGGTCCAGCTCCAGGGCGTAGTAGCTCCCGCCCTGCAGGTCCAGGCCCAGCGTCACCGCCTGGCGGCTGGGGGGACCGCCCGCTTCCGCCGGCCGCATGTAGTTGCGGTAGAGGAAGAACAGGCTGGCCAGGGAGACCAGTACGATGAGCCCCACACGGGCTCGTAATTTCTGAAACATCGGAGAGTGCGGACTCCAGGAGGGGGTTGGAGGATACGCAGGTAACCGTGGAAGCGATTGTCGCGCGAGAGCTTGCAAAGCTACCCGCGCGCGGCCCCTTCGTCAACCGGCGGGAGCCGGATGCACGGGCCTACGCCGCGCCGGGCAACGCGTTGCGCCCGAAACGATTACCACCGGACGTCCTGCTTACACACGCGCGGTGCGAAGGGTCCGGGTGCGGACGGACACGAACAGAAATCTCACACAGAGCCACAGAGACACGGAGAAAAGCTCTCCCGCTACTCTCTGCGGCCTGTGTTGATCACGTTGATCTTGCGCACCCGCACCGGCGGGCACCCGTGCGAAACGGCGTTGGACTGCGAGGGCTGCCCCTTGCCGTCGTTGAACGACCCGCCCACGAAGTAGCTGCTGCGCCCGCCGATGCCATCCACCGCGTTCCAGAACTCGGGAGTGCGCATCTGGTACGCCACGTCCTTGAGCATCCCGCCCACCTTGCCGTTCTTGATCTCGTGGAACACCTGCCCGCCGAACTGGGCGTTGAAGCGCTGCTGGTCGATGGAGTACGAGCCGCGCCCCTCGATCAGGATGCCGTCGCGCACGCCGCCCACCAGCTCGTCCAGGGTGACGTCGCGCTCCGGGTTGGGCACCAGGTTGACGTTGGGCATGCGCTGGAACTGCACGTCGCTCCAGCTCTGCGCGTACGAGTTGCCGTGGCTGCGCACCGGCTTCCCCTGCTGCCGGTACCAGTCCGCCAGCAGCGGCGCCTGCTCGCGGGTGGTCTGCAGGTCGTTGAGGATCCCGTTCTTGACGATCAGGTACTCGTCAGGCCGCACCCCTTCGTCGTCGTAGCCCACGGTGGCCAGCGAGCCCGGGGCGCTGCGCTCCGCCTGGATGTTGAGGTTGGCGGGGCCGTAGCGGAACTTCCCCAGGTAGTCCTGGATGGGGTAGATGAAGGAGGTGCCCGCGAAGTTGGCCTCGTACCCCATGATGCGGTCCAGCTCCGTGGGGTGGGCGATGGACTCGTGGATGGTGAGGAAGAGGTGCGACGGCAGCAGCACCAGGTCGTAGCGCCCCGGCTCCACCGCCCTCGCTGTCAGCTTCTTCACCGCGTCCTCCGCCCAGCGCGGCGCGTTCTCCACCATCCGCGCCCCGCGCACGTGCTCGTACCCCAGCCCCATCGGCTGCACGTCGGTGGAAAGGCGCGTCTGGAAGTCGTTTCCGGCTACCGCCGTCACGTTCATCTGCGGATAGGACCGGTAGATCGTCTGCGTGATGTACGAGCCGTCCGTGCTGGCGAAGGTCTTCTCCTCGCGCAGGAAGAACATGGAGGAGGTGACGAAGCGCGCGCCCCGCACGCCCAGTGCCGCCGCGTTGGCGCGCAGGAGCAGGTCGACCTTCTCCTCGATGGGCACGTCGAAGGGGTCGGTCTGGATGGGCGAGCGCCAGGTGGCGTCGCGGTGCACCTCGGCCGGGGCCAGCTCCACGCGGCGCCGCAGGGTGGCCGCGCTGGCCCGCGCCTGCGACACGGCCGAGCGGGCCACGCGCTCCACCTCGTCCGCCGTCAGCTCGCGCGAAGCGGCGAAGCCCCACGCCCCCTCCACCAGCGCCCGCACCCCGAACCCCAGCGTCTCCCCGTCGTCGAAGCCGGTGATCTGCCGCTCGCGCGTGGAGATCGACTGGCTGCGGTTGCGGGAGATGCGCACGTCCGCGTACCCGGCCCCCGCCCGCCGCGCCGCGTCCAGCGCGCGCGCGGTAAGAGCTTTGTAGTCCGCTTCGCCCAGGGGGGCGTGCGCCGCGTGCAGGCGGACCGGGGCGAGCGCCAGTGCGGCGCCCCCCGCGCTGCGGAGGAAGAACTCTCTGCGTTTCATGCGCGGAGCGGGTCTGTGGGGATGGGCTGGGTTCCGCGCATCATACCGCCGCGCCCGTGGGAGAGCAACCCTCCCCCTCCAGCGCACGTGAGGTGATCCGCCCTATGTCGTTGGGTCCTAACCGACTCTGGACTTGGGCTCGAAACGACGCGAACGCCGATCACCCCTCGCGCCCCTTCTTGGGCGCGCCCAGCGCGACCGTCAGGACGGTCCCCGCGGTCGCGATGCCGCACCCGGCCCAGAGGAGCTGGACGGCGTCGTCCGGCGGCAGCAGGAGGGCGAACGCCGCCACCACGATGGCCCCGCCCGCGATCTGCCAGAGGAAGCACACCGCCAGCACCAGTATCCACCTCCGCCGGTCCGCGCGCTTCGCCTCCATCTCCGCCGCCTCGCGGCTGGCGACCATGTCCCGGTACAGCTCGTCGCGGATGGGCATCGTCTCTGTGTCTCGGTGCCTCGGTGTGAGCCCGCTCTTCCACTGCACGCCGCTTGCCTGAGGGGGTGCGACTCCACATAGTTGAAGCCTGCCCTTTCCGGCGGGACTCCCCCTCCGCCGCCTCCCTCCACCCGCTGGATCACCCCGATGGCCATTCGCGAAGGATGCTGGGACTGCGGATCGTGCGGCTCCGTGGCCAACCGCGGGCGCGCGGTGAACTGCCCGCGGTGCGGTCTTCCCCGCCCCGAAGGCACCCGCTTCTACCTCCCCGAAGACGCTCCGGAAGTGACCGACGAGGCGCAGCTCGCCCGCGCCCGCGCCGGCGCGGACTGGGTGTGCGAGCACTGCGCCGCCAGCGCCTCCGCCCAGGAAGCCGACTGCCCCGGCTGCGGTGCCCCCCGCGGCGCCAGCGGGACGCAGGAGGTGCACGACTACGGCCCGGACGAGATCCCGCGGGACGGAGGTGACCGCCGCGCGGCCGCGCGGGCGGCAGCCGCGCTCCCGGCGAAGCGCCGCTCGCCCTGGACCGGGCGCGGCGTCCTGGCGGCGATCGCGGCGATGCTGTGGTGGTTCCTGGCGCCCCATGAGGTGAGCGCCGTCGTCGACGCGAAGTCGTGGAACCGCACGCTGGAGGTGCAGGCCTACCGCACCGTCCGCGAGTCGGACTGGGCGGTGCCCGCCGGCGGGCGCGAGGTGCGCAGCTACCGCGCGATCCGCGAGTACCGGCAGGTGCTGGACCACTACGAGTCGCGCGAGCGGCAGGTGAGCGAGCGGGTGCAGACCGGCACGCGCACCTACACCTGCGGCACGCGCGACCTGGGGAACGGGCACTTCGAGGACCGCACCTGCACCGAGCCCGAGTACGAAACGCGCTACCGCACCGAGCGGTACCAGGAGCCCATCTACCGCCAGGAGCCCGTCTACGCCACGAAGCACGACTACGACATCGAGCGCTGGGTGCGCGACACCGTCCTCGCCGCCGCCGGCGAGGCCGACGAGCCCGCCGAGCCGGCCGACCCCGCCTGGCCCGTCACGCAGCTGCGCGAGCGCCAGCGCGAGGGGGAGCGCACGGAGAAGTACGTCCTCCGCTTCCGCGACGAGGATGGCGACACCTACGAGAGCCCCGTCGCCCTCGACCAGTTCCAGAAGCTGCGCGTGGGCGCCCCCGTCCGCATCAAGGTGAGCCGCGCGGGCTCGGTGGAGCTTCTCCAGGAGTAGCCACGCCGGGACGCGGAGGCAGAGGCCGCGCGCATCGGAAGCGCGCGCCGAGGCTGGCGGACCACGTAATAGACGATTAATATGGCGGCGTGCTGGGGGATCGTTCTCGGCACCAGCACGATCCCCTGCTCTCCGCCCCACGGCCATCCCGCCCCGACACGGCACCCGGGCGCCTCAAGTTGATGAAGCAGCCGCACATGGCAGCACCGGCGCGACAATCCTGCAGCAGAGCAGAACCCAATCAACGAACTGCCACGAACACCACCCACGCCGGGTGGACACCGCGCCGTCTGGCGCAAAACTCCCCAGGAGGCTCCATGAAGCGTCTCACCGTTCTGATCCCCACCCTTGCCCTCTCCGCCTGCGGCGCCCTCTTCAACGGCGGCCCGGCCAACGTGTCGATGAACAGCAACCCCGGCGGCGCGGAGATCTGGATCGACGGCACCAACCGCGGCATCACCCCCGCGACGCTGCAGCTCGCCAAGAACAAGAACCACACGGTGACGTTCCGCAAGGCGGGCTACGCCGACCAGAACTACGAGATCAACCGCCAGGTTTCGCCCACGTACGTCATCCTGGACGTGCTTGGCGGCCTGCTTCCCATCGTCGTGGATGCGGCCACCGGCTCGTGGTACGTCCTCAACACCAAGGAAGTGAACGTCCAGCTCGCCCAGCAGCCGGTCGCGCAGGGCCAGCTCACGCCTGAGCAGCTGGGCGCGGTGCGTCTCGGGACGTCCGTCGCGAACTTCGTGGATACGCAGCGGATCCTTCGCGAGGCGGCGCTTCAGCAGTAGCGGAAACAGCGGTCTCACACAGAGACACGGAGGCACAGAGGAAAGGTGATTTCTTCCGTGCGTCCGTGTCCCTGTGTGGGACTGCTTATTTAGGTTGGAATCACTTCCGCGATGCGGGGGCGGATCGTATATTCCACGGCGCGACGCAGACGGTACAAGGGCCCGTAGCTCAGTTGGTTAGAGCACTCGACTCATAATCGAAGGGTCGCAGGTTCAAGTCCTGCCGGGCCCATGAGCGCGCCCGCCAGCCCCAGGGGCTGGCGGGCGCTTCCGTGTGTGAGCGTTACTTGGTGCCGAAGAGGCGGTCGCCGGCGTCGCCCAGGCCGGGGAGGATGTAGCCCTGCGCGTTGAGCTCCCGGTCCAGCGCGGCGGTGAACACCTGCACGTCCGGGTGGTCCTTGAGCATCCGCGCGACGCCCTCTGGGGCGGCGACCAGGCAGACGAACTGGATGCGCGCCACGCCCTGCTTCTTGAGCGACGACACGGCCGCGGAGGCCGAGCCGCCCGTGGCGAGCATGGGGTCGAGGACGATGAAGTGCCGCTCCTCGGGGGTCTTGGGGATCTTGAAGTAGTAGTCGACCGGCTCCAGCGTCTCGTGGTCGCGGTACAGGCCGATGTGGCCCACGCGCACCGAGGGCATCAGCCGCGCCACGCCGTCCACCATCCCCAGCCCCGCGCGGAGGATGGGGACCAGCGTGAGCTTCTTGCCGGCGATCATCTGCTCGGTGGTGCGCTCCAGCGGCGTCTCGATCTCCACGTCGTGCACGGGGAGGTCGCGGGTGACCTCGTACGCCATGAGCGTGGCGATCTCGTCCACCAGCTCCTTGAACTTCTTCTTGGACGTTTCCCGGTCGCGCAGAACCGCCAGCTTGTGGCGGATCAGCGGGTGGGCGATGACGGTCAGGTTCGGATATTCGGTAGGCAAGGGCTCCTCCGGGGGGTTGGCCGATGTGCGTGAAGCTACGCCCCGGCGCGCCGCCGTCAACCGGCATGGATTCTGCCCGCCTGCCGCCGCGTTTTTTCGCCCCCCGACGACCCCCGAGATCCACATGAGCGACACGCAGCCCAGCGACACCGCCCCGTACGACGAGCTGCGGCGGAGCCTGCGCGAGACGGCGACACTGGCCTCCGCCGCGGCGGTGCTGGGATGGGACCAGGAGACGTACATGCCGCCGGGGGCAGCCGCCTTCCGGGGCGAGCAGATGGCGGCGCTCTCCGCCATCGTCCACGAGCGCCACACCGCGCCGCGCGTGGGCGAGCTGATCGCGGCGTGCGAAGCGGACGCGTCGCTGGACGACGAGGCCGCCGCCAGCCTGCGCGCCCTGCGCCGCGACTACGACCGCGCCACCCGCCTGCCCACCTCGCTGGTGCGGGCCTTCGCGCAGACGACGTCGCGGGCCATGCACGCCTGGCGCGAGGCGCGCGAGCGCAGCGACTTCGGGGCGTTCGCGCCCTGGCTGCAGGAGGTGGTGGACCTGAACCGCGAGCGGGCGCAGGCGTTCGGCATCCCCGCCGGCGGCGAGGCGTACGACGCGCTACTGGAAGACTACGAGCCGGGGATGACCGCCGCGGAGATCCGCCGCACCTTCGACGCCCTGCGCGCCGGGCTGGCGCCGCTCATCCGCGAGATCGCGTCGAACGGGCGCAGGCCGGACGACGCGTGGCAGCGCACCCCCGTCCCCGTGGACCGACAGGTGGGGTTCAACCGCTGGGTGGTGGAGCGGATGGGCTTCGACTTCCAGGCGGGGCGCATGGACGTCTCGGCGCATCCCTTCTGCGAGGGGATCGCGCCGGGCGACGTGCGCATCACCACGCGCTACCGCGACGACGCCTGGGCGGACGCGCTCAGCTCCACCATGCACGAGGCGGGGCACGCGCTGTACGAGCAGAACCTTCCCAAGGCGGAGCGCTTCGGCCAGCCGCTGGCCGAGGCGGCCAGCATGGGGATCCACGAGAGCCAGTCGCGCACCTGGGAGAACCTGGTGGGCCGCTCGCGCCCCTTCTGGGAGTGGGCCCTCCCGGAGATGCAGAGGGCGCTCGGCGAGCCCGCCCTCCAGGCGCTGGACGTGGAGACGGTGTACCGCGGGATGAACGTGGTGCAGCCGGGCCTGATCCGGGTGGAAAGCGACGAGGCGACGTACAACCTGCACATCATGCTGCGCTTCGACCTGGAGCGCGCGCTGCTGGCGGGCGACCTGGCCGTGGCCGACCTCCCCGCCGCGTGGAACGACCGGGTGCGCGACGACCTGGGCCTGGAGGTGCCGGACGACGCGCAGGGCGTGCTGCAGGACATCCACTGGTCGATGGGCGCGATCGGCTACTTCCCCACCTACACGCTGGGGAACCTGTACGCCGCCCAGTTCTGGACCGCCATCCGCGACGCGCTTCCCGACCTGGACGGCCAGCTTCGCCGCGGCGAGTTCGCGCCGCTCACCGGCTGGCTGCGCGAGAACATCCACGCGCACGGCCGGCGCTACACCGCCCCCGAGCTCTGCCGGCGCATCACCGGTCGCCCGCTGGGCCACGAGCCGCTGCTGGAGTACCTGGAAGGGAAGCTCCGGCCGGTGTACGGGATCTGAAAAAGAAGTGGCTCACACAGAGACACAGAGGCACAGAGAAGAAGGTCTTCCTCTGTGCCTCTGTGTCTCTGTGCGAGGCCAAACTGCGTTCAGATCGCGCAGACGCAGCAGCCGCTCAGGCATCCGCCGCCGGCAGCCGGACCGAAGTAGTTGCGGCACGGCTCGTCGCAGTCGGTGTTGGCGGTGCAACTGATCGGGATCTGCCCCGTGTCGGGGTTGTTCGGACAGCTCGACGCGGACTGCGACGCCGCGACCGCCGTGCTCGCACCGAATCCCAGCCCCCCCGCAACGACCAGGGCGAGCATGAGCCGTACCGCGCGTTCCAGGACTTTGGACATGGCTACCTCTTTGGGGATGAACGGTCCAGAGCCGCGAGCCGCGGGGTGCGGCCCGCGCTTGGCTGAGCCCGCGGGCTCAGCCCGGAGTGCGCGCGACCTGGGCCGGGCGCGCCGTCGGGGTGGTTCCGGGGAGCGGCCGGGTGACCGCCGCGGCCACTGAGTCGGCAGCGCCGGGGGTGTCCAGCCGGCCCACGCGGGAGTGCATCACGCGCCCCCGCTCGTCGATCACCAGCGTCTGCGGAACGTTGTTGAAGCGGAACAGGCTCGCCGCGCGCTCGTCCAGCAGGATGGCCGAGGGGTAGCGGAGGGCGTGCCGGCGCGTGTAGCTGCGGGTGGCTTCCAGGCTGTCCAGCGACACCGCCACCACCCTGACGGCCGGATCGCCGCGGAACCGGTCGGCGAGACGCTGCCAGCTGGGGATGGTGGCCCGGCAGTACGCGCAGCTCGTGTTGTAGACGAATAGAAGCTGGCGCGTACCGGGAGGCACGGAGCCCAGCACGACGGGCGCGCCGTCCAGTGTGGGCGCGCTTTGCACGGGCACGTACGCGCCGGGCTGCAGGCTGCGCGCCCGCTCGGCGAGCAGGTCCCGCTGCTGGCGGGTGGCATCGAGCTGCCGCGCCAGCACGATCACCAGTGCCGTCGCCACCAGCAGCGCGACCGCGGGGAGAACCGACGCGACTCGCTTCGCCACCATTGCGCTCTCCTGTCGGTGAGAATCATACGTGGTGCTCCATACTACGCGAACGTGAAGCTTGGCGCAATATGCACGTCCAGGGGCTCACGCCGGGGCCGGGCAGGGGCACGCACGAGCGCACCTGCCAGGGGTATGTGACCGGAACCCCTCACTTGGTAACGATGCGCGGGTTCGGTTGCCCGGCCCCCGCCGCACCCTTACCTTGTCGCGCTCCGACAACCACCCCAGACGGAGCCCGCGCCCTGAACGCGACCGTAGCCGCCACCGACCTCCCCTTCCCGCTGCGCGTGCGGGGCAAGGTGCGGGACGTGTACGACCTCGGAGACGCGCTGTTGATGGTAGCCACCGACCGGGTGAGCGCCTTCGACGTGGTCCTTCCCAATGCCGTGCCGCGCAAGGGCGAGGTGCTCACCCTGCTCTCGGCGTGGTGGTTCGCGCGCACCGCCGACCTGGTTCCCAACCACCTCCTCTCGGTTGACCCGGACGCGATCGGGGAGCGCTACCCCGCGCTGGAGCCGCTGCGGGAGGTGTGGGCGCGGCGGTCGACGCTGGTGAGGAAGCTGGAGCCCTTCCCCGTGGAGTGCGTGGTGCGCGGCTACCTGTCCGGCTCGGCGTACAAGGAATACGCCGAACGCGGGACGCTGGCGGGCGAGCCCCTCCCGGCCGGGCTGCGCGAGAGCGAACCCCTCCCGGAGCCGCTCTTCTCCCCCGCCACCAAGGCGGAGACGGGGCACGACGAGAACATCGCCTTCACCCGCATGCGGGAGATCGTGGGCGCGGAAGCGGCGGGCCGCCTCCGCGCCCATTCCCTTGCCGTGTACGGCCGCGGGCGCGAGACGGCGGCGCGCGCGGGGATCATCGTGGCGGATACCAAGTTCGAGTTCGGCACCGATCCGGACGGGACGATCCGGCTGATGGACGAGGTGCTCACGCCGGACTCGTCGCGCTTCTGGCCGGCGGATCTTTACCAGCCGGGACGCGGGCAGCCCTCGCTGGACAAGCAGCCGCTGCGCGACTACCTGGAGACGCTGACGACCGCCGGGAGGTGGAACAAGACGGCTCCCGGCCCCGATCTGCCCGCCGGGGTGATCGCGGAAACGTCGGCGCGCTACCAGGACGCCTTCCGCCGCCTCACCGGCCGCACGCTGGACGAGTTTCCCCTCCACGCGCCGGAGGCCGCTTGAACCCACAGCGCCGCCGCCGGCTCCGCCGCGGCATCGTCATCCTGCCCAGCGCCTTCACCCTGGGGAACCTGTTCCTGGGGATCTGGGCGATCATCGAGGCGTCGCGGGGGAACGCGTGGGACGCGGGGTGGCTGATCGTGCTGGCGGCCGTGATGGACATGTTCGACGGCCGCATCGCCCGCTTCACCGCCACCGGCTCGCCCTTCGGCGAGGAGCTGGACTCGCTGGTGGACGCGGTGAGCTTCGGCGTGGCGCCGGCGCTCCTCCTGTACTTCACCTACTTCCGGGACAGCCCGGCGGAGTGGAGCTGGGTCGTCTGCTTCCTGTACATCGTGGCGGCCATCCTGCGGCTGGCGCGCTTCAACATCGAGCAGGCGGGGACGGACAAGACCTCGTTCCACGGCCTCCCCTCCCCCATCTCCGGCGCGTGCCTGGCGACCTTTTACGCCTTCACCACCACCCCGGTGTGGGACCGCTTCTTCCACCGCGTGCCGCTGCCGCGGGCGGCGGGGTGGCTGGCGCTGGTGGTGGGGGTGCTGATGGTGAGCAACGTGCTCTACCCCGTGGTGCCGCGCTTCTCCATCCGCACGTGGGGAGGGAGGCTCTCCTTCTTCCTGGCCTTCGCGGCCATCGTGGCGGCCTTCACGGTGCCGCAGTACTTCTTCTTCCCCATGTCCATCGTCTACATCACCTACGGGCTGGTGAGCACGGTGATCGCCGGGCTGGAGGAGCGGCTGCCGGACGAGGACCCGATGATCCTGGAAGAGCCCGAAGAGATGCGCGAGCTGGACTACGAAGCGATGCGACCCAGGCGCGACGCGCCGTTCGAAGAGGAGGAGACGTGACGGAGTACCAGATCGAAGTGCGCGTGACCCCCCGCCGCGGCATCCTGGACCCGCAGGGCAACGCCGTGTCCGGCGCGCTGGGCGCCCTGGGCTTCCACGGCGTGCGCGAGGTGCACGTGGGGCGGCTGATCGTCTTCCAGCTCGACGCCGAGGACGAGGACGAGGCGCGGGAGCGGAGCCAGGCCATGTGCCGCCAGCTCCTGGCCAACCCGGTGACGGAAGACTTCAGCGTGCGGGTGGCGGCGGCCAGCGGGAGCGCCCGGTGAAGATCGGCGTGGTGACCTTCCCCGGCTCCAACTGTGACTACGACTGCTACAAGGCGGTGCAGGAGCAGATGGAGGCCGAGGCCGTGTACCTGTGGCACGGCGACCACGACCTGCAGGGGGTGGACGCCGTCTTCCTCCCCGGCGGCTTCAGCTACGGCGACTACCTGCGCGCCGGCGCCATCGCCGCGCAGAGCCCCATTCTGCGCGAGGTGCGGGCCTTCGCGGAGGCGGGCGGGCCCGTGGCGGGGATCTGCAACGGCTTCCAGATCCTGTGCGAGGCCGCGCTCCTCCCTGGCGCGCTGATGCGGAACCGCTCGCTCAAGTTCCGCTCGCGCTCCGTGCACCTGCGCGTGGAACGCACCGACACGCCCTTCACCTCCGGCTACGCGGCGGGCCAGGTGCTGCACGTGCCCATCGCGCACGGCGAGGGGTGCTACTTCGCGGACGAGGCGACGCTGGACCGGGTGGAGGGCCAGGGGCTGGTGGCGTTCCGCTACTCGGCACCCGATGGCACGATCGACGCGGAAGCGAACCCCAACGGCTCGGCGCGCAACATCGCCGGGGTGGTGAACGAGAGGGGGAACGTGCTCGGGATGATGCCTCACCCCGAGCGCGCCGTGGATGCCCTGCTGGGCTCCACGGACGGCCTGGGGCTCTTCCGCTCCCTGGCCGCGCACCTGGCCCGCGCCTGACCGGCGCACTCACGGGGAGGGAGCGATGGCGGAAGCGAGGATGATGGCATGGGTGGCGGCGGCGCTCGTTCTGGGCACGCCCGCCGCCGCGCAGACGATCTCGCAGGGGATGTCCACGGCGCAGGTCCGCTCGGTGCTCGGCGACCCGGTGACGGTGCGCACCGCGGGCGACTGGAGCTACCTCTACTACCTGAACGGCTGCGCCGTGCGCTGCGGCTCGGACGACGTGGTGTTCGTGCAGAACGACCGCGTGGTCGCCGCCGTCTTCCGCACGGGCCGCCGCCGCTTCGCCGGCCCCAGCGCCGTCGCCGCCCTGGACCGCGCGGACGAGTCGCGCGAGAGCGGCCTGGTCCGTTCGGCGCCGCGGGGCCGCGGCGAGGCGCCCATCCAGATGCGCGACATCCGCAGCGAGCCGGCCGAGGAGCTGATCGAGGGCGCCCGCGAGGAGCCGGGCCGCACCATCATCGGCCGCCCCGGCGCGCGCCCCCCCGCCCGGGTGGGCGGCGTGCGCGTGGAGGGTGAGGGCGCGCCGGGCGGCCGCACCACCATCATCCGCCGCGAAGACGACGCGGGCGCGGACCGCCGCGGCACCGCCGGCGGCGCCCCCGCGCGCGCCGGCAGCCTGGACGCGCGCACCCGCACGGACGACACCCGCCCGGACGACCGCGGCGCCATCACCCGCACCGGTGTGGACAGCCCCGAGGACGACGTGGCCCGCGTAGACTCGTCCCAGGGCGCCCCCGCGACCGCCGTGGACGACGTGCGCCGCGCCCGCGAGAACCGCGTGCAGGAAAACACGGTCCGCACCCGCGCCCCCGGCGCCGTCCCCGCGGACACCGCGCAGACCCGCCGCCGCACCCGCGAACGGAACGTGGCGCCGAGGGCAGTGCCACGGCCATGATCATCACACAGAGACACAGAGACACAGAGACACAGAGAACAGACGAGAACCTTTTTCTCTGTGTCTCTGTGTCTCTGTGTGAGCCCCGTCTTCCGAAAGGTTATGCCGCAATCCCGTGCAGGAGACCCCGCGATCACCCCCGAGCTGGTCGCGGAGCACAAGCTTTCGCCCGAGGAGTACGAGCTGATCCTGGGCATCCTGGAGCGCGAGCCCACGTATACGGAGCTGGGGGTGTTCAGCGCCATGTGGAGCGAGCACTGCGGCTACAAGAACAGCCGCCCCCTTCTCAAGAAGCTCCCCACCGAGGCGCCCTGGGTGCTGCAGGGGCCGGGCGAGAACGCCGGCGTCATCGACGTGGGCGGCGGGCTGGCCGTGGCCTTCAAGATCGAGTCGCACAACCATCCATCGGCCGTGGAGCCGTACCAGGGGGCCGCCACGGGGGTCGGCGGCATCCTGCGCGACGTGTTCACCATGGGGGCGCGGCCCATCGCCATGCTCAACTCCCTCCGCTTCGGCGAGCTGGACGGGGCCGGCGGCGACCGGGTGAAGTACCTGGTGGCGGGCGTGGTCAAGGGGATCGGTGACTACGGCAACTGCGTGGGCATCCCCACCGTGGCCGGCGAGGTGTACTTCGACGGGGCGTACGAGGGCAATCCGCTCGTCAACGCCATGTGCGTGGGGCTGATGAAGACGGACGAGCTCATCCGCGGCGTGGCCGAGGGCGTGGGCAATCCCATCATGGCCGTGGGCGCGCGGACGGGGCGCGACGGCATCCACGGCGCCACCTTCGCCTCCGCCGAGCTGAGCGAGGAGGCCGAGGCCAAGCGGCCCATGGTGCAGGTGGGCGACCCCTTCACCGAGAAGCTCCTCCTGGAAGCCTCGCTGGAGCTGATCCGCTCCGGCCACATCGTGGGGATCCAGGACATGGGCGCCGCGGGGCTCGTCTCCTCCTCCACCGAGATGGCCGCGCGCGGCGGGACCGGGGTGGAGATCGAGATCACCCGCGTCCCCGTGCGCGAGCCGGGGATGACTCCCTACGAGATCCTCCTCTCCGAGACGCAGGAGCGCATGCTGGTGGTGGCCAGGGAGGGGCGCGAGGAGGAGGTGCGCGGCATCCTGGGCAGGTGGGGGCTGGACGCGGAGACCATCGGCCACGTCACCGGCACCGGCCGCTACGTGGTGCTGGAGAACGGCGAGGTGGTGGTGGACCTCCCCGGCGAGCCGCTGGTGAACGCCTGCCCCACCTACACGCGCCAGGGCGTGGAGTCGCCCGCCGTGGTGGAGCTGCGCCGCTGGACGATCGGCGCGCTGGAGCCGCGCCCGGAGGAGGCGGACCCCACCTGGACGCTGATGCGGATCCTGGACTCCCCCACGGTGGCGTCCAAGCGCTGGGTGTACGAGCAGTACGACAGCACCGTGCGCACCAACACGGTGGTCGGGCCCGGATCGGACGCCGCCGTGCTGCGGCTGCGCGGGACGGACCGGGCCATCGCCGCCACGGTGGACTGCAACTCCCGCTACGTGTACCTGAACCCCTACCGCGGCGGGCAGATCGCCGTGGCGGAGGCGGCGCGCAACCTGGTGTGCTCCGGCGCCCTGCCCCGCGCCGTGACCGACAACCTCAACTTCGGCAATCCGCTGAAGCCCGAGGTGTACTTCCAGCTCGCCGAGTCGCTCCGCGGCATCGGCGAAGCGTGCACGGTGCTGGAGACGCCCATCACCGGCGGCAACGTGTCGCTGTACAACGAGAACCCGCTCGGCGCCATCTATCCCACCCCCACCATCGGGATGGTGGGGCTGGTGGAGGATCTCGCCCACATCACCACCGTCGCCTTCAAGGCCGAGGGCGACGTGATCGGGCTGCTGGGCACCAACCGCGAGGAGCTGGGCGGAAGCGAGTACCTCAAAGTGGTGCACGGCCGCATGGCCGGCGACGCGCCCGCCCTGGACCTGCAGGCCGAAGCCGCCCTGCAGCGCGCCCTCCTCGCCGCCATCCGCGCCGGCCTCGTCCGCTCCGCGCACGACACCGCCGAGGGCGGCCTGGCCGTGGCCCTGGCCGAGTGCGCCTTCCCCGCCGCGCACGGCGTGGAGGTGGAGCTGGCGGACGGAATCCATCCCGCGGCCCTCCTTTTCGGCGAGTCGCAGAGCCGTGTGGTCGTCTCCTGCCGCCCGGATGACTGGGAGCGGCTGGCGGAGCTGGTGGGCGGCCACGGCGTCCCCGTCACGCGCATCGGCGCGGTGGGCGCTCGCGGCGGCCGCTTCCGCGTCGCCACGCCGGCGGCCACCATCGACGCGCCCATCGCGGAGCTGGCGCGCGTCTACGAGTCCGCGATCCCGCGCCGCATGGACGGCAGCGTCGCGGACGTCGGCACCTCGCTGCGCTCCGAAGTGCAGAACGGGCAGGAGTGATCCCTGTGGGGGCGGTCCGACGGTTTTCGCGTACGCGCGGGCCGCGTTCCAGGAGCGAATGAATTCGCCGCTGGACCAACGCAAAGACCGCCTTCGCGGTCTGTTTCCCGCCGCTCTGGCTCGCAGGACACAGTGCCCGCAGGGGCACTTCGCGTGGTTGCAGCGGCGAATTCATTCGCTCGCGTAAGGGACGCGCCGCAGGAACAGGCTCTCTGAGTCTCTGTGCCTCTGTGTGAGCCGCTGTTCACATCAACCGCATGATACGCATGGAAACGCTCCCACAGGCCACGGCGCTCGGCTCGGTGCTGGAGCTGCTGGCGGAAGCATTCGAAGGGCCGCGCGATCCGAACATCACCTGGTTCGTGAGCAACCAGCCGGGGTCGGGCGTGTTCGGGACGCTGGACGCGATGACGCCGCAGGAAGCGTCGCGGGCGCCGGGGGCTGGGCGCAGGAGCGCGGCGGCGCACACGTCGCACCTGGCGTTCAGCCTGCGCATCGCCGCGGCGCAGCTTCGCGGGGAGCATCCCGTGGTGAACTGGGCCGAGAGCTGGGCCGTGTCCAGCGTGGACGAGCGCGGGTGGTCCGGGCTGCGCGCGTCCCTCCGCGCCGAGTACCAGGCGATCCGCGGACAGCTCGCGGCGGAGAGCGCGCTGGGCCCCGAGGCGCTGACGGCGGCGATGGCGGTGGTGGCCCACTCCGCGTACCACCTGGGCGCGCTGCGGCAGATCGCGCAGCCGGCCGGGCACGAGCACCGGTGACGCCGCACCATCCCGCCCCAGCGGTGTATGCAGCGGCTCGCGCGGCGCACGCCGCACACGCAAGTACCATGAGGATGCCATGTGTGGAATCGTAGCGGTCTCCGGCACGTCCGAGGCCGCCAAGCTCGTTTATCTCGGCATGTACGCGCTTCAGCACCGCGGCCAGGAAGCCGCCGGGATCACCGCGTACGACCGCAAGACCGGCGTCGCCCACCGCCACCGCGCCCCGGGGCTGGTCTCCGAGGGGTTCAACGAGGAGGTGCTGGCGGGCCTTCCGGGAGACGTGGCGCTGGGGCACATCCGCTACTCCACGGCGGGGGGCGCGGGGCTCAAGAACTCGCAGCCCATCCGCGTGGGCTACCGCGAGGGGCAGCTCGCGCTGGTGCACAACGGCAACCTCACCAACGCCAACGAGCTGCGCTCCCGGCTGGTGAACGAGGGCGCGCTCTTCCAGAGCAGCATCGACAGCGAGACCATCGTTCACCTCATAGCCCGCTCCCCGCGCGGCGGGGTGGAGGCGCAGATCGACGACGCGCTGTCGCAGCTCACGGGCGCGTTCTCCGTGCTCATCACCGTGAACGACACGCTGTACGCCGCGCGCGACCCTTTCGGCTACCGCCCGCTCGTGATCGGCCACCTCCCCGCCGGGGGCGTCGTGGTGGCGTCGGAGAGCTGCGCGCTGGACATCATGGGCGCCCGCTTCGTGCGCGACGTGGAGCCGGGCGAGGTGCTGCGCATCCAGGGCACCGAGATGACCTCGCTGCGCCCCCTGCGCCCCGAGGGCGAGCCGCAGCCGTGCATCTTCGAGCTGGTCTACTTCGCCCGGCCGGACACGCACCTGTGGGGCTACTCGGTGGACCGCGCCCGCCGCGTCTTCGGCCGCCGCCTGGCCGACGAGCACCCGGCCGACGCGGACATCGTGATCTCCGTGCCGGATTCGGCCAACTCGGCCGCGCTGGGCTACGCGGAGCAGAGCGGCATCCCCTTCGAGCTGGGCCTGATCCGCAACCACTACGTCGGCCGCACCTTCATCGAGCCGTCGCAGGCGGGGCGCGACTTCAAGGTGCGGATGAAGTACAACGCCGTCCGCGAGATCCTGGCGGGGAAGCGCGTGGTGGTGGTGGACGACTCCCTGGTGCGCGGCACCACGAGCCGCGGGCTGGTGAACATGCTGCGCGAGGCGGGGGCGAAGGAGGTGCACTTCCGCCTCGCCTCCCCCCCCGTGCGGCACCCGTGCTTCTACGGCATCGACATGCCCACCCGGGAGGAGCTGATCGCCGCCAACCGCACCCCGGACGAGATCGCCGCCTACCTGGGCGTGGACTCCCTCGGCTACCTTTCGCAGGAGGGGATGCTGGACGGGGTGAGCGGCGCAGGCAGCTTCTGCACTGCCTGCTTCAGCGGCGACTACCGCGCCCCGCTGGTGGACCAGGAGCGCGGGTACGCGATGAGCTCGCACTGCTGAAGAGGCCCTCACCCGGCAGCTTACAGCTGCCACCCTCTCCCACAAACTGCGTGGGAGAGGGGACCACTTCGTCAGCGGCGATCCGGGTAGGAGCGCTGCCTCCGTGTCCCTGTGCCTCCGTGTGAGGCCGCCGTCCGCACCGGGACGACCTGTTGGACCTCGGCCGTACACGCACGCGAAGTAGTCCCCTCTGAACCTGTCTGACAAACCTGTAGAGGATCGTTTGCGGCGAGCGCGGTTCCGGTCTCCGCCCGTCAGGACCGCGCTTGGCCGAGCGGGTTTGTGCTAGGAGGAGCCTCCGCGGCGCTCTGGAGGCTCTCAGCAGGGCAAAAAAGCGCCGGCAAGACTCCTTCAACCCGCCGTCGCCAGCGCTCCCGCCCCCACGCGTCCCGTACGGACGCGCTGCGCCTTCCGCCAGAGCTTCAGCAGGTTGTGCGTCGTGCACCAGAGCGACCACTCCAGTTGCGCCTTCACCTTCCCGCGCAACCGGAAGCGCTCCAGCCCCCGCATGACCATCTGCCCGAACACCGGCTCGACCGTGCTGCACCGCTGCCGGTAGGCCGCTTTGCCCTCCTCGTTCTCCAGCTTCGCTTCCATCTGGTCGCGCTGCGGGTGCTGCTCGGGATTGTCGTTCGGCCAGTGCAACGTCGCGATCAGCAGTTCCGTCCCACCCTCCCCATCCAGCGCTCCGTTAGCCTCGGACCAGTAGCCCGCATCCGCAAGCAGCTGCTTCGGCCGCGCGCCCACCTGCGCCTCGCACCGCGCCAGCATCGGAGCCAGCAGGCGCACGTCCGCTTCCTCATTCGTCAGCTCCTGCGCCACGATCACCTGGCTCTCACAGTCGACCATCGCCTGCCCATTGTAACCCTGCAGCCAGCCGCCGTTTCTCGCCTTCAGCACCCGGCTCTCCGGGTCCGTGCCGTTCGCCCGCGCATCCTCTGGCAGCTTCACCTCCTCGGGTGCCCGTGGCTTCTTACCGCGCTTCTTCCTCCCCATCCGCCGCTCTTCCTCGTCCCGCTGCGCGATCCGCTCCGCCTGCGCTCTCTGCAGCGCCGCCTCCTTCTTCTCCAACTCCTCCAGCGCCTTCTGCAGCCGCGCCGCTCGCTGCGCCGGGTCCTTCAGCCCCGAGGGCAGCTCGTCGCCGCGCGACTCCGGCCCATGCTCCCGGTCCTCCTGCGCATCGATGCGCGCCGCTTCGTCCAGCAGCTGCTGGATCTCCTTCTCCAGCTTCGCCCGCTTCCGGTTCTTCGACTGCGTGGCGTTGCCCGCCACCCGGTGCCCGTCCAGTGCCACCCTCCCCAGCTTCACCAGCCCCGCTCCCTGGCACAGCTCCAGCACGTCCAGGAACAGCCCCTCCAGCGCCTCGCGGTGTGTGCTCCGGAACGCGTTGATCGTCCGGTGATCCGGTTGCTCGTTCGCCGCCAGATAGCGGAACGCCACATCCACCTCCAGCATCGCCGAAAGGCGGCGCGAGCTCGTCACCCCGTTCGTGTAGCCGTAGAGCAGCACCTTGACCATCATCACCGGATGGAAGGCCGACGCTCCCCACCCGTCGCTCCGGTACCGCGAGTAGAAGTCCGACAGCCTCCCCGCGGCGTCGAACTGGTCGACCACATCCGAGAGGAAGCATACCATGCTGTCCTTCTTCACCCACTCCTGCACCGAGGGCGGCATCAGGAACAGCTGGTCCTGCGCGTACGGACGGAAGTTGTAGCTCATCGGCAGCTCCAGTTGGTTGGACGCAGGATAATCTATCCTGCCCAACCGCCGCTCGCGCCCCTCTGGAGCTTTACGGGACAGGCTCCTCTCCCAGGGCAGTTACTGGGAGAGGGTGGCAGCTGTAAGCTGCCGGGTGAGGGCCCCCAACGACAGAGGCACAGAGAAAAACGTTCTTTCTCTGTGCCTCTGTGTCTCTGTGTGAGCCCAGCTTTTTACTGGCTGCGATTACCGTACTCGCCCAGGATCTGCTGCCGGTACTGCTCGCTCGCGAAGATGGCGACCTCGACGCGGCGGTTCTGCGCGCGGCCCGACTCGCTCTCGTTGGAGGCGATGGGCTCCGACTCGCCGCGGCCCTCGGTGCGGATGCGGTTGCGGGCGATGCCCTGCGCGTACAGGTAGTTGGCGGCGGACTGCGCGCGGTTCTGCGACAGGCCCATGTTGTACGCGTCGCCGCCCACGTTGTCCGTGTGCCCCACGATCAGCACCGTGGTCTCCGGGTAGCGCTGCAGGCTCTGCGCGAGCTGCGCCAGGTTGGCCTGCCCGGCCGGCATCACCTGCGTGCTGTTGAAGGGGAAGAGGATCCCCGACGCAAAGGTCACCGCGATCCCCTCGCCCACGCGCTGCACTTCGGCGTTGGGAAGGGAGCGCTCCAGCTCCTGCGCCTGGTTGTCCATCCGCCGCCCGATCACCGCGCCGGCCGCGCCGCCCAGCACCGCGCCCAGGATGGCGCCGCGGGCCGTGCTCCCGGTCTGCTTGCCGATCACCGCGCCGACCGCCGCACCGGTCCCGGCTCCGACCACCGCACCCTGCTCCGTGCGGTTCAGCGAAGCGCACCCGCTCACACCCGACATCCCCAGGGTGCCAACGCAGGCGAACACGGTCAGCTTACGTGAAAGCGTAGTCATTCCGTCACCCTCTGCTATGTGGTTCTCCGAAACTGTCGCCCCATGGGCCAGTTGTGCCCATCCCCTTTGCAAGCCCCGGGCCCGCCCCCCGCCAGGGCGCCCCGCCCGGCGCGAATGCCCCGTAAAACCTTGTGTTTCCGCGATTTGCCCCCGGTCCGCGGCCCGCGGCTCCCATCCGCCCCTGTCCCCCGGGGGAGACACTCGCCGCGCGAATCCAAGTACATACAGCACAACCACTTACCTCGCACCCGCACGTTCGAGCCCCTCCATGGTCCGATGCTTGCCCTGCGGGACCCTGGAAGACGCACCACCGGTACCCCGCACCCGCAGAGCTCCGCTTGACCACCGCCACCATCGGCATCTCGCGCGACGAGCTTCTCGCCGCGCTCCGCAAGAATTTTGGGCTCGACGAGTTCCGCCCCGGGCAGGAGGAAGTCATCCGCGGCGTGCTGGAAGGGCGCGACACGCTGGTGGTGATGCCCACCGGCGCGGGAAAGTCGCTCCTCTACCAGCTTCCGGCGCTCCTCCTTCCCGGCCTCACGGTCGTGGTGAGCCCGCTGATCGCCCTGATGAAGGACCAGACGGACAAGCTGGACGAGCTGGGCGTGGACGCCTGGACCATCAACTCCGGGCAGAGCGCGCGCGAGCAGCGCCAGGCCGAGGAGGCGATGGAGGGGGGCGGCGGCAAGATCCTCTACATCACCCCTGAGCGCTTCCGCGACCGCGACTTCTTCGAGGTGCTGCTGGAGCGCGAGATCTCGCTGTTCGTGGTGGACGAGGCGCACTGCGTGTCGCAGTGGGGGCACGACTTCCGGCCGGACTACATGATGCTGGGCGCCGTGGCCGAGCGGCTGGGCCGCCCGCCGGTGCTGGCGCTGACCGCCACCGCCTCGCCCGAGGTGCGGCAGGACATCCAGCTCCAGATGCGGATGCGCGCCCCGCTGGAGCACGTGGCCGACCTGGTGCGCCCCAACCTGACGCTGGAGGTGCTCCCCACCGTCAACGAATCGGAAAAGGACGCGGCGCTGGAGCGCTACCTCCGCACCGCCGAGGGCACGGGGATCGTGTACGTGGCCACCATCCGCGAGGCCGAGCGGCTGTACGAGGAGTTCGGGAAGCGGCACGAGCTGGCCCTGTACCACGGCAAGCTCCCCACCCACGACCGCCACGAGGCGCAGGACCGCTTCATGGCCGGCGGGGTGAAGGCCGTGATCGCCACCAACGCCTTCGGGCTGGGGATCGACAAGCCGGACATCCGCTTCGTGGTGCACTACCACTTCCCGGGCTCCATCGAGTCGTACTACCAGGAGGCCGGGCGCGCCGGGCGCGACGGGCTGCCGTCTCGCTGCACCATCTTCTACCGGGTGGAGGACAGCGGGGTGCAGGGCTACTTCCTGGGCGGCAAGTATCCCGACCTGGAAGAGGCCGTGGCGGTGGCGCGCGTGGTGAACAACCAGCCGCTGGACGAGAAGTGCCCGCTGGACGAGATCGCGGAGATGGCGGACGTGGCCCGCCGCAAGGCGCGCATCGTCCTTACCCTCCTCAAGCGCCACGGGATGATGCGCGAGCACCGCGGCGGCGTGTGGGAGCGCGTGGCCGAGGACGTCAGCGCCGCCGACCTGAGCCGCGAGCTGGTGGACTACGAGCAGCGCCGCGCCCGCGACCGCGAGAAGCTGGACGAGATGGTGCGCTACTGCCGCACGGCGCGCTGCCGCACCCGCATGATCCTGGAGTACTTCGGCGAGCACCCGGGCGAGGACTTCGCCTGCGGCCACTGCGGCAACTGCCTCGCCCCGCACTCTGGCGCCTCCGAGCGCGACGTGGTCCCCGCGCTGGCGCTGGCCCCCTCCGCCGAGGCCGGCCTGCACCCCGGCGACGAGGTCTCGCACGGCACCTTTGGCGAGGGGCTGGTGCTCGCCGTGAGCCAGGACCGGGCGGAGGTGGACTTCTCCGGCCACGGCACGCGCATGGTGAAGACGGAGTTCCTGACGCGCATCGACTGAGAAAAGAAGTCTCACACAGAGGCACGGAGGCACAGAGATGACATCATCTCCGTGCCTCTGTGCTATCGGGCCTCCAGCGCGAGCAGCGTGGTCTTGGCGCCGATGCCGCCCGCGTAGCCCGTGGGGGAGCCGTCCGCCCCGATCACGCGGTGGCAGGGGACGACGATGGGGAGCGGGTTGGTGGCGTTGGCGCGGCCCACCGCGCGCGACGCGGTCGGGCGGCCCACGCGCTCGGCCAGGGCGCGGTAGCTGACGGTGCCGCCGTACGGGATGCGCCGCAGCTCGTCCCACACGGCGCGCTGGAAGGGGGTGCCGGCGGGGGCCAGCGCCAGGTCGAAGGCGCGCCGCTCGCCGCGGAAGTATTCGGAGAGCTGCGCGGCCACCGCGGCGCCGCGGGTGTCGTCCGGGGTCGCGGCGGGCGCGGGCTGGTGGGGGAAGAGGAGGCGCGCCAGGGCGCCAGCCTCGTCCACCAGCGCGGTCAGGGCGCCGATGGGGGTGTCGATGCGGGTGGCGTACAGGGTCATGCGGGGTCTCCCAGGCTCATCCACAGGTGGAAGGTGGCGAGGCTGCGGAAGGGAGCGAAGGGCTCCATCCGCGCCCGCACCTCGTCCGGACCGGGGCGGTGGTCCAGCGCGAAGAAGTTCATCAGCCCCGTGGAAAGCCCCGTGTCGCCCACCGGGACGCAGTCCGCGAAGCCGCACGCCCGCATCATGAAGTAGTGCACCGACCAGGGCCCGAACCCCCGCACCGCCCCCAGCCGCCGCTCCACCTCCGTGGCCGGCGCGTCGGCGAACGCGTCCAGGGGCAGTTCGCCCGACCCGGCGAGGCGCGCCGTGTCGATCAGGTACTCGGCCTTGCGGCGGGAGTAGCGCAGGACGGTGAGGTCCGCGTAATCCAGCGCCGCAACGGCTTCGGGAGTGGGATGGGCCCGGAGCCCGCGCCCCGCCTCTTCGCCGCACAGCCGCACCAGGTCCCGCCGCAGCGCGTACGCGAAGGGGAGATTGACCTGCTGCCCCACGATCGCCCAGGCGATCCCCTCGAACGCGTCCGCCGTCTGGGGGATGCGCAGGCCACGCCGCCCCTCGATCAGCGGCAGCAGGTCGGCGCGCTCGGCCAGGCGGCGCTCGAAGGGCGCGGGGTCCAGCGTCAGGCCCAGGAGGCGGAGCGCGATCTCGTGCGCCTGGTACGTCGCGGCGGGACCGGGTTCCGGCGCCTCCACGCGGCAGCGGGCGCGTCCGTCCGCGATCTCCATCGCCAGCACCGCCGGGCGGCCCGCGAGGCGCACGGCCTTGTACGCGGTGCTCCCCTCCACGCGCTCCACCAGGCTCTCCGCGTCGCGCCCGATCACGCGCAGCGCGTACCCGGCGCGGAAGTCGTCCGGCAGCGTCAGCGTGAACTCGGTGGATGAACCCAGGCGGCGGTACTCGCCGGGGGTGAGGGCGGTGTGGCGGCGGAAGTTCTCGTGGAAGGCGGAAAGGCTCTCGAAGCCCGCCGCGAAGCTGGCCTCGGTGACCCCCGCGCCCCCCTCCGCCATCACGCGGCAGGCGGCGCGGACGCGCTCGCGCGTGAGGAAGGCGGCGGGCGTGGTGTGATGGTGGCGGCGGAAGAGGGCGTTCAGCTTGGTCGCGCCGATGCCGGACGCGGCGGCGAGCGCGGCGGCGTCCGCGAAGCCGGCCGGGCGGCGGCGCACGTCGGCCACCAGCGTCGCCATCAGGTGCAGGTCCGGATCGTACTCCTGGTAGAAGTGGTCCGGCCGGCAGCGGCGGCAGGGGCGCAGCCCGGCGGTGCGCGCCTCGTCTTCCGTACCGAAAAACCGCACGTTCTCCGGGCGCGGCTTCCGCGCGGTGCACGAGGGGAGGCAGTAGATCCCCGTCGTCAGCACCCCCGTGAGGAAGCTTCCGTTGGCCGTGCGGTCGCGCCCGTAGAAGCGCGTCATCATCTCGTCGTGGCTCATCATCATGCCGGACATTCTAATACGCCGGCGCGCCGCTGTCCTCCTGATCTCGCCGCTGGAATCGAACAGCGGGGCTCACATACAGGCCCAGAGATCAGGGCAGCCGGGGTACAGGAGCCGTGTGCATACACATAAAAAAGCTCAAAAGGATTGACACACACGGACACGGCGTGCATCAATGGGTGACAGCATCGACTCGATTGCGTCTTCCGTGGACGACCCATGCGGAACCTCCTTTTGCCGCTCACACTCGGGGCTGTGCTTTCGAGCGGCTGCCTTGAACAGCAGCACCCAAGCTGTGCCGCGGCTCGTCCCCGGAGGCGACCCGGCGTTCTCCGCCTCCTCGCAAGCGCTGGCCGCGTTGGGACCGAGCTGGCGGACTCCCGCCCAAAGCCCGCACGGCTGCTTCGTGAGCGTGGCAGCCGGCGAAGGTCCGATTCCGTATCTGTACCGGCGCATCCCGTTGCGCTTCCCTGCGCCCATACAGGCTGAGGATGGTGCCGTAGCCGCCTTCCGCTATCGCGCCGTCCGGCCGGACGGCGGAGTGAGCGCGGTGCTCAACTGCGTGATCCCCGCCACGGAGCGCGCGCGCGAGGCCGTGGCGCGCCGGTTCCGGGTGCCCACCGGACCGGAGGAGGGCGGGATCGTCATCCAGGGCTGCGTGATCGAGAACTCCCCGGAGAATCCCTGCCCGATCGACCCGATCGTGGTCATCGCTCCGCCCGCCGAGGAGCCCTGCTCGGACTGCAACGAGCCGGTTCCCCCACCTCCGCCCGGGGGCGACGGGAGCGGCGGCGGGGGCGGCACGGACCCCTGTTTGCACTGTGGCCCATCGGCTCCCACACTTTCCTGCACGAGCGGGGTGCCGCGGGGCGGGGCCGGCCAGTGCACGGTGGGCAGCAGTGACGGATCGATCCCCGACGTAGTGAGCTGGGAATTCACGGACGACGTCAGCACAGTCGCCGGGCCGACCGGCGGGACACGCTGGATGGGTCCCGCGATCCAGTCCGGCATCGTCACGGCGACACTGGCCGATGGGAATGGACTCCAGGCCAGCTTCGGCGTGGCCGACCGGGGGTGGAAATGGGCGACGCACGCCCTCTCCGAGTACAGCGACGGCACCGGCCCGGCGTGCTTTGATCACACGCCGACCTTTGGCCAGCCCAACGCGATGAACCTTCCCATGGACGCGGCTGACTGCGCTCACCCGCAACGCCAGATCCAGCCCGACTCGTACGCGCCGGCGGGCGACGGCTTCACGGCGGTCACGGTGCCGGGCGGGCCCAACCAGGGGCTCCACTACGTGCAATCCGCCAGGTATAGCCTGAAGCGTAAGTCCACCTACAACTCAGGACTCTGGCCGAACGCACCCGCCGTCCCGCTCAAGGACCAGCAGCAGGCCGCGTGCGGCAATTGGGCGAACTGGCAGGGGTTCTCCCGCTGCATGGGTGTGGATCCGGATGCATACATCGCCGGAACGCGCGCGCACGAGGGCTGGGGCACGACGGGCCACAACGGGCACTTCTCCGCCGCCTATGATGCGGTGACGGACCCGAACAACGACCCCATGATCTTCTTCGACCAGCGGGTCGGCTCAAACAGCCTTGATCTAAACACGTTTATCCTCCGTGTGCGCGAAGGCTTCCACGAACGCGCGAAGCGGGCCGACGACGCCACGCTGGACATCCGAGATGGAGGTACGAAGGTGACTGGGAACTGGAGCGGCACGTACCACGGCTGGGCTCCGGGCGAGGGAAAGTTCCTGGCGATCAGCCACTCGAATTGAGCCGATCATGCATACGATGAAGATCCCCGCCCCGAGATGGGTCCGCGCACTCCGGCTCGCGGTGCTTCTCTTGCTCGGGTGCGCACCAATGCACGCGCAGGCGGTTCGGACGGAGCATGCGCTCACCTGGCCAGTGGACAGTGTGCTGGCTCGCTTCGAGACAGACATCCGCACACATGTGGTTCAGAGCGTAGCCTCCGAAGCCGTATACGACATTCTTGATCTGTCAAATTCGCCTCCGGCCCGGAAAGACTCGCTTATCGACGGCCTGGAGCGTCTCGCGCTTACCAGCAGTTTCCGCAACGTGCGCCACATCGCGACTGCGAGGATCGCAGTGGCCGGGCAGGTGGGGCGCCCGGTAGCCCCACGTGCGGGTTTGCTCTCGCGGCTCCAGCGGATCTACTGGGGCAACACAGCGTGGCTCGTCCGCTCTACCATTTTGGACAGTATGCCGCTGCAGGCGGAAAGGCGCGCGGCGGCCGCGTTCCTCCGCTCCGTAGCCGCCGAGCCGGACACGAGCTCGGCCATGGGGCCACACGGCTACTTCTCGCACGGGGATCTCCGAACGCACGCGCTGGCCCGGTTGGCGGAGATGGGCGAGGAGGGCCGAGCGGTGCTGCAGGCGATGCACCGGAGCCGTGAGGCGCGCAGCCCGCAAGCACGGCTCGTGTTGGACGACATGGCGCGGCGTGGGTTCCCGGTGCGCGACATCGCTCGCCGGCAACCGTGACTGCATGAGTCGAACAGCGGGCTCACCCAGAGACACAGAGGCACAGAGGCACAGAGGCACAGAGGCACAGAGATCAGGTCGACGGAGGGACGAGGAGCTGGACCGGGCCCCACGGCTCGGCGTCCAGCGGGGTGTGCTCCACCGCGTCGCCGTTGATGTGGGCGATGACGGGGCCGTCGGGGGAGGTGACGCGGAGGCGGCGGGCGCGCAGGGTGCGGACGCCGGGGATGCGCAGGTGGGCCGTGCCGGGGAGCTGGATGCCCAGCCAGAACCCCGCCATGCGCGCCCGCGACCGGCCGCTGAAGAGCAACAGGTCGATGCACCCGTCCTCCGGATCGGCGTCGGGGGCTACGATGTGGGTGCCGGCGAAGCGGCGCGTGAGGGTGGCGAGCGCCTGTGTGGCCGGGAGGTCGAAGGCGCGGCCGCGGCCGTCCTCGCCGGTGACGCGGAGCGGGGGGAAGTCGTAGCGCGCCCACTCCAGCGTCCCCCGCCCGCCGATGGCCGCGAAGCCGAGCGCGCGCTTGGTCCGCAGCGACACCCTTTCCATCACCCGCGCCTCGAACCCCACGCCGAGCCCCAGCATCACGGCCCGCTCCCCCACCCGCCAGGCCGCGAACGCACGACGCCCCGGACGGCGCGTGAGCGCGTCCAGGGCGGGCCCCACGCCATTCGGTATCCCACACTCCGCGGCGACCACGTTCACGGTGCCCGTGGGGAGGATGCCCAGCGGGACATCGCTCCCCACCAGGGCGGCGGCGGCCTGGCCCATCGTCCCGTCGCCGCCGCACACCCACACCGCCTCGACTTCGGACGTGAGGTGGTCACGCACCAGCCGCGTGGCGTGGTCCTGCGCCTCCGTCACCAGGAGCTCCGCGCTCCACCCGCGCTCCTCCAACGCGCGCAGCACGGACTCGGGGGCGGGGTGTCGCCAGCGCTGTCCGGCGGCGGGGTTGTAGACGAGCAGGGATCGCGGCATCGGGCTCGGGGTGCGGGTTCGGGGCCGCCCCCCATGCAACCCTCGGGCTAGGTCGCGTCCCGCGCCCCGCGGCGAGGCGATGAATTCCCCGGCGTTTCCAGCGCTCGTCGAGGGAAGAGCGTCCGGCTCCAGTCCGGCAGGATGTGGTTCGATGGCAACCAGTGCCTGGCGAGTGAACTCGCGGCAACAACGGCACAAAGTCCGCCTGCGCGGACTGGAGCTTCAGGCTCCAGTCCCCGCAGGGGGACTTTGTGCAGTCGTTGCAGCGACTTCAGTCGCCCCGCTACGGCCTCGCCCGCCGCAGGCCGCGACCCGAGCGTGCTCCGGTGGGCGTGCCGTTGCGGAGGACGGGGGTGCCGTTCACCAGGACGTGGCGAATGCCGACGGAGGTCTGGACCGGGTTCTCAAAGGTGGCGCGGTCGCAGACGGTGGCGGGGTCGAACAAGGTGAGGTCGGCGAACATCCCGGCTTTGACCACGCCCCGGTCCGCCAGGCCCACGCGCGCGGCGGGGAGCGCCGTGAACTTGCGCACCGCGTCCTCCAGCGTGATCACGCGGCGCTCGCGGACGTAGCGGCAGAGGATGCGCGGGAAGGAGCCGTAGGCGCGGGGATGCGGGCGGCTGGTGATGGTGGAGTCCGCCGCGCGGGCGCCGGCGTCGATGCCGATGCTGACCCACGGCTGGCGCAGGCCAAGCTCCAGGTCCTCCTCGGACATGGAGAAGTAGATGGCGGACGTGTTGGCGTTGTCGGCCAGGAGGAGGTCGAAGACGGCTTCGGGCACCTCCTGCCCGCGCGCGGCCGCCAGCTCGTTGAGCCGCATCCCCTGGTAGCGGCGCAGCGAGTCCACGGACACGCCCGCGATCATCACCCCGCCCGGCCCGCCCGCCGAGGTGCCGATCTGCCAGTCGGTGCCGCCCGCTCCCGTCAGCTCCGCGCGGATGCGGGCGCGGGTGGCGGGATCGCGCAGGCGCGCCAGGAGCGAGTCGTTGCCGCCGGCGTGCGCCCAGTTGGGGATGGTGGCGTCCAGTCCGGTACCCGAGGCCACGTAGGGGTACTGGTCGGCCGTCACGTCCACGCCACGCGCGCGGGCGGCTTCGATGGCGGCCACGGCGGGCCTCATCTTCCCCCAGTTGGCGCGGCCGGACGCCTTGAGGTGGTGGATCTGCACCCACGTCCCCGCCCCCTCGCCGATGCGGATCGCCTCCTCGATCGCCTCCACCAGCCGGTCGCCCTCGGAGCGCATGTGCGTGGCGTAGCCGCCACCGTGGCGCGCCGCCACGCGCGCCAGCTCCGTCACCTCCTCGGTGCTGGCGTACGAGGCGGGGGCGTAGATCAGCCCGCTGGATAGCCCCATGGCCCCCTGCCGCATGGCGCCGTCCACCAGGCCGCGCATCTGCTCCAGCTCGGCCGGGGTGGCGGGGCGGTTGGCATCGCCCATCACGTAGCGCCGCACCGAGCCCACCGTGACGAAGGTGCCCAGGTTGATGGCCGGCCGGGCACTCTCCAGCGCCGCGAAATAGCCGTCCAGGTCCGTCCAGGTAACGCGCGCGCGGGTGGCGGCATCCAGCTCGCGGAGCGTGTTCTGGTTGACGGGCACCACGCTCGTCACCTCGCCGGTGATCTCCGAAGTGATCCCCTGCGTGATCTTGGAGATGGCGCGCGGGTCGCGCAGCAGGGGGTACTCGGAGTGCCCCAGCATGTCGATGAACCCCGGCGCCACCACCAGCCCGGTGGCGTCGATGGTGTCGCGCGCGCGCGCCCCCGGCATCAGCCCCACCGCCACGATGCGGTCCCCGCGGATGGCGACGTCGCCGCGGTACCAGGGGCTCCCGGTGCCGTCCACGATGCGCCCGCCGCGGATCAGCAGGTCGTACGGCGCCGACGGCGCGGGGCCGCTGGCCGGGGTCGTGGCGCACGCGCCCAGCAGGGCCAGCGCGGCGAAACGAAAGGAGTTGGGCATGAGTGAGCCGGGTTGGCTGGAGATGGAAGCGGACGCGCGACGGGGCCGGCACAACCCCGATGATGGGTTACAAATCAGACCGGGATGATAGGTAACACTTTCAGGATAGACGAAAGGTACGCTCATCCAGCCGTCCGACCTCGACGTCGTAGAACCACACGGC
>CADCTW010000030.1 GCA_902805735.1 uncultured Gemmatimonadota bacterium | reverse complement strand
AGTACGGCCGGTGGCTATGGCGTGGGGGATCACCCGATCCCATCCCGAACTCGGAAGTTAAGCCCCACTCGCGCGGATGGTACTGCCGGGGCCACCCGGTGGGAGAGTACGGCGCTGCCGGCCTACAATTCAGCCCCCCGATGCTCGCAAGAGCGTCGGGGGGCTTTGTTTTTGGGCCTCACACAGAGAACACAGAGGCACAGAGATGAATTCATCTCCGTGCCTCTGTGGCTTGCGCGACCCGCCACGCGAGGGGATTTATCCCCCGGGGCGTTTCAACGCCCGGGCGTGCGCGGGCCAGTGCCGGCGCCGGTGCGGTTGATGGCGCCGGCGATCTCGTCCAGGTCGTCGGGGGTGAGGTCCACGGCGGCGGCGGGGATCCAGCCGTCTACCTGCTCGGGGGTGCGGGCGCCGACGATGGCGGCGGTGACCCCGGGCCAGGCGAGCGTCCACGCCACGGCGACGGAGGCCACGCTCGCGCCGTGGCGCTCTGCGATCGGGCGGAGGGCGTCGCGGAGCGCCAGGTTGCGCTCCACGTTGGGCGACTGGAACTCGGACGAGCCGCGGCGCCAGTCGTCGTCGGCCAGCGTGTTGACCCGCTCCATAGACCAGCGGTCGGTCAGGAGGCCGGACTGCATGGGGCTGTACACGATGACGCCCGTGCCGTGCTCCGCGCACCAGGGGATCTCCGCGCCGGCCGACTCGCGCCGGATCAGGGAGAAGGGGGGCTGCAGCGAGTCCACGTGGCGCAGGGGCTCGCAGCGGTCCAGGAGCTCGGCGCTGAAGTTGGAGACGCCGGCCCAGCGCACCTTCCCCTCGTCCACCAGGCGGAGCATCTCGCCCCACGAGTCCTCCACCGGGGTGCCCGTCTCGTCCGGCCAGTGGAACTGGTACAGGTCGATGCGGTCCACGCCCAGCCGGCGCAGAGAAGCCTCGCACTCCCGGCGGATGCTGGCGGGGTGCAGGGTGCGCTGCGGCAGCTTCATGGGATCGGATTCGTCCCACACCAGCCCGCACTTGGTGAAGACCAGGGGACGGTCGTCCGCGCCGTAGTCGCGCAGGAGCCGGCCGACCACCTCCTCGGAGTGGCCCAGGCCGTAGACGGCGGCGGTGTCGATCCAGTTGACGCCGCGCTCCACCGCGTGGCGCATGGCCCGCAACGAGTCCTCGTCGTCCTGTGGTCCCCATCCAAACGACCACCCGCCCCCGCCCACCGCCCAGGCGCCGAAGCCCACGCCCGAGATCTCGGGGCCGTCGCGCCCCAGCCTGCGTGCCGCAAGTGTAGCCATGTCCGCGCATCCTTCGTCGAAAAGATCAGTTCAGCGGGGCTGTGCCCGCTCGTATTGCTTCGGCCAGTCGCCGCGCAGGCCCAGGCGGTGCGCCGCCAGCAGCGGCCAGCGGCTGCCGGAGGAGCTCGCGCGCCAGCAGGACGAGGTCGGCCTGCCCGCCACGCACGATCGAGTCCGCGTGGGCCGCATCGGTGATCGGCCCCACGGCCGCCGTGGCGACGCCGCCGTCGCGCCGCTTCAGAGGTGAGCCAGTTCCATCGGGCTCACACGGAGCCCCAGAGGCACGGAGACGGCTTCATGCCAGCAGGTCGCGGTAGAAGGCGAGCGTCTGGGCGGCGATGGCCCGCCAGCTGAAGTGGGCGAGGACGCGCGCGCGGGCGGCGGTGCCCATGGCGGCGCGGCGCTGCGGGTCGGCCATCAGCTCGTTGACGGCGGAAGCCAGGGCGGCCGCGAAGGCTTCGGGGTCGCGCGGCTCCACGGAGCCCCCGCCCTCCGCGTCGATCGGCACCAGGAGGCCCGTCTCGCCCGGCACGACGATCTCGGGGATCCCGCCGACGGCGGAGGCCACGACGGGGGTCTCGCAGGCCATCGCCTCCAGGTTGATGATCCCGAACGGCTCGTACACGGAGGGACACACGAAGACCGCCGCGTGCGTGTAGAGGGTGATGACGTCCGGCTTCGGGAGCATCTCCGCGATCCACACCACCGGCACCTGCACCTCGCCGCGCACCTCCTCCACCAGCGCGCGCATCTCCTCGCCGATCTCGGGCGTGTCCGGGGCGCCGGCGCAGAGCACCACCTGCACCCCCGGCCGCAGGCGGCGGATGGCGCGCACCAGGTGCAGGATTCCCTTCTGGCGGGTGATGCGGCCCACGAAGAGGACGATGGGGAGCTCCGGGTCCACGCCCAGGCGGCGCAGGACGGCGGGATCCGGGCGGGGGCGGTACTCCTCGGGATCGATGCCGTTGTGGATCACCCGCACGCGCTCCGGAGCCACGCCGTACAGCGTCTGCACGTCGTGGCGCATGGCCTCGGACACGGCGATGACGCCGTCGGCGTTCTGGTACGCGGTGCGCTCCACCCAGACCGCGACATCGTACGCGGTGCCCAGCTGCTCCACCTTCCAGGGGCGGTGTGGCTCCAGGGAGTGGGTGGTCAGCACCAGCCGGGCACCGGTGAGGGGGCGAGCCAGGGACCCGGCCAGGTGCGCGTACCAGGTGTGGCAGTGGACGATGTCCGGTGCCTGCACCGCGCCCGCCATGGCCAGGTTGCGCCCCAGGGCGTCCAGCAGACGCTCGTGCCGCGGGTCCTGCGCGGCCAGCTTGGCCGGTGCGGGGACGCCGCGCACGCGCAGGTTCTCCCGCTCCTCGCGCTGCTCGCCGAAGGAGAGCACGTCCACGGCGTGGGCGCCGCCTTCCAGGAGGGCCAGCTCGCGCGACAGGTATTCCACGTGGACGCCCGCCCCACCGTACACGTGGGGCGGGTATTCGTTGGTGAAGAGCGCGATGCGCATTCGGCGGTATCGAAAGGAAAAATGCGTGTCTCCACACGGAGGCACAGAGGCACAGAGAGGCTAGATCACCGTGTCGTCGGCGATCTCGGCGTTCTTGGTGACGACGACGATGCCGTCGCGGATGTACCAGCCGGGGCCCTCGGCGTCGCGCACGCCCTCGGCGTTCACGATGCGGCAGCGCTTGCCGATGGACACGTTGCGGTCCACGATGGCGTTCTCGATGTGGGTGCCCTCGCCGATCCCCGGGCGCGCGGGGCCCTGGGCGTAGTTGCGCGCCTCCCCCTCCTGCCAGCCGTAGTAGTCCGACCCCAGCAGCACGGCGCGGTGGATACGCGTGCCGCCGCAGATGTACGAGCGCACACCGATCACCGAGTCCGTGATCTCGCTGTCTTCGATGATGCTGCCCTCCGCCACCACGGCGTGCTCCACCCGCGTGCGCGTCATCTTGGCCGGCGGGAGCATGCGCGCGTTGGTGTACAGCGGCATCGCCGGGTCGTACAGGTTGAACGCCGGGTGCGGCTGGGCCAGCATGATGTTGGTTTCGAAGAACGACCGCACCGTGCCGATGTCGTTCCAGTACCCCTGGAACGGGTACGCCACCACGTTCAGCTTGCCGATGGCGCCGGGGATGATCTGCTTGCCGAAGTCGTGGTCGCCGGGGTGGGTGTCCAGCACGTCCATCAGCGTGCAGGCGTTGAAGATGTAGATGCCCATGGACGCCAGGTAGATGCGCCCCGCGGCCTGCATCTCGGGGGTGGCGGGGCTCTCCTTGCCCTCCAGCTCGTCGCGCCGCGGCTTCTCGTAGAAGGCGGTGATGCGGTGCTTCGCGTCCGTATGCATGATGCCGAAGCCGGGCGCGTCCTCGGCCGTCACGGGGGTGGCGGCCACGGTGATGTCGGCCCCCGTCTCCTCGTGGTGCGCCAGCATCTTCCGGTAGTCCATGGCGTAAAGCTGGTCGCCGGAGAGGATGATGACCCGGTCGTGCGGTACGCTGCGGATGTGCGGCATGGACTGGCGCACGGCGTCGGCCGTCCCCTGGTACCAGAGCTCGGACGAGGCCGTCTGCTCCGCGGCCAGGATGGTCACGAAGCCGCCGTGGAAGCGGTCGAAGACGTACGAGTGCGAGATGTGGCTGTTGAGCGACGCGGAGTTGTACTGCGTGAGCACGAACATCCGGTAGAGCCCGGAGTTGATGCAGTTGGAGATGGGAACGTCGATCAGGCGGTACTTGCCCGCGAGAGGCACGGCGGGCTTCGCGCGATCCTTGGTCAGCGGGAACAACCTGGACCCGGCGCCTCCGCCGAGAATGACAGCGAGCATCTGGCTCATGGAAGAAAACCGGCAGAGTTGAGCCCGGGACATGCCTGCGCCCGGGGTGTGGCACCGTCGCCCCTGGCTCACGGCAAGAAGTTGGCCGGGTGCCGCGCAGGCCGCACGGAGCGCCCGCCCGAATTGGCACAATCCTTTCTGCGCTCTTCGTTCCACTCCGTTCGCCCTGCATCCCAGGCTGCGCCCGTGCCCGCCTCCCCCCGCCCACCCAGGCTTCCCTCGCCGCGCGCCGCGGCCCTCCCCACGCGCGTGCTGGTGGTGGAGGACGACGAGGTGCTGCGCAGGGTGCTGCGCCGCTTCCTGGCCAGGCTGGGCTACGACGTGGCCGCGGCCGCGGGGGTACCCGAGGCCGTGGCGCTGCTGGAGCGCGAGCGGTTCGAGGTGGTGGTGACCGACCTGCGCCTCCCCACCTCGTCCGGCGTGGAGCTGATGCTGGTGGTGAGGGCGCACCAGCCGGATGCGCGCACCATCCTGATGAGCGGCGACGCCGACCTCCCCACCGTGGCCCTGGCGGTGGAGCGCGGGGTGGACGCCGTGCTGCTGAAGCCCTTCGACCTGGACGAGCTGCGGCAGCAGGTGGAGCACTCGGTGGAGCGGGTGGCCACCGGGCGCGAAGCCGCGCGCGAGCGGGGGCTGCTGGAGGCGCACCTCCGCCAGCGCGAAGCGGAGAGCCGCCTCTGGGTCCTCCGCGCGGCGCGGGCCCTGGCGACGGCGGTGGAGGTCAAGGACGCGTACACCGCCGGCCACGCCCGCCGGGTGACCGCCTACTCCATGTCCATCGCGCAGGTCACGGGCGGCATCGACCTGCTGCGCCTGTCGCTGGCGGGCGACCTGCACGACGTGGGGAAGATCGGCGTGCCGGACTCGGTGCTCAACAAGCCGACGCCCCTCACCCCGGAGGAGACGAAACGGGTGGAGGAGCACCCCGTGGCCGGCGCCCGCATCCTGGAGCCGCTGATCGACGACCCCCTGGTGATTGGCGTGGTGCGCTGGCACCACGAGCGGTGGGACGGGCGCGGCTACCCGGACGGGCTGCAGGGAGAAGCGATCCCCCTGGCCGCGCGCGTGGTGGCCGTGGCGGACACGCTGGACGCGATGACCTCCGCCCGGGCCTACCGCGAGGCCCTCCCCTGGGCCAACGCCGTGGCCGAGATCCGCCGCTGCTCCGGCTCGCAGTTCGACCCCACCGTGGTCGCCGCGTTCGAAAAGGCCCTCCCGGTGCTCCGCTCGCACTACGACCAGCAGCGCGCCGCGCGGTAAGGGGGTAGGCCCTCACCCGGCAGCTTACAGCTGCCACCCTCTCCCATAAACACCATGGGAGAGGGGACTACCTCGAAGGCGCCGACCAGGTGCCAATCCGTGCCTTTGTGTTTGGCGGCTAGGCTCCACGTATCAGCCGCAAACTGACCCGAAGTAGTCCCCTCTCGCAGGGCAGTTACTGGGAGAGGGTGGCAGCTGTAAGCTGCCGGGTGAGGGCAGGTGGTAAGAACTTATCACTTTCCGCAAACTCGTGTGAGGTTATATTGCGCGTACGCTGGCGCCTTGCGCGCGGGGGGTGGGGATGAGTATCCATCCGCCCGCACGTGCGGGGAGTCTTACCTCCTTGCGGGGGAAAGAGATACGGGGCCTGGCGGTGCGCGTGGGAACACGCACCGGCGGGTGCGGTATGGGAGATGCACCGTCCATTTTGACGCGCTACGTACCCCGGGGAACGGTTCCGCTTTGGGCTCCTTCGACGATCCGCAGCGCCTCGCGGCGCTGGAGCTGCTGCACCGGCTCGACGCCTCCGCCAGCGAGTCCTTCGACCGCTGGACGCGGCTGGCGGCGCGGCTCCTCGACGCGCCCGTCGCCCTGGTGTCGCTGGTGGGAGAGGACCAGCAGCTCTTCACCACCCGCGCGGGGGTGGAGGAGCTGGGGCGCGAAGCCGTGGCCCGCTCGCTGTGCCGCTACGTGGTGGAGGCGGACGCGCCGCTGTTCGTGGGCGACGCGCGCGAGCACCCGCTGGTGCGCGGCGACCCGGCCGTGGCGGAGCGCCGGGTGGCCGCCTGCGCGGGCTTCCCCCTGCGCACCCCGGACGGGCACGTGCTGGGCGCCCTGTGCGTGCTGGACCTGCGCCCCCGCCACTGGACCGACGAGGACCGCCGCACCCTGGCCGACCTGGCGAGCGCCGCCAACGCCGAGATCGCCCAGCAGGTGCGGATGGCCGAGCAGTCGCGCAGCGAGGCCCACTACCGGCGGCTGGTCACCGCCTCTCCCTTCCCCATCTACGCCCTGGACGCGGAGGGGCGCTTCGTGGAGCTCAACCGCGCCGGCGAAGCGCTGCTGGGCCGCGAGAGCGCCGCCGTGATGGGCACCCACTTCGCCGCCGTCATCGCCCCCGAGGACCTCCCGCACACGGCGGGCGTGTTCATGGCGCTCATCGCCGGGACCACGGACCACGCGAAGCTGGAGATTGACCTGGTGCGCCCCACCGGCGAGCGGCGCCGCGCCTCCATCACCGTCACCACCATCTACGAAGATGGGCGCGTCACCGGCGTGCACGGCATCGCCCGCGACATCACGGAAGAGCAGGAGCTGCTCGCCGAGATGCGCCTGTTGCACCTGGCGCTGGCCAGCCTCTCCCAGGGCGTGAGCATCACGGGGGAGGACGGGCGCGTCATCTTCGTGAACCGCGCGTATGCGGACATGCTGGGAATCGATGGGGAAGCGGCGGCGCAGGGGTACCCCGACCGCATCCTCTGCGACCCCGAGGCGAGGGCGGAGGCGGAGGAGATCCACGCGGCGGTGGGGGAAGCGGGGGAGTGGAGCGGGATGGTGTGGCGATCCCGGCTCGACGATGGGCGCCGCGTGCCGCTGGACCTGTTCGTGGGGGCGGTGAACGGACCGGACGGGCGGCGCTGCCTCTTCTCCATCGTGCAGGACGCGGGGGAGCGGCTGGCGCGCGACCGCCACCTGCGCCGCACGGAGCGGCTGGCGGGGCTGGGGACTCTGGTGGGGGGCGTGGCGCACGAGCTCAACAACCCGCTCACGGCCATCAAGGGGTTCTCGTCGATGATGCTGATGGACCTGCGCGGCGAGGCGGACCGCGAGGCGCTGGAGGTGATGAAGCGCGAGGCGGACCGGGCGGCGCAGATCGTGGCCAACCTGCGGCGGCTGGCGCGCGACACCCAGGAAGACGAGAACCCGCGCGGGCCCGTGGACCTGAACGAGGTGATCGGCCACGTGCTGCAGGTGCGAGGCTACACGCTGGGCACGCACAACGTGGAGGTGTGCCTGGAGCTGGACGGCGACCTCCCGCCCGTGACGGCGGACCGGGGGCAGATGGAGCAGGTGCTGCTGAACCTGGTGGTGAACGCCGAGCAGGCGCTGGCGGGCCGCCCCGGGCCCCGGCTCACGCTGAAGACTCACCCCACGGAGCGCGGCGCCGCGCTCTTCGTGTCGGACAACGGACCCGGCATCCCCGAGCAGCACGTGGAGCGCATCTTCGACCCGTTCTTCACCACCAAGGCGCCGGGCGAGGGCACGGGGCTGGGCCTCTCGCTGGTGCACGGCATCGTGGCCGACCACGGCGGGCGCGTGTGCGTGGAGAGCGAGACGGGGGAGGGAACCACCTTTCGCATCGACTTTCCCGCGGCCAGCGTGTGGGTGGCGGAGCCGGCGGCGCCCGCCCCGGAGCCGCCCCCCGCCGAGCCGCTGCGCGTGCTGGTGGTGGACGACGAGGACGGCATCCGCCGCACCCTGTCGCGCTACCTGGCCCGGCGCGGGCACCGGGTGAGCGTGGCCGCCGAGGGCGGCGAGGCGCTGCGCCTGCTGGACTCGGACGAGGGCGGCTTCGACGTGATCCTCTCGGACATGCGCATGCCGGGGCTGAGCGGCGAGCGCCTGCACGCCAGGCTCGTGGAGCGCGCCGACGGGATGGACCGGCGCCTGGTGTTCATGAGCGGCGACGCGCTGGGCGACACCACCGAGGAGGCGCTCGCCGCCGGCGCCGTGCCCGTGATCCTGAAGCCCTTCGACCTGGCCTACGTGGCGGACACGGTGGAGGCGGTAGCGCGGCAGGCCGGCTGAGAGCGAGACGGTGCCTGATTTCTGGACAGGCGCAACGCGTTTTCGTGGGATCGTAAGTTGTTGGAGGGTGGTGGCTTAGGCGCTGAGCGGAAACGGCCCGCTCTTCGCCCTGTAGCCCGCCATGCGATCCCTTCTCCTGTGCGCCGCCCTGCTCGCCATACCCGCCGCCGCCCGCGCCCAGAGCGTGGGCGGGGCGGTGGGAGTGAGCGCGGTGGTGCTCGCGAAGGAAGAGGTGCAGGTGGCGGCGGGCGCCGGCTTCGAGCGTGCGGCGGGCGGAGCGCTGCGCCTGTCTGTGCCGCTGGTCATGACGCACGAGATGCGCCCCGTGGTCGTGCTCCAGCAGCGCCCCGGCGACCCCGCGTGCGAGCTGACCCGCGGCGGCCCCCGCACGGACCAGGGCTGGACCGCGCGCCTCCGCTGCACCACCACGGGCGGCTGGGCACGGCTGGTCATCTCCAACAACTAAGGGCTCACACAGAGACACAGAGGCACAGAGATGAAGTCCTCTGTGCCTCTGTGTCTCTGTGTGAGCCCCTAGTTCTTCCTGGATCTCTCCAGCAGCAACCCGATCCGCTCCGCCAGCTCGTCCGCGTCGAAGGGTTTGTGGACCATTTCGGCACCGGGCCCCAGGGCGTCGCGGTTGAGGGCGGCGCCGCGGGTGTAGCCGGAGATGAAGAGGATGGGGAGCTCCGGGCGCGCGGCGCGGATGTGGCGGGCCAGCTCCTCGCCGCCCATCCGCGGCATCACCAGGTCGGTGAGCACCACGTCCACCGAGGCGCCGTGCTGCGTCCAGAGATCCAGCGCCTCGCGGCCGTCGTGCGCCTCGATCACGCCGAAGCCGCTCCGCCGCAGCACGCGCGCCGTCACCCGCCGCACCGGGTCCTCGTCCTCCACCAGGAGCACCGTTCCACGCGCGGTGCCGGCGGCGCGCTCGGCGGCGCCCGGGGCGGGGGCGGGGCCGGGGTCGGCCATGCGGGGGAGGAGGATGTGGAAGAGGGTGCCGCGGCCCGGCTCGCTCTCCACCGTGATGTAGCCCCCGCTCTGCTTCACGATGCCGTACACCGTGGAGAGCCCCAGCCCCGCGCCCCGCCCCGGCCCGCGCGTGGTGAAGAAGGGCTCGAACACCTGCTCGCGCGTGACGGGGTCCATCCCGTGCCCGTCGTCGGCCACGGTGAGGCGGACGTAGGCGCCGGCCAGCATGTAGGCCGGCCGCGGGTCCGTCTCCAGCACGTCGTGGTTGGAGGTGCGCAGGCTCAGGGTGCCGCCGTCCGGCATGGCGTCGCGGGCGTTGAGCGCCAGGTTCACCAGGATCTGGTCGAACTGCGAGGGGTCCGCGTGGATCCAGCCGCACGCCGGGTCCAGTTCCGTGGCCACTTCCACGTTGCTGGGCACCAGGCGCCGCAGCATGGGGATGGACGCCTCCACGGCCCCGTTCAGTTCCAACAGGCGGGGAAGGAGCACCTGCCCGCGCCCGAAAGCCAGGAGCTGCCGCGTGAGCTCGGCGGCGCGCACGGCGGCGGCCTGGATCTCGGCCACGTCTTCGCGCAGGGGCGAGCCGGCGGGAAGGTCCAGCGCCAGCAGGTCCGCGTTCCCCTTGATGGCGGTGAGCAGGTTGTTGAAGTCGTGCGCCACGCCGCCCGCCAGCCGCCCCACCGCCTCCATGCGCTGCGCCAGCCGGAGCTGCTCCTCCAGCCGCCGCCGCTCGCCGATGTCGCGCGCCACCACCAGCAGCGCCGGCTCGCCGCGGTACTCGATGGGCGCGGCGGTGACCTCCACGTCCACCGGAGTGCCGTCCGCGCGCACGAAGCGCTCGTGCGCCGGGGCCACGCGCGCCCCCGCCTGGGCGGCCTTGCGGCGCGCGCGGGCGAAGTCGTGGTAGTCCGGATGGATAAAGTCCAGCGTGCGCCGCCCGATCACCTCGTCCGCCGAGGGGAGCCCCAGCATCCCGCCCGCCGACGCGTTGGCGTAGGCCACCCGCCCCCCCGTGCTCACCAGCACCGCCTCGGGGATCACGGACAGCAGGTCGCGGCAGGGGTCCGGCTCGTCGCCCGCCGCCCTGCGCCCGGAGAGCGTCTGCATGGCGCCCACCACGCGCGCCGTGCGCCCCGCCGAGTCGCGCAGCACGCGCGCCCGGTCCAGCACCTGGGCGTACGAGCCGTCCGCGCGGCGGAAGCGGTACAGGGCCGTCCACGAGTCGGAGCCTTCGCGGGCCACGGCGCGCAGGCTGGCCACCACCGAGTCGCGCTCCTCGTCGTGCAGGCGCTCCGCCCACCAGCCGACGGACCCACTCACCTCGTGCGGAGCGTAGCCGAAGGCGGTGCCCAGCGCCTCCACCCGGAGCACCTCGTCGCTCCCCACGTCCCACTCCCACACCAGCCCCGGAAGCGGCACGGCCGCCGGGGGAGCCTTCCGGGCCGCGGCGGCGTGCCGCAGCGTCCAGGCGAGCACCTCCGGCGTGGCGGCGGCGCGGGGGAGGGAGACGGCTGCGCGGGCGCGCGCGGCCTCCGCCGGGTCCGCGGCCTCGGCCAGGAAGACGACCGGGGGCGCGGCGGCATCGCGGGCCAGGGCGCGCACCAGGCGCAGCGCGGCGCCGTCCGCCCCGTCGCACACCACCACCGCGGCGAAGTGGCCCGCGCGCAGCATCTCCTGCGCGGCCTCGTACGACGGGGCGCGGGTGGCGAGCACGCCGGGCACCCCGCTCAGCGCGTCGGTGCCGGCGGGCTCCACCAGCAGAACGCGGAGCTCGGGGCTCATTCCGCGCCCGCGGGGAGGGCGGCGCGCACGATGGCGAGCAGCTCGTGGACCCCGAAGGGCTTGGGGAGGAAGGGGTAGCTGGGGGCCAGCACGCCGTAGCGCACCGCGTCCACCTCCGGACGGCCGGACATGAAGACGACGGCGACCCCCGGCCGCTGGTCCGCGATGCGCGAGGCGAGCTGCACGCCGTTCATCCCCGGGAGCACGATGTCGGTGAGGAGGAGGTCCAGCGGGCCGTCGTGCTGCCACGACACGGAGATGGCCTCCGTGCCGGCGGCCGCCTGCAGCACGGAAAAGCCGCTTCGCCGCAGGATCTCCACGGCGATGCGGCGCGCGGCTTCGTCGTCGTCCACCACCAGGACGACCGGGGCTGCTGCGTTCACGGGGTCACTGCGGGTAGGGGCTTCCGTATCATACCACCTGCAACGTTCCAGCGCGCACAACCTGAACGGCGCGCCCCACGCGGAGGCGCGGAGGAGAGGCGCCGCGCCCCTCCCCGCGCCGCGGCCCGGGACCGTTCCGCCGCGAGCCCCGGAAGGGGGCGCAGCTTCGCAAGGCCCTATGATAAACGAACCCGCGCGCGCGCGCACCTCTCTCGTGCAACTGCTGCGCGTGTTGTCGCATTCGCCGCGCCGGGCAGGTGCACGGAGCGCCCGGCACCCATATGTTGCAGAGCGGGCCGCGGCGGCCCGTCCACTCGAATCCAGATCATCGTATGGCACGTTCGGTCCTGCTGGTTGACGACGACCCATCCGTACTGCGGGTCCTGCGGCGCTACTTCGAGCGCGAGGGATGGGAGACTTTCCAGGCCCTCAGCGGCGAGGACGGGGTGCGCACCTACGAGGCGCACGTCCCCGACCTGGTGATGCTGGACGTGAACCTTCCCGGCATCTCGGGGCTGCACGTGCTGGAGGTGCTCATCGCCCGCGGCGCCACGGTGGTGATGCTCACGGGCCAGGCCGAGGTGGGGGTGGCGGTGGACGCCATGCGCGCCGGCGCCGAGGGCTTCCTCACCAAGCCGGTGGACCTGGACCACCTGGGCGCCGCCGCCGAGCGCGCGGTGGAAAAGGTGGAGCTGCGCCGCGCCAACCACACCCTGGCCGAGCGCGTGGTGGACCAGGGGCGCGCGGGCACGCTGGGCACCTCGCCCCGCATGCGCGAGCTGTCGCGCCAGGTGGAGCTGCTGGCCGCCTCGCGCGACACCACCCTCCTCCTGCAGGGGGAGAGCGGGACGGGGAAGAGCTGGGTGGCGCAGCTCACCCACGGCCTCAGCCCCCGGGCCCGCTCGCCCTTCGTGGAGATCAACTGCGCCGGCCTTTCCGCCACCTTCCTGGACTCGGAGCTGTTCGGGCACGAGAAGGGGGCCTTCACCGACGCGCGCGAGATGAAGCGCGGCCTCTTCGAGGTGGCGGACCGCGGCACGCTCTTCCTGGACGAGATCGGCGACCTTTCGGCCGACCTGCAGCCCAAGCTGCTGCGCGTGCTGGAGACGCGCACCTTCCGGCGCCTGGGCGGCACGCGCGAATTGCAGGTGGACGTGCGCCTGATCGCCGCCACCAACAAGGACCTGGCCGCCGAGGTGCGGGCGGGGCGCTTCCGCGAGGACCTGTTCTACCGCCTCTCCGTCTTCCCCCTCACCATCCCGCCGCTGCGCGAGCGCTCGCGCGAGGACGTGCTGGAGCTGATCCACGAGGCGCTGCGCCAGCTTCACCTGCGCCATCCGGTCTCCCCCGATCGGCTCAGCGACCGCGCCATCGAGCTGATGCTGGCGTACGCCTGGCCGGGCAACGTGCGCGAGCTGCGCAACGTGCTGGAGCGCGCCCTCGTCCTCTCCCCCGGCGCGGAGATCGTCGGTCCCGAGCACCTGCCGGAAGCGCTGCGCGCTCCCGGCGCCCCCCGCGCCCAGCGGCTGGACAGCACGGTGCTCACGCTGGAAGAGGTGGAGCGCCAGCACATCGAGCGCGTGCTCTACCTTTCCGAGGGGAACCGCACGCTGGCGGCGCAGCGGCTCGCCATCTCCCGCGCCACCCTCCACGCCAAGATCAAGGAGTACGGGCTGGCGCAGGTGGGGCGCGAAGACGAGGCTACGCCGTGATGCGCAGCAGCATCTCGCTGACGGCGGGGTGGAAGCGCGTCCCCGAGCCCGCCTCCAGGGTGCGCGTGCAGTAGCCGCGGTCCATGGCGCCGCGGTAGGCGCGCGCGGAGGTCATGGCGTCGTACGCGTCGGCCGCGTGGAGGATGCCGGCCAGGAGGAACTCGGTGGACGCGGGGTCCAGCGAGTGGTGCAGCTCGTCGTAGCGCAGGGTGTGGTGCTCGATGACCCGCGCCGCGCCCCGCAGCGTGCCCACGCCCTCCACGACGCGCGCGCCGGCCACGGCGTGGGCGCGGATCTGCTCCAGCTCGCCCGGAGTCAGGGGCTCCGTCTTGTGGAGGAGGTCCAGCGGCACCACCACCTTGCCGATCTCGTGCAGCAGGGAGGCGAACTCCAGCAGCTCCACGTCGGCCGGGGCCACGCCCATGGCCTCGGCCACGCGGCAGGCCAGCGCCGCCACGCGCACCGAGTGGCCGTGCATGTAGGGGTCGCGCGCCGCAATGGTGCCGGCCAGCGCCGTCACCACGTCGCGGCGCAGCTCGCGCAGGCCGTGGCGCATCTCCTCCATCTCGCGGCACATCTGCCCCCGCAGCGCCACCACCTCCTGCGCGATGCGCCCCACGGCGGACTCGATGGCCCACTGCACCTCGTCCTCCCGGAAGGGGCGGCGCAGGGGGACTTCGGGAGTCTCGGAGGCGGAGGGCGGGGGCTGGACGCCGGCGTCCAGGATCACCAGGTGGGCCCCGGCGCGGTTGATGTGATGGAAGCGGCTCAGGTACTCCGCGCGGTCGTTGGCGGCGTCGGAGCCCAGGTCGGAGATGATGAGGTCGGGAACCAGCCCCTGCTCCAGCGAGCGCAGCGCCTCGCGGGCGTCGGGCACGGTGAGCGCCAGGTGGCTGGCCGCGCGCACGATCGGCTCCAGCTCGGCGACCACGTGCGGGCGGTCGCTGACGATCATGATCCTGCCGTTGAGCATCATCTGAAGGTCTCCTGGCTGGGCTGCATGTGTGGCGTTCCGGGCCGCTTCGCCCGGCGCACGCTGCCGCACAGGTGCGAAGGGCGCGCCATCCGCCCGGTTCCCGTAACCGCAGGTACCGCAATGGGTTGCGCGGGAGTGGCCCCTGCGCGTCGCTGTCGAGAAGCCGTACGCGCTCACCGGGTCGATTCCCGCAAGTCGCTGCCGGGTAAGCGTTTGGGCCCGGTGTAGCATTTTCAGGCGGCTCGCAGGCTGGCGCGGATGAGGGGATGTGCGCACATTCTGAAGACACTACGGCCACCCAGGGTAACAGCGCAGGAGGCGCCTATTTGTGTACGGCGTGCGTCGGCGCGCCCTTCCGCATCGCCGTTGCGAGACTGAACTCGCCGCGGCGCCGGCGCGAAGTCCGTCCGCGGGGACTCGTTCTCCAGCATCCGCCGGAACCCTGTAATCCGCCGCCGGCGGGCCGTCGCGGCGGACCCAACCGCCCCTGATCGCCGCACGGCAGGCCTGGTCTCCGCTCCGCGGCTCCCTCCCGCTCCTTCCACTCCCCGCTGACCGAATGAAATCATCCACCGTCCTCCTCGTGGAAGATGACGACGCGACGGCGTACTGGGTGCGCCGCGTGCTTCAGCGCCAGGATGAAGGCGCGCCCTGCGTGGTGCACGTGCGGACGCTGCGCGACGCGCTGGGGCAGCTCGCGGGCGGGGGCGTGGAGTGCGTCGTGCTGGACCTCACGCTTCCCGATTCGGAGGGGCTCGCGACCTTCTTCGCCATCCAGTCCGCGGCGCCCCGGGTGGCGGTGGTGCTGCTCACGTCGCTGCGCGACGAGGCGCTGGGGATGGAGGCGGTGAGACGGGGTGCGCAGGACTTCCTCTCCAAGGACGCGCCGCCGGAGCAGATCACGCGGGCCGTGAACTACGCCCTGCTGCGGGCGCGCTGGGAGGGAGCGGTGAGCGAGACCGCGCGGCTGGAGGCGGTGCTCGACAGCATCTCGGACGCGTACCTGACGGTGGACGAGGAGGGGCGCCTCACCTACGCCAACCGCGCCGCCGAGCACCTCTTCCACACCGGCCGCGCCAGCATGCTGGGCCACCCGCTGGCGGAGTGCCTCCCCGCGCTGGAAGGGTCGCGCACGCGCGCCGGGATCCTGCGCCACGTCGCGGGCCCGGCGCCGGCGGAGCTGGAAGAGTACCTGCCGGCGCTGGCCAAGTGGGTGGAGGTGCGCCTGTACCCCTCGCCCGGCGGCACCACGGCGTACCTGCGCGACACCACGGCCAACCATTCCGCGGAAGACGAGCGCCTCCTCCACGAGCAGGTGCTGGACGCCGTCCCCGTGGGGCTGGTGATCGCCCAGGCGGGGACGCGGGAACGCCCCGTCGTGTACATGAACTCCGCCTTCGAGCGGATGACCGGCTACCCGCCCGCCGAGGTGCTGGGGCGCGACTGCCGGTTCCTGCAGGGCCCCGGCACCGACCCCGACGCCGTGCGCCGCATCGGCGAGGCGCTGGAGGCGCGCCAGCCCGTGCGGCTGGACCTCCTCAACTACCGCCGCGACGGCTCCACGCTGTGGAACGACCTGTCGGTGGCGCCCATCTACGGCACCGGGGGCGAGGTCACGCACTTCGTGGGGGTGCAGCAGGACGCCACCGAGCGCAAGGTGGCCGAGGAGGCGCTCCGCGAGGCGCAGCGCGCCACCGCCGCCCTGCTCAGCAACCTGCCGGGGATGGCGTACCGCTGCGCCAACGACCGCCGGTGGCCCATGTACTTCGTGAGCGAGGGCGCGCTGGAGCTCACGGGGTACGCGCCGGAGCGGCTGATGGGGCCCGACGCTCTCCCCTACGGCGACCTGATCCACCCCGCCGACCGCGAGCGGGTGTGGGCCGAGGTGCAGGACGCCGTCGCGGACGGGCGCCCCTTCGAGCTCAACTACCGCATCGTCACGGCGAACGGCGACGAGAAGTGGGTGTGGGAGCAGGGGCGCGGCGTGACGGGGCCGGACGGCGGGCTGCTGGCCGTGGAAGGGTTCGCCACGGACACCACGCGGCAGAAGGCGCTGGAGGAGCAGCTTCGCCAGGCGCAGAAGATGGACGCGGTGGGCCGGCTGGCGGCGGGGATCGCGCACGACTTCAACAACCTGCTCACGGCCATCAAGGGGACGGCCGCGCTGATGCTGATGGACCTGCCGGACGACGACCCAATGCGCGCCGACGCGGTGGTGATCGGCGAGGCGGCGGACCGGGCGGCGACGCTCACGCGGCAGCTCCTGGCCTTTGGGCGCGGGCACGTGGTGCGCAGCGAGATCCTGGACCTGAACCGCGTGGTGGCGGACACGGCCAAGCTCCTGCGCCGCCTCATCCCCAGCGGCATCGAGCTTTCCACCGTGCTGGACCCCGACCTGGCCACGGTGCGGGCGGACGCGGGGCAGCTGGAGCAGGTGCTGGTGAACCTGGTGGTGAACGCGCGCGACGCCATGCCGGAGGGGGGCACGGTGATCGTGGAGACGATGAACCTGGAGGTGGACGTGTGGCCCAGCGGGTGGGCCACGGGGCTGGAGCCGGGGCACTACGTGATGCTGGTGGTGCACGACACGGGCACGGGGATCGACCTGGAGACGCAGGCGCGCATCTTCGAGCCCTTCTTCACCACCAAGGAGGTGGGCGCGGGGACGGGGCTGGGCCTCTCCATCGTGTACGGCATCGTGCAGCAGAGCGGCGGCGTGGTGCGCGTCTTCAGCCGCCCCGGCGCGGGCACCACCTTTCGCCTCCTATTCCCCCGTGCGGCCCTGCAGCCCAGCGCGAACGAGGGCGAGATGCCCGCGGTGGCGGAGCGGGGGTGGAGCGGCACGGTGCTGCTGGTGGACGACGAGCCCGCCGTGCGCCGCGCCACGCACCGCATGCTGGAGCGCGCCGGCTTCGCCGTGATCGACGCGCCCAACGGCGAGGAGGCGCTGCGCATCGCCCGCGCCCACCCCGGCCCCATCGACCTGCTGGTGACGGACGTGGTGATGCCGCTGATGGGCGGCCCCGAGCTGGCCGGCCACCTGGCCCGCGAGCGCCCGGACACCCCCGTCCTCTTCCTCTCCGGCTACTCGGAGGAGAACGCCTTCCCCGGCGGCCGCGGCGGCACCGACGGCCGCTTCCTCCACAAGCCCTTCACCCTGGAAACCCTGATGGAAGCCGCCGGCCGCCTGCTGAGGCACGCCCCCGAGGCCTGACCCCGCCCCGGGGGGGCGCGCGCCAAGAGCGGGACGCGCCGCGCGCCGCTGCCCCCGCGCAGGTCGATGCGGCCCGGGAGTTTGGCCACGCGCTGACGGGGCGGGCGCGATGAATCGCGCCCCTACCCGGGCGTTTGGGGTGCCGAGAGGGCGGTCGCGCCCCGACAGAGACGTGTCCGGCGTTCGGGAGCCGTCGCGCCCCGACGGGGCGGGCGCGATGAATCGCGCCCCTACGGCGCATTCTGAGTGGAATCTCGCCCCGTCGCGCCGCCCCGTGGAAATCGCCCCCTCTCTCGATAACGAGAGGCGCAGCCTCTCCTGTTATCGGGAGAGGGGGTCGGGGGGTGAGGGCCCGCGTTTCGGCGCGAGATGCGTTACCTTTGGGGACCCAATCCCCAACCGACCCGAGGACCGATGGAACAGATCATCCGGGGCGCCGTGGAACGCGGCGCCAGCGACATCCATATCCGCGGCGGCGACGTCGTGCGGGCCCGCATCGGGGGGAAGCTTCTCCCGCTCACCAAGCAGAAGCTCTCCCCCGAGCAGGCGCGCGCCTTCGTCCTCACGGTCATCGGCAGCCCGGGGATGCGGGAGAAGGTGGACCTGATCCAGGACTACGACTGCTCCTGGGGGGTTCACGGCGTGGGGCGCTTCCGCGTCAACGTGATGCGGCAGCGGGGGAGCTTCGTGGTGGTGCTGCGCGTGATCCCGTACGAGATCCCCACGCTGGAGAAGCTAGGGCTGCCGGAGGTCGTGTCGAAGATCGCCCTGGCCGAGCGCGGGCTGATCCTGGTGACGGGGGTCACGGGCTCGGGGAAGAGCTCCACGATGGCGGCCATGATCCAGCACCTCAACCACCACGAGCACCGCCACATCGTGACGCTGGAGGACCCCATCGAGTTCCTCCACCACGACAACCTGTGCGCCGTGAGCCAGCGCGAGGTGGGCGCCGACACCGAGTCGTTCCAGCGCGGCCTGCGCGCCGCCCTGCGCCAGGACCCGGACGTCATCCAGATCGGCGAGATGCGCGACGCGGAGACCATCGACATCGCCCTCAAGGCGGCGGAGACGGGCCACCTGGTGATCAGCACCGTGCACACCAAGGACGCCACCAACACGGTGGCGCGCCTGATCTCCGCCTTCCCGCCGGAAGAGCAGGAGACGGTGCGCTACCGCCTGGCCGACGCGCTGCACGCGGTGATCTCGCAGCGCCTCCTCCCGCGCAAGGGCGTGCGGGGCCGCGCCCTGGCCGCCGAGGTGATGCTGATGACCTCCACCATCCGCGACTGCGTGATCGACGCGGAGAAGACGGCCGAGATCCGCGACCACATCGCCGCGGGGCGCGACGTGTACGGCACCCAGACCTTCGACCAGCACCTGGCCGAGCTGGTGCAGACGGGCGCCGTGGAGTTCGGAGTGGCGCGCGCCGCCGCCACCAACCCGGGCGACTTCGAGCTCAAGGCGCGCCTTTCCGAGGCGGGCGCGGGGTCCTCGATGGACGGGCTGACGAGCGGGTCGTCGTTCTGAAACCGGGTCTCACACAGAGACACAGAGGCACAGAGACTACTTCGGCGCGGGGCCCATGCGCAGCTGGAGTGGCCCTCACCCGGCAGCTTACAGCTGCCACCCTCTCCCATACACACCATGGGAGAGGGGACTACTTCACGCGCGGCGAACGGGTGGGGACGTCTCAGCCGCAAACGCACCCGAAGTGGTCCCCTCTCCCAGGGCAGTTTGTGGGAGAGGGTGGCAGCTGTAAGCTGCCGGGTGAGGGCAACAACTGGCCTCACACGAAGGCACGGAGACTACTTCGGCGCGGGGCCCATGCGCAGCTGGACTTCGCGGGGGACGCGGAACTCGCGGAGGATGCTTTCCATGCCGCGCAGGCCGCACGCTTCGCGCTGGATGACGTAGTACCAGAGGGCTTCGCCGGCCTGGGCGACCAGTGCGGGGCGGCCCTCCGGCGCGTCGTGGGCTTCCAGACGGTTCAGGGCGTCCTGGAGGCGCGTGGCCATGCGGGCCAGCGAGGCGGCTTTCTCCTGGGCGATCTCCGCCTGCACGCTCTCCACGTTGCGGGCGGCGATGCGCGAGAGCGGGTTGCGGGGGGGCTTCATCCTTCTCTCCTGCGTCACGAGGGTTCCCGCGCATCCCTGGCATGCCGCGCGCCGCTGGCGCGGGCAGCGCGGGCCGTATATGGTTAATGCCGCCCGCCACATGTTTGCGGCCCTCCCGTCCGGCGCCGGCACCCGCCCGGGCGCCTTCATCGCATCGGTATCGCTATGCAGACCGCCGTCGTGCACGACCTGGCCAGCGCCGCGCACCGCTCGGCCGACCGCCTCTTCTTCTGGCTGCTGCTGGCGCACCTGCCGCTGCTGTACGCGCTTGCTCCGCTGCACGGCACGTGGGGGGTGGCGCTCGGGATCGGCACGCCCATCGTCGCGGTGGCCTGCCTTGCCACCTGGCTCCTGCCGGGGACCTTTGTTTCGCGCGCCACAGTGGCGGCCGCGCTGATGCTCGTCTCCGCCGTGCTGATCCACCAGACGGCGGGGATGATCGAGACGCACTTCCACATCTTCGCGTCGCTTGCCTTCCTCCTCCTCTATCGCGACTGGCGGGTGCCGCTGGTCGGCGCCGGGGTCGTGGCGCTCCACCACTTCGGCTTCGACCTGATGCAGCGCGCCGGGTCCCCCGTGCACCTCTTCAACCACGCGGGCGGGCTGAAGGTGGTCGCGGTGCACGCCGCGTGGGTGGTGTTCGAGACGGCGATCCTGGTGTACATGTCGCTCGTCCTGGCCGCCGAGACGCGCCAGGCCGCCGCCCTCATGGCCATGGCCGAGCGGATGGGCGAGGGCGACCTCGCCTCGCGCGCGGCGGGCGGGAAGGGGGCGATGGGCGACGCCGTGGCGGCCCTCAACCAGGGCGCAGGGCGGCTGTCGGACTCCATCTCCACCGTGCGGGCCCGGGCGCGCGAGGTGAGCGACGTGGCCAACGAGCTGAGCACCGCGGCGCATCACACCACGCAGGCCACCAGCGGCGTGGCCGTGTCGCTCACGCAGGTGGCGAGCGGGGCGCAGCAGCAGGTGCGCGACACGCAGGCGGTGGCCGCCGCGCTGGACGTGCTGGGCGGATCCATCGACGGGGTCACCGAGCAGGTGGCGGAGGCTTCGGCCAAGTCCGCGCACGCCATGGCCGTGGCGCAGAGCGCGTCGCGGGTGGTGACGCAGGCCATGGCGAGCATGGAGCAGATCCGCGCGTCGGTGCTGGAGGCGGCGGAGCAGATCGCGGAGGTGCGCGGCTACGGCGAGCGGATCGGGCGCATCACCGCCGTGATCACCGAGATGGCGGAGCAGACCAACCTGCTGGCCCTGAACGCGGCCATCGAGGCCGCGCGCGCCGGCGAGCACGGGCGCGGCTTCGCGGTGGTGGCGGACGAGGTGAGGAAGCTGGCCACGCAGAGCGGCGCCAGCGCCATGGAGGCCGCGCAGCTCGTGGCCGGGGCGCAGGAAGTCACCTCCCGCACGGTGGCGACGGTGGAGCGCGGGGCCAGCCAGGCGCGCGAGGGGGCCGCCCGCGCCGCGGACGCGGGGAGCGCGCTGGGCGAGATCCTGGACGTGGTGAAGAGCACGGCGCAGGACCTGGGCTCCATCAGCGCGCAGGCCCGCGACATCTCCGAGGCCAGCCGCGCCGCGCTGGTGGCCGCCGGCCTCGACGACCGCGCCGGCTTCATGGCCGCTTCCGAGGCCAACGCCGCCGCCGCCGAGCACGCCGCCAGCGCCGTGGAGGAGATCAACGCCTCCATGGAGCAGGTGGGGAGCTACGCCCAGGAGCTGGCCGAGATCGCTTCCGGCCTGGATCGCGAGTTCTCGCGCTTCCGCACCGTCGCGCTGCCCGGCCTGCACGTTTTCCAGCCCGAGCCCGCGGCCGCCTGAAAGCGGGGGGCACACAGAGACACAGAGGCACAGAGACGAACTTATCTCTGTGCCTCTGTGTCTCTGTGTGATAAAATACCAGCCGGCCCGGCAACCAACCCCTGTACCCGTGCGATCCATGATGATCCGACGACTCTTTACGGCTGCCCTCGCCCTGGGCGCGCTCCTTTCCGCCACCCCGGCCCGCGCGTGGGACGAAGTGGGGCACAAGGTGGTGGCGCGCATCGCCTGGGACCACATGACGCCGCAGGCCCGCCGGCAGGCCGTGGCGCTCCTGATGGCCGCGCCCGCGGACGCGGGGATCCGCGCGCTGATGCCGCAGGACGGGCGTCCGCTGGCGGAGCGCGAGCGGGACCTGTTCGTCAACACCAGCGTGTGGGCGGACCTCATCCGCAGCCGCTCGCACGTGGGGAGCCGCTACGCGCACGGCGACTGGCACTACGTCAACTTCTTCTGGGAGCAGCGCGCCCCGGGCGCCACCCCCGTCGACCGACCGGACGTGCCGCGCGCCGGCGAGCTGCTGAACCGCCTGCGGCACTACGGCACCTCGCTGGGCAACGCGTCGCTCCCGGCGGCCGAGCGGGGCATCGACCTGGCCTGGACGCTCCACCTGGTGGGCGACGGCCACCAGCCGCTCCACAACAGCGCCCGCATCACCCCCCAGGACACGGCCGGCGACCGCGGCGGCAACCTGTTCCTGCTGGCCGGCGTGTACCCGTTCAACAACCTGCACGCCTACTGGGACGCCCTGGTCGGCTTCTCCGTCCCCTGGGCCGCCGGGGTGCGGACGGAGGAGGACTACGTGGGGAGCATCGCCGCGCGCACGGCTTCCCGCTTCCCCCGGTCCCGCTTCCAGCTCCGCCCGATGAGCTTCGAAGAGTGGTCGCGCGAGGGCATGCGCGTGGCGCAGCGCAGCGCGTACCCCGCGTGGCTGGACCGGGGCGCGCGCGCTCCCCTGCGCTACCGCCCCCACGCCTGGCTCGCCGCCGAGCCCCGCGTGGCCATCGCCGGCTACCGCCTGGCCGACATGCTGAACCGGCAGCTCGGCTCCTAGAAAACGAATCTCACACAGAGACACGGAGGCACAGAGATGAACTTATCTCTGTGCCTCTGTGTCTGTGTGTGAGGCATCCCCTTCGGACCCGTCCGGAGGCCCCGGAGCCATGACGGTGATCTGGCGGGGGACCATGCGGTACTCGAAGCGGCGGGCCGTCACCGGCTCGCCGTCTACGTTCACGCTCAGCTCGGCCTCGGCTTCCACGGAAACGGAGCGGACCTGGCGGTAGATGACCTTGGGGTGCTCCACGTGCGTGCCGGAGCGGAGCTGGGGGGCGATGCGCACGAACTCCATGTGCGTCATGCTCTCCACCACGCACAGGTCCAGCAGGCCGTCGGAAAGGTCGGCCTCGGAGGTGAGGCGCACGCCGCCGCCCGTGCGCCGCGCGTTGCCCACGGCGAAGATCAGGAAGTCGCCGTCGTGCAGCACCTCGCCGCCGGAGGTGAAGCGCGCGCGGCACGGGGTGAGCGCCACGAACTTCCGCATCCCCGTGATCACGTAGGCGATGGGCCCCAGCATCCGCTTCAGCTCGTCCGACGCTTCTTCCGTGGCCTCGGCGCCGAAGCCGCCGGTGGAGACGTTGAGGAAGCAGCGCCCGTTGAGCGCCGCCAGGTCCACCGGGTAGCCGGTCCCCGAGACGGCCACCTCCAGCGCCTCCTCCGGGTCCTTGGGCACCCGCAGCCCCCCCGCGAAGTCGTTGGCCGTGCCCAGGGGAATCACCCCCAGGCGCGGCATCTCGTCGTCGCCCCGCGCCTCGGCCGCGTCGTTCAGCCCGTTCACCACCTCGTTGATGGTGCCGTCGCCCCCGGCGGCCACCACCAGCTCGGCCCCGCGCTCCGCCGCCTCGCGGGCGAAGCGGCGCGCGTCGCCCCCCTCGAAGGTGAGGTGCGGGTGCACGGTGTGCCCCGCCTCGCGCAGCTTGCCGATGCCGCGGCGCAGCGCCTCGACGGTCGCGGGGGTGGAGGCGTTGATGACCAGTTCCAGGTGCAAGGCGGGGCGCTCCGGGCGGGCGGGTGGCATGAGGCTCCGCCGCCCCCGCGAGGCAAGAACCCCGCCATCCTCCCTTCGGCGGGTGTTCGCCTTGACCGCGCCCGGAAACGCGTTAGCTTGGGGCTCCGTGGGACAAAGTGGGGAGAAGTGGGATGCCGCGGGGTGCCCTCGCCCAAGATCGTATGCCTGGCTTCCTGGGAAGCTTCCACCACCAGATCGACGAGAAGGGCCGCCTCAGCCTCCCCGCCTCCTTCCGGCGCGAGGGGCAGGACCAGCCCTTCGTGCTGGTGCACGTCTTCCCGGACGCGCTCACCCTGTACCCCCAGCCCGCCTGGGCCGAGGTGGAGGGGCGCCTCCGCGAAGTGCTCCGGCTGCAGCCGCAGGCCCGCCCCTGGGTGCTGCGCGTGACGGCCAACGCGTGCGAGGTGGCGCCCGACAAGCAGGGGCGCATCCTGGTGCCGCAGCGCCTGCAGGAAGCGGTGGGGATCGATGGGGCCACGCTGGTGGTGGGCGCCATCGACCGCATCGAGCTGTGGGACCCGGCGCGTTTTGAAGCCGCCACCGACGCGCCGGTGCCCGACGCCGGGCGCTTCCTGCACCAGATCTTTGGCTAGCCTACCTCCTTCCAGGCCTCGCCACGTGACCACCGACCTCCTCTCCTTCGCCCCGGCGGAGCCCGTCCTGGCGTGCGCCCTGGACCGGCACCTGGGGCCCTGCGTGCCGCTTCCCGCGCTGGCCGGGTGGGCCGGCGCCGAGTGGTGCCGCTGCCGCGCCTGCGGGAGCACCGTGACCCGCGCCACCTCGCTGCGCAGCGCCGCGTGAGCTACGACACCCCGTACCATGCCCCCGTCCTGGTGGAGGAGGCCATGGAGCTCCTGCGCCCCGAGCGCGGCGGCCTCTTCCTGGACGGCACGCTGGGCGGCGGCGGCCACGCCGAGGCGCTGCTGGAGCGCGGGCCGGAGGCGCGGCTGATCGGCGTGGACCGCGACCCCGACGCGCTGGCCGAAGCCGGGGCGCGGCTGGAGCGCTTCGGCGAGCGGGCGCGGCGGGTGCGGGCCAACTTCGCGGACGCGGTGGAAGCGGCGGGGGTGGAGCCGGGGACGCTGGCCGGCGTGCTGCTGGACCTGGGGATCTCGTCGCACCAGATCGACGAGGACGCGCGGGGCTTCACCTTCCGCCCCGGCGCGCCGCTGGACATGCGCATGGGGCAGGGGAGCGCCGGCGAGCCCAGCGCGGCCGACCTGCTGGCGGAGATGGACGAGGAGGAGATGGCCAACGTCTTCTACCGCTACGGGGAGGAGCGCAAGTCGCGCCGGCTGGCCCGCGTGATCGCCGAGATGCGCCAGGAGGCGCCGGTGGACACCAGCGACCGGCTGGTGGAGGCGATGCGGCGCGCGCTGGGGGGGCGGATCGAGGCGGCGGACAAGGCGCGCATCTTCCAGGCGCTGCGCATCGCCGTGAACGAGGAGATCCCGGCGCTGGAGAACGCGCTGGAGCGTTTCCGCGAGGCGCTGGCGCCGGGTGGGGTGTTCGCGGTGATGTCGTACCACTCCCTGGAGGACCGGCTGGTGAAGAACGCGTTCCGCGACTGGAGCCAGTCGTGCGTGTGCCCGCCGCGCGTGCCGCGGTGCACCTGCCGCGGCGTGCCGCTGGGCGAGACGCTCACCCGCAAACCGGTTTCCGCCTCGCCGGAGGAGATCGCCCGCAACCCCCGCGCGCGCTCCGTGCGCCTGCGGGCCTGGAGGCGCGCGTGAGCGCCCGCGCCCTGCCGCGCGGCCGCCCCGGCGCCAACCCCTGGGACCCGCCCCCGGCGGACCGCCCGGAGCGCCGCGCGCGGCGCCGCGGCCTGCTGCGCCGCGCCTTCTTCGTCCTCGTCCTCCTGGCCTCCCTGGCCTCCGTCGTGTGGCGGCAGACGGTGGGCTACGAGCGCGAGCGCCAGCTTTCCGCCCTCCGCTCCGAGCTTTCGGCGGCCGAGGCGGAGCGGGTGGAGGTCACCAACCGCATCCAGGCCCTGCAGACCCGCGCCCGCATCACCCGCGTGGCCCGCGAGCGCCTGGGGATGCACGTGGCGCGCGACGAGGAGATCGTCATGCTCCCCATCCCCGCCGACAGCAGCGCGCAGCGAGCAGACCAGTGAAAAAGAACAGCGGGCCTCACACAGAGACACAGAGGCACAGAGAAAAGAGGACGCGCCCCAGCCTCACCTCGCCCGAGCGCATCGCCGGGCGCCAGAAGCTGCTGCTCGCCTCCTTTGGGCTGGCGGCGCTGCTGGTGGTGGGGCGCGCCGTGCAGCTCCAGGGGTTCGACGGCGGCAAGTGGCGCGAGGAAGCGGCGCGGCAGCAGCAGGCGCAGGTGCCGCTCCCCGCGCGGCGCGGCGCCATCTTCGACCGCGACGGCGTCCCGCTGGCCCTTACCCGCGAGACGTACGCCGTGGCCGTGGCCCCGCGCGAGCTGCTGGACCGGCGCGACGCGGCCCAGCGGCTCACGCGCGCCCTCGGCATCCCCAGGGCGGCGGCGCGCCGCGCGACCGACGCGCGCCGCAAGTGGGTGGTGATCCCCGGGCGCTTCACGGTGGAGCAGCGGCGGGCGCTGGGCGAAGTGCGCGGCGTGCACCTGACGCGCCAGCTGGAGCGCTTCTACCCGCAGGGCGGGGTGGGGCGCGAGGTGCTGGGCACCGTGTCCGACGACGGGCGGGCGCTGGGGGGGATCGAGCAGGCGATGGACAGCGTGCTGCGCGGGGCGGACGGCTTCAGCATCCTCCGCCGCAACGCGCGGGGGCGCAAGGAATCCTCCGTGTCGCTCCCCGTGGCGCCCCCGCGCGACGGCGGCGACGTGTACCTGACGCTGGACTTCGACCTGCAGGAGATCGCGGACGCGGCGCTGGACGAGGCCATCCGCAACACCAACGCGTCCGGCGGCGACCTGCTCCTCACCGAGCCGCGCACGGGGGAGATCCTGGCCGCTGTGTCCAAGCGGGCGGGGGGCACGCGCGGGCTGGCGGCGCTGGTGGAGCCGTACGAGCCCGGCTCCATCCTCAAGCCCTTCTTCGTGGCCTCGCTCCTCGCCGGGCGCCACGCGTCGCTCAACGACCAGATCTTCGCCGAGAACGGGCGCTGGACGGATCCCAACGGGCGCGTGCACACCGACGTGCACCCGTACGGCACCCTGTCGCTGCGCGACGCGCTGCGCGTGTCCAGCAACATCGGAATGGTCAAGCTGGTCCACAAGCTCACCCCGGCCGAGCAGTACGCCAACCTGCGCGACTTCGGCTTCGGCACGCCCACCGGGGTCGAGTACCCCATCGAGTCGTCCGGCCGCCTGCCGCGCCCGGCGCGCTGGTCCAAGATGACCGCCGCCTCGCTCGCCACGGGCTACGAGGTCTCGGTGACGCCGGTGCAGATGGCGATGGCGTACGGCGCGCTGGCCAACGACGGCAACCTGATGGAGGCCCACCTGCTGCGCGAGACGCGCGGGCCGGACGGGGCGACCAGGTGGCGGATGCAGCCGCAGGTGGTCCGCCGCGCCGTGTCCAAGCAGGTGACGGACGGGCTGCGCGACGTGCTCATCACCGTGGTCAGCGACGGCTCGGCCAAGGCCGCGTCGCTCGCCACCTTCGAGGTGGCGGGGAAGACGGGGACGGCGCGCCGCACGGGGCCGGACGGGCGCTACGAGCCGGGGAAGTACAACGCCAGCTTCGTGTCGTACTTCCCCGCGCGCGACCCGCAGCTCGTGATCTTCGTGAAGCTGGACCGTCCGCAGGGCGACTACTACGGCGGCCTCACGGCGGCGCCCGTCACCCGGGCTACGCTGCAGGCCATCCTGGCCGCGCGCTCTCCCTCGCTGGACCGCCGCGCGCTGCTGGCCACGCGCCTCCCCGGCGCCGAGCCCGCGCGCGCCGCCGCCC
>CADCTW010000029.1 GCA_902805735.1 uncultured Gemmatimonadota bacterium | reverse complement strand
CCGCGCGTGCGCGGGGTGCGACGCGGCGCGGGTGCGTGCGCTGCTGGCGGGGCCCGTGGCGCAGGCCCTGGCGCGCCCCAACCGCCGGCGCGGCGCCCAGCCGCTTGAGGCGGGCGTCTTCTGGGTGCCGCTGGAGCTGCGCGGGGTGGGGGCGGGGTCGATGCTCCTCTTCGTGGAGGGCGCGCAGCCCGCCCCCGAGGCGCTGCGCGAGGCGGAGGCGGCGGCGACGGCCGCCGCGCTGGTGCTGGAGAACGGGACGCTCTACGAGGAGGCGCGGCTCGCCCGCCAGTCGCGCGACCACTTCCTGGTGGCGCTCAACCACGAGCTGCGGACCCCCGCCACGGCCCTCCTCCTGGAGTCGGACATCCTGCGCTCCGGGCTGCTGGGCGACCTCCCCCCGCGCACGGCGGAGATGCTGGAGCGCGCCGAGGAGCACGTGGGCGAGATCGTCCGCGTGCTGGAAGGGGTGCGCGAGCTGGGCGAGGCGCAGTCGCCCGCGCGGGAGCCGGAGCTGGTGGAGCCCCGCAAGTTCGTGGGCGACCTCCTCCGCCGCGTGGAGCCCACGGCGCGGCGCAAGGGGCTCACCCTGTCGCTCCACTACCCGCCCAACCTCCCGCTGCTGCAGACGGATCCCGCCCGCCTCTCCCGCGTGCTCCGCCTGCTGCTGGACAACGCCATCCGCTTCACCGACGAAGGCCGGGTGGAGGTGCGGCTCACGCGCACCACCCGGCCATCGCGCACCCGCCGCGCCCCCGTGCTCGTGATCGCCGTGCACGACACCGGCCCCGGCATCCCCGCGGACGAGCTGGAGCGCGTGTTCGAGCCCTTTGCGCAGGTGCAGGAGGGCGCCCGCTCCGGCTCATCGGAGCGCGGGGTGGGGCTGGGGCTCGCCCTCGCCCGCCGCCTCTCGCGCACGCTCTCCGCCGAGGTCAAGCTGGAGAGCGAGATGGGGCGGGGGACGACGGCGTCGCTCATCCTGCCGTATCAGTGAAGAAGTGCGTCGGGGAGAGTGCAAGGCCCTCACCCCCCCGACCCCCGCTCTCCCGATAACGGGAGAGGGGGGCGCATCTTCCGTGTCGGCGCGGCGATGTGGCCATGCGGAGCTGCGGCTTCCCCAACCCGCGACCCCCGGGGTGCGTGGGTGCGGCTGGATGGCCGGAGTGCGCCCCCCCTCTCCCGTTATCGGGAGAGCGGGGGGTCGGGGGGGGTGAGGCCCTTCCGTCATCCCGAGCTTCCAAACGCACTCACGCACTCCGGCTGTACCGCGGGCCATCGTCCGCTTATGATTCATCCGCAATTCTTGCGTCCCACCATCCCTTCCGCACCTCCCCTTGGAAACGATCATCCAGACCGCGGTCGAGCGCGGCGCCAGCGACATCCACGTCAAAGGCGGAGACCACGTCCGCGCCCGCATCAACGGGGCGCTGGTGCCGCTCACCAAGCAGAAGCTCACGCCGGAGCACTCGCGTGCCTTCGCGCTCAAGGTGCTCCCCAACGAGCGCGTGCGGCAGACTATCGACGACCTGCAGGACTACGACTGCTCGTGGGGGCTGAACGGCGTGGGGCGCTTTCGCGTCAACGTGATGAGGCAGCGGGGGAGCTTCAACGTGATCCTGCGCGTGATCCCCTACGAGGTGCCCACGCTGGAAAGGCTGGGGCTGCCGGGGGTGGTGGAGCGGATCGCGCTGGCGGAGCGCGGGCTGATCCTGGTGACGGGCGTCACGGGATCGGGGAAGAGCTCCACGCTGGCGGCGATGATCCAGCACATGAACCTGCACACGCGCCGCCACATCGTGACGCTGGAGGACCCCATCGAGTTCCTCCACCGCGACCAGAGCTGCTCCATCTCGCAGCGCGAGGTGGGGTCGGACACGGAGTCGTTCCGGCGCGGGCTGCGGGCGGCGCTGCGCCAGGACCCGGACGTCATCCAGATCGGCGAGATGCGCGACTCGGAGACCATCGACATCGCCCTCAAGGCCGCCGAGACGGGGCACCTGGTCGTCTCCACCCTGCACACCAAGGACGCCACCAACACCGTGGCGCGCCTGATCTCCGCCTTCCCGCCGGAGGAGCAGCACACCGTGCGCCTGCGCCTGGCGGACGCGCTGCACGCCGTGATCTCGCAGCGCCTGCTGCCGCGCAGGGGCGGCAAGGGGCGCGCGGTGGCCGCCGAGATCATGCTGCGCACCGGGACCATCGAGGACTGCATCCGCGACCCCGAGAAGACGGGCGAGATCCGCGACCACATCGCCGCCGGGGGCGACACGTACGGGATGCAGACCTTCGACCAGCACCTGGCCGCCCTGGTGCGCACCGGCGACGTGGACTTCGCCGTGGCCCGCGAGGCCGCCACCAACCCCAGCGACTTCGAGCTGAAGGCGCGGCTCGCCGGGGACATGGTGGGCGACGAGCAGATGATGGTGGGGTGAGCAGGCGATAAGAAGCGGGCTCATACAGAGGCACAGAGACACGGAGGAGAACGTTCCTTCGTGTCTCTGTCGCGTTCAGAAGGGGAGCGCGGCGCGGATCGCGGGCCAGCCCACGGTGGCCACGGCGATGCCCAGTGCCGCGAAGACGGCCGCGCCCGCCAGCAGCGCCGCCATGCCCCAGGCGGTGAGGCGCGCGTCGCGGTTGGACCAGCCCAGCACGAAGAACACCACCGCGAGCGCCGGGAAGGTGTTGGTGAGGGGGAGGATGGGGACGGGGATGGCCAGCAGCGCCGCGCCCGCCACGATCCCCGCGCCGCAGATGCGGCGGCCCACGGAGCCGCGCACCCACGCGGCGGTGCGCGCGGGCTGCGGCCGCTCGATCCACCTGGAGAGCCGGGCCAGCATGGCGCGCATCACCCGGAACACGGGACGCGGCACCGGCACGGCCAGGAGGCGCGCCGGGAGCGGCGGCGGGTCTCCGCGCCGCAGCATCCCCAGCCCCAGCAGCCCGATGGCGGCGCTCGCCGCCAGCGTCACCGGGCCCAGGTTCATGGGCGACACCAGGGGGAGGGCCAGGAGCGCGGCGCCCAGCGCCCCGGCACGGGGGCCGAGCGCCGCCAGCACGTCGCCCAGGCACGCGGAGCCCGACGTCTCGTAGCGCCCGTCCAGCTCGGCGATGGCGCGGGCGAGGAGCTGGCCCGTGGTGGCGCGCCGTCCGGTTTCCGGCGTCATGCGGGGAGCATGGTCACGCGCCCGGTGGACAGGTCGTACACGCCCCCCACCACCTGCAGCTTCCGCTCGCGCACCAGCCCCGCGATCACCGGCGACGCGTCGCGGAGGAGCCCCGCCTGCACCCGCACGTTCTCGCGCGCCACCGCTTCCATCTCGCGGGTCGGGGTGCGCTCCACGGCGGGCTGGATGTGGCGGAACAGGGTGCTGATCTGCCCCGGCACGGCGTCGCCCGCGATGGCCGCCTTGACGGCGCCGCACCCCGTGTGGCCGAGCACCACCAGCAGCTTCGCGCCCAGCACCCGCGTGCCGAACTCCATGCTGCCGATGATCTCCGGCGTCACGATGTTCCCCGCCGCGCGGCACACGAACAGGTCGCCGAAGCCCTGGTCGAAGACGATCTCCACCGGCACGCGCGAGTCCGCGCACGAGAGCACCGCCGCGAACGGCGACTGGGCCGCCGCCACGTCGCGGATGCGCGCCATGCTGCGGTTGGGGCCCACGGGACGGCCCTCCACGAAGCGCCGGTTCCCCGCGATCAGCTCCTGCAGGGCCGCGTCGGGCGTGAAGATGCCGGGGAACGCGCTCGCCCGCAGCGGGCTCGGGAGCGCCACCGCCGCCGCGGAAAGCGTGAGAAGCGAGAGCGCGCGCCTGCGCGAAAGTGTGGGCTGTTCCTGGGCCATCATCATCGTTCCGTCCGGGGTGAGGCGTCTCCGCGCCGCGTCTTCACGCCACTGACGATATCCGCGCGAGGCGGAAACGCACAAATGCAAAGTGGTTCCCCGATTCATAACCTGGATGGATGGATGCGCGGGCCTGTGATATGCGCTACTATGATTGCGCGCCCTGGTTCGTGCATCGCTCCCCCGCATCGGAAGCGCGCGGCGGCCGGGCGCGCCGCGGGCGGGGGCGCGACGAACCGCCCCCGCGCGCACAGATCCGTGGAAATCGCCTCCTCCCCCAGCGGTTTGGGGGAGGAGGTCGGGAGGAGAGGGCCTCCCCGCCGCACACACGATCCACCCGCATCCGGAGACCCGTAGTGCCTGCCATCAACTACAAGCACCTGCTCTACTTCTGGACCGTGGCGCGGGAGGGGAGCATCGCGGCGGCGTGCAAGGAGCTGCACGTGACGCAGCCGGCCATCAGCACGCAGCTTCGCAAGCTGGAGCGGCAGCTCGGCGAGCCGCTCTTCGCCAAGAGCGGGCGGGGGCTGGCGCTGACGGAGGCCGGGCGCACGGCGTTCCAGTACGCGGACGAGATCTTTTCGCTGGGGCGCGAGCTGGCGGAGACGCTGCGCGGGCGGCCCACGGGGAAGCCGATGCGGCTGACGGTGGGGATCACGGACGCGTTCCCCAAGCTGGTGGCGTACCGCCTGCTGGCCCCCGCGCTGCGCATGGAGCACCCGGTGCACCTGGTGCTGCACGACGACCGCCCCGAGCGCCTCTTCGCCGAGCTCTCCATCGCGGAGCTGGACCTGGTGCTGGCGGACGCGCCCCTGCCGCCCACCACCCCGATCCGCGCCTACAACCACCTGCTGGGGGAGTGCGGCGTCACCTTCTTCGGCACGCCGGCGCTGGCGGAGCAGTTCGGGGGCGACTTCCCACGCTCGCTGGACGGCGCGCCCTTCATCCTCCCCACCGAGGGCACCGTGCTGCGGCGCTCGCTGGGGCAGTGGTTCGATTCGGTGGAGGTGCGTCCGCGCATCGTGGGCGAGGTGGGCGACAGCGCGCTCCTCAAGACCTTTGGCCAGGCGGGGATCGCGCTCTTCGCGGGGCCCACGGTGATCGAGGCCGAGATCCGCCGCCAGTACCGCGTGGAGGCCATCGCGCGGGTGGAGGAGATCCGCGAGCGCTTCTACGCCATCTCGGTGGAGCGGCGGCTGAAGCACCCGGCCGTGGTCGCCATCTCCGACACCGCGCGCGACGACGTGTTCACGCGCCAGCCCCGGCGGGGCTCGCCAAAGGACGCGGAGGCACAGGAGTAACTTCCCCGTGCCTCCGCGTGAGGGTCAGGCGGGCACCGGCCGGCCCAGCGAGCGCGGCACGGGGCGCTGGGCGGCGGCGGGGGCCGGGCGCGGCACCACCAGCACGGGGACGGCCGAGACGCGCGCCACCCGCGCCCACACGCTCCCGGCCAGCGTGCGGCGGGCGTCCGCTTCCATCACCAGCAGGTCGGGGCGGTCGCGCTCCACCATGCGCGAGATCTCGTCGGCGGCGCACTCGGCCCAGCGCACCTCCTCGCTCATGCGCACGCGGCCCTCCGCTTCCGTCACCGCCGCGGGGCCGGGCGCACGGGTGTCGCGCATGCCGGGCGCGAGCACCCGCGACACCCGCACCTCCACGGGGGTGTGGTGGAAGCGGGGCGGGCCCAGCGCGGCGCCCCAGCGCAGGGCCCACTCGGTGGGCGCGCGCCCCGTGCCGTCCCCCCCCAGGGCCACGGCGGCGCGCCGCAGCGGAAGGGTGAGGGTGTCGCGCACCACCAGCACCGGCACCTCCAGGGCGCGCAGCACGCGGTCGCCCGTGGTGCCGAACAACCGGTCCGCCCAGGTGGCGGCGCCCGCCGGGCCCAGCACGATCAGCTCGGCGCCCACCCGCCCCGCCGCTTCGGCGATGGCGTTCTCCGGCGCGCACGCCATCACCCGCTGGCTCGCCACGCGCACCGTGGCGGGAACCACCCGGGCGAGCTGCCGCGCCAGCCGGCGCTCGCCGCGTCCGTGCGGCTCTCCGTGGGGAACGTGCACGGCGTGGAGCCGCGCACCCGTGGCCTGCGCGAGCGCCGCCGCGGATGCCACGCGGGCATCGCAGCGGTGCGTGAGGTCCGTGGTCACCAGGATCGAGCGGAACATGAGGTCGTTCTCCGGCGTTCGGGGTCTCCCTGTCCTGCGTCGCCGAAGCTAACCGGGCGGCCTTCCATCCACAAATTCAAAGTTACACACGCGAATCATTCCTTCAGGTGATCCTTGTCCGTGCCTCCCCGTCCTTCTTGATCTCTGCTGTTCATGCATTTGTACGGCGTGAATCATTCACAAAATCTAAGTGTTGTTCGTGCCAGGATTGCGAAAACGCCTGAAAATGCTCGGTTTTCTCGCCACGCGCCCCCGCCAGGAAAACCCGTTGCTGTATTTTCACCTGCTCCACGGGGTTGATGGACGCACAGTGCGGCCGCAGATTCTTCGCCGTGGGGAGTAGCCAGCCGGCCGACGAGCCGGAACCCCCGGCCGTCAATCCGGAGCGCCCCGCGCTCCCGGCCGTGTGCGGTCCCGATGAGGGGACCGGGGCGAGACCACGAGAGCGATCACGCCCCGGCGACGGGGCACGCGAGGAGAACTCCCGTGGCGACGAGCATCTGGTTCTGGATCGGATTCAACGCGTTCGTGCTGCTGATGCTGGCGCTGGACCTGGGCGTGTTCCACCGCAAGGCGCACGAGGTGAAGCTGCGCGAGGCCGCCACCTGGAGCGCCATCTGGGTGGCCGTGGCGCTGTTGTTCAACGCGGGCATCTACTTCCTGGTGGGCAGGCAGCCCGCGCTGGAGTTCCTGACGGGGTACCTGGTGGAGAAGTCGCTGGCGGTGGACAACATCTTCGTCATCGCCATGATCTTCTCGTACTTCGCGGTGCCCTCCATCTACCAGCACCGCGTCCTCTTCTGGGGGATCCTGGGCGCGCTGGTGATGCGCGGCGCCTTCATCGCCATGGGTGCGTACGCGCTGGAGCGCTGGCACTGGATCATCTACGTCTTCGGCGGGCTGCTGCTGGTGACGGGGATCAAGATGGCGCTCAAAAAGGACGACGACCACTTCGACGGCGAGCGGAACCCGGTGGTGCGCTTCGCCCGGCGGTTCATCCCGCTCACGTCGCGCTACGACGGGCAGAAGTTCTGGACGGTGGAGAACGGGAAGCGCGTGGCCACGCCCCTCTTCCTGGTGCTGCTGCTGGTGGAGGTGAGCGACCTGGTGTTCGCCATCGACTCGATCCCGGCGATCTTCGCGATTACCAAGGACCCGTTCCTGGTCTACACCTCCAACGTGTTCGCCATCCTGGGGCTGCGGTCGATGTACTTCCTGCTCGCCGGGGTGATGCACAAGTTCACGTACCTCAAGTACGGCCTGAGCGGGGTGCTGGTGTTCGTGGGCGCCAAGATGATGCTGATCGACCTGTACAAGATCCCCACGGCCGTGTCGCTGGGCGTGATCGCCACGCTGATCGGCGGCTCCATCGCGGTCTCCTTCTGGGCCTCCAGCCGGGCCGAGCGGGAAGGGAAGGGGCCGGGAAAGTCGGCGGGTCCGGCTCCGGCCGGCACCTGACACGGGGCTCCGGCGCCGCCGGGCCCATCGAAGGGGAGTAGCCACGCGGGACCTGCCGCGAGACCGGATCGCCAGTACTGCGCCCCACCCGGGCGCACGGTCCGGGAAGGCTCCGCCGGGAGCCAGGCGAGACCTTCGCGACCAGGCCGCGGGCAATGGGCCCGCGGCCGCGGCGCGGAGGAGGTGCCTCCGCCCGCGAACCTTTCTCGCGGAGGAAGACGATGAGCAACGCGCGGGTGTTCCTGCTGATGGCCGGCCTCACCGGGCTGTTCGTGGCGCTCGGCGGGGCCTTCGGGGGGCGGACGGGGATGGGGATCGCGCTGGCCGTGGCGGCGCTGATGAACGTGGCCATGTACTACGGCTCGGCCAGGATGGTGCTGCGGATGTACGGCGCCCGCGTGGTGACGCGCGACGAGGCGCCCTGGCTGTACGACATGACGGACCGGCTGCGGCTGCGCGCCGGGCTCCCCATGCCCACGCTGGCCATCGCCCCGCACGACCAGCCCAACGCCTTCGCCACGGGGCGCGGGCCGGAGAACGCGGTGGTGTGCGTCACGGAGGGGCTGATGGCGCTGGTGAGCCGCGAGGAGCTGGAGGCGGTGATCGCGCACGAGCTGGCGCACATCAAGAACCGCGACATGCTGCTGCAGACCGTGGCGGCCACGCTGGCCGGCGCCATCGGCAACGTCGCCAACTTCGGCCTCCTCTTCGGCGGCGACGAAGACCGGCCCAGCCCCGTGGCGCTCATCGGGATGGCGATCGTGGCCCCCATCGCGGCCATGCTGATCCAGTTCGCCATCTCGCGCCAGCGCGAGTTCCGGGCGGACGCGGTCGGCGCCGAGATCTGCGGGCGCCCGCTGGCGCTGGCCGGCGCGCTGCGGCGGCTGGAGGCGGGGGCGCGCGCCATCCCCATGCACGTGGCCCCCGCCGCGGCCCCCATGGCCCAGGTCAACCCCCTGGCCGCGCACGGCGGGCGGATGATGAAGTGGTTCGCCACGCACCCGCCCACGGAGGAGCGCGTCGCACGCCTGGAGGCGATGGCGGGGGAGCAGCGGGTGCTGCAGCTGGCGTAGCGGGCTCACACGGAGGGACAGGGACACGGAGGAGTGTCTCTGCAACGCACCCAGGCACTTTCGCATGTTCGAGATCATCGCGGGGCTGACGGTCGGGCTGGTCCTCTTCCTGTACGGGGTCACGCGCCTTTCCGAGGCGCTCAAGGAGGCGGCGGGGGAGCGGGTGAAGGAGTGGGTGGCGCGCTTCACCCGCAACCGCTTCGCGGGGGTGGGGACGGGGGCGGTGGCGACGGCGGTGGTGGATTCGTCGTCCGTCACCATCGCCACGGCCATCGCGCTGGTGCACGCCGGGGTGCTTCCCTTCGCGCACTCGCTGGGGGTGATCCTGGGCGCCAACATCGGCACCACCCTCTCCAGCCAGCTCTTCGCCCTGCGCGGCGCGGCGTTCGCGCCCGCCGCGCTGGCGCTGGGCTTCGTGCTCTACACCCTGGGGAGGGGGCCGCGGGCGCGGCAGGCGGGGGGCGTGCTGCTGGGGCTGGGGATGATCTTCTTCGGGCTGGAGCAGATGGCGCGCGCGGTGGCGCCGCTGGGGGAGCATCCCGCCTTCGCCACCTGGATGGCGCGGCTGGAGAACCCCTTCGTGGGGCTGCTGGCCGGGGCGCTGGCGACGGCCGTCCTGCAGTCGTCCAGCGCCACGCTGGGGCTGGCCATCACCCTGGCGGGCGAGGGACTGCTCACCCTTCCCGCGGGGGTGGCCGTGATGCTGGGCGCCGAGATCGGCACCTGCGCGGACACCCTGCTGGCGTCGCTGGGGCGCTCGCGGGCGGCGCTGCGCGCGGGGCTCTTCCACCTCCTGTTCAACGCGGGAACGGCCGCCCTGGGGCTGGCGCTGGCCTCGCAGCTCGCCGCCGCGGCGGGGTGGATGTCCGGCGGCGGCGTGGGGCGGCAGCTCGCCAACGCGCACCTCCTGTTCAACGTGGCCGGGGTGGCGCTGGTGCTGGGCTTCCTGCCGCGCATCGCGCGGTGGATGCACCTTCTGGTGCCGGACGACCCGGAGCCCGCGCGTCCCTCCGGCGGCCTGCCCAGCTCCGCGCCGGTGCCCGCGTGAGCCCCTTGGAGATGGTGCAGACCAACCTGCTGAGCCCCGTGGTGCTCGCCTTCGTGCTGGGCGCGGTGGCCGTGTGGGCGCGGAGCGACCTGCGCTTCCCGGACGGGATGTACACGGGGCTCTCCATCTACCTGATGCTCGCCATCGGGCTCAAGGGGGGCGCGGCGCTGGCGGCCACCACGGTCGGCGAGATCTGGCTCCCGGCCATCGCCGTGCTGGCGCTGGGATGCGCCATCCCGCTCTGGTCGTACGCGATCGCGCGCCGCTTCGGCGGGCTGGGCGTGCCGGACTCGGCCGCGCTGGCCGCCCACTACGGCTCCGTGTCGGTGGTGACCTTCATGGCGGCGCTGGCCTTCCTGGACGCGGCGGGGGCGCGCTACGAGGGCTTCCTCCCCGCGCTGGTGGCGCTGATGGAGGTGCCCGCCATCGCGGTGGCCATCGCCCTGGCCCATGCGGCGGGGCGGAGCGGCGGGTGGGGCCCGGTGGCGCACGAGGTTCTCTCCGGGCGCAGCATCCTGCTCCTGGTGGGCGGCCTCGCCATCGGCGCGGCGACCGGCCCCGCGGGGCTGGAGCGGGTGGCGCCCGTCTTCGTCGACCCCTTCCAGGGCGTGCTGGTGCTGTTTCTCCTGGAGATGGGGATGGTGGCCGCGCGGCGCCTGCGCGAGCTGCGCACGGCCGGCGTGTTCCTGGTGGTCTTCGGCATCGGGATGCCGGTGCTGCACGGGATGCTGGGCGCCTGGGTGGGGAGCTTCGCCGGCCTCTCGCTGGGCGGCAGCACCGTGCTGGGCGTGCTGGCGGCGAGCGCCTCCTACATCGCCGCCCCCGCCGCCGTGCGCGTCGCCCTCCCCGAAGCCAACCCCGGCCTCTACCTCACCGCCTCGCTGGGAATCACCTTCCCCTTCAACCTCGCCGTCGGCATCCCCCTCTGCTACGCCGCCGCCCAGTGGGCACAATAGAAGGGGGCTCACACAGAGCCACAGAGGCACAGAGATAAGTTTTTCTCCGTGCCTCTGTGCCTCCGTGTGAGCCCCGCTTTTACAGTCTCTCCGTGGCGAACGTATCGCACTGGCGCACGTCGCCGCTGTCCAGCCCGCGCCGGAACCACTGGACGCGCTGGGCGGACGAGCCGTGCGTGAACGACTCGGGGACGATCTGCCCCTGGCTCTGCTGCTGGAGCCGGTCGTCGCCGATGGCCGTGGCGGCGGCGAGGGCCTCCTCCACGTCGCCGGGATCGAGCTGGATCTTGCTGTGGTGCCCCCACACGCCGGCGTAGCAGTCGGCCTGCAGCTCCTGGCGCACGGAGAGGGCGTTGGCCTCCTCCTCGCGCGCGCCCCGCGACGCCGCCGCCACGCGCTCCGACGTGCCCAGCAGCGTCTGCACGTGGTGGCCGACCTCGTGGGCGATCACGTACGCCTGCGCGAAGTCGTTGTCGCCGCGCGCGCCGGACATGCGCGCCAGGTCGTTGTAGAAGGCGAGGTCGATGTACACCTTCTGGTCGCCGGGGCAGTAGAAGGGGCCCATGGCGGACTGGCCGGTGCCGCACGCCGTCTGCTGCATCCCGGTGAAGAGCACCAGCCGCGGCTCCGCGTAGTCGCGGCCAGACTGCTGGAAGATGGCGTTCCACACGTCTTCCGTGTCCGCCAGCACGGTGGAGACGAACTGCGCCTGCTCGTCGTTCTGCGGCGGGCCGCCGGCGGGCGCACCCGGGGGGGCACCGCCGGCCGCGGGCCCGGCCTGCTGGATCACGGCCCCCGGGTCCACGCCGAAGAGCATGGCGATCAGCGCGATTACCACCGTGCCGATGCCGCCGCCGATGGCCATTCCGCCCATCCCGCGGCGGTCCTCCACGTTGCCGCTCCGTCGTCCGCCCTGCCAGCGCATAGGATCTCTCCGGATTCGCGGTGGAGCCGGATCCGCCGCGCACGCGGGGTCCGCCACCGGAGCGTGCCATCCCTTGCAAGGCAGGTGCTAGGCGGGGGACGTACCCCGCCTGGGACTCGCTTCGACCTCCGGCGGATTGGTTCTTCGGGAGTGAATGACGTTGCCGTCGGACCTCGGAACCGCTGGTCGAGCACCCGCAACTGCGCGGAATCGGGCTCCCAGTCAGAACGTCACGTGAGGCCCGCTTTCGCCAGCTTACCGAGATTGCCATTCCGCATAGCCGGTTTCGCCCCCCGCGCGGTACCTTGGCACCCACATCCGTCACATTCTAAAAAAGGATTGGGCTTGCTGCTCACCTACACGCGCTGGTGATCCCTTGGCGGCCGCCAGTCGCGGATAAGGCTCTTCGCATCGGCCGCACGCCCGCCCAAAAGGACGTGTTTTAGGGAATCGTCAAGAGAGGGAACACAGATCGTAGGATGGTAAGCGCATCCGCTCGGCTCCGAACCTCCGCAACTGGAAGCGCGTCGAGCGCGGCGAGAACCGCATCAGGATGCGCATCCAGCCACTCGCGCACTTCGTCGTTGTGTGCTTGGGTGCTGGCTACCAAGGTCCGGGCGAGAAGATCCTCCTTTACTATGCGCGCCGCTTTGGCGCGGATGATCATATCACCAGCCGGGATCCAGTTCCTCGCGATCACGACAGGAATGCCACGGACCTGGATGATCCGAGCCCAGGTGGTGCAGGGACCGGCCCGGGAGCACCGGCCTGCACCCAGCGCCCACCGAATATGCCCATCCGCGATTTGCACATCTGATGAGGCAGGGGAAGCATTCGCTGCAGGTGTGGAAGCATTCCACGGCAGATCCTCACGACACGCGATCTGCATGAGCGGGGCAGTTGCCTCCAAACGAATAAGTCGACGGGTTTCCTCCGGTACACCTGAAGTTTCGAACATCTCGAAGAGGTTGTAGGACTCTGCGACCACTTCTCGTACAAGTTCGAAGCACCTTGAACGCGTGATGGATCGAGGGTTCACGTAGCGCGAGAACACCTCTGTCGCTGCGGTGACGTACTCTGCTCTTCCGCGCGCGGTGCTCAGCGCGCCCGAGACTATAACCGATTCGATACGAGCTGCTAGCTTGACGGGGTGCTCCACTTGCGCGCTGACGCGTCCAGCGCCCAGACATGTCGCTGCCGCGAGACCGAGTAGCCAAGCGCTCGTTCGAAGCATCTGTGTCATGGAAGCTCGCTGAAAGGAGTGGGCGTGCGGGAAAATGAGCCGCGATTACAGTGTACGCCGCCTTTCCGATTTGGGAAAGAAAATCCTCGACTTGGGAGACGACCTGCCGACGGTGGCTGCGATGGTTCGCCGTCTACCAAAAGGAAAATCGCCGCAGTTCGTGGGTGCGGGGGCTTCCGTCATCTTTGTGGCTCTCACCACGAAGCCCACGTCAAACGCCGGCGCTGCAGAAGCGCTCCCGGCGATCCACCGCAGGACCTCCAGCGAATCCCGCACGCGTGCTGCAGAGCCACGTGCCAGTACCCGGTTCGAATCGTGACTGGTGTTGCCCAGAGTGGTCGAGCCCGGCAATCAGCCTGGCCGTCTCGCCGGATAGGGTCCAGACAAACGCCGCGACATCCCCTGCGCATCGAAGAACCTCCAGCCTCGTCTTGAACCTCATTTCCGTCAACCACCACGGCACGCAAGGCACGCCGGATGGAACTCTCGTTCAACTCCTGGAACATGTGATATGAGTTTCTGTGGGGGCATTCGCACTTACGAGCCGTTCGGCGGGCGGCGCGCGGAGCCGGCACAGGCCAGGGACGCCGGCAGCGCGCGGGTGGCGGCGGACGAGATCGTGGGGCTCCGTGCCGAGCTTCGCGCGTAGTCTGCACGAAGCTTGCGACGGCGGGGGGCCAGGCCGCCGGGGGGCGGCCGTTCACCGACGGAGGAGGCGCGGATGAGGACGATGAGACGGAGTGCGTGGCTGGCGGGGGGTGCGCTGATGGCGCTGGGTGCGTGCGCCCCCGCCGGCCAGGCGGGCGAGGGCGAGATGCGGCCGCGGCAGTTCACGGCGCCGCTCATGGACGCGCAGGGCCGCAACGTGGGGACGGTGACGGCCACGCAGCGCGGCGGCAACGTGCACGTGCAGGTGGCGGCGACGGGGCTTCCGGCGGGCACGCACGGCACCCATCTCCACGAGGCGGGCATCTGCGCCGCGCCCGGCTTCACCACGGCCGGCGGTCACCTCAACCCCACGGGCCGCCAGCACGGCATGCGCAACCCCAACGGCCCGCACCTGGGCGACCTCCCCAACCTGACCGTAGGGGCCGACGGCCGCGGCAGCATGGAGGCGACGGTGGCCGGCACCCTCACCCCCGGCCAGGCCCCCCTCTTCGACGCCAATGGCACGGCCCTGGTCGTCCACGCCACCGCCGACGACATGGTGACGGACCCTTCGGGCAACTCCGGCGCGCGCATCGCCTGCGTCGTCCTCGCGGCACCGACGCAGTAAGCCTCACACAGAGACACAGAGGCACAGAGATCACTTCATCTCTGTGCCTCTGTGTCTCTGTGTGAGATCTTTTTACCGGAGCTTGCCGAGCAGCTCCGCGTTGGTCTTGGTGTCGTTCATCTGCTTCAAAAGCAGCTCCAGCGCCTCCGCGGGGGGGAGCGAGTGGAGGGCGCGGCGAAGCTGGTGCACCTTGTCCAGCGACTCGGGCGGGAGGATCAGGTCCTCGCGGCGGGTGGAGCTGCGCTCCACGTTGATCGCGGGGAAGATGCGGCGGTCGGCCAGCTCGCGGTCCAGCACGATCTCGGAGTTGCCGGTGCCCTTGAACTCCTCGAAGATCACCTCGTCGCCGCGGCTCCCCGTGTCGATCAGGGCGGTGGCGATGATGGTGAGGCTGCCCGTGCCCCCGCGCACCTTGCGCGCCGAGCCGAAGAAGCGCTTCGGCTTCTCCAGCGCGCCGCTGTCGATGCCGCCGGAGAGCATGCGGCCCGTGCCGCGCTCGCTGGTGTTGTAGGCGCGGGCCAGGCGGGTGAGCGAGTCCAGCACGATCACCACGTCGCGCCCGCTCTCCACCTGCCGGCGCGCGTGCTCCAGCACCATCTCCGCCACGGCCACGTGGCGCTCGGCCGGGCAGTCGAACGACGAGGCGATCACCTCGCCGCGGCCCAGCATCTCCATCTCCGTCACCTCTTCCGGCCGCTCGTCCACCAGCAGCACCAGGAGGAGCGCTTCGGGGTAGTTGGTGGAGACACCCTCCATGATGGCCTGCAGCACCGTGGTCTTGCCGGCCTTGGCCGGGGCCACGATCAGCGCGCGCTGCCCCTTCCCCAGCGGCGAGATCAGGTCGATGATGCGGTTGGTGAAGTCACGCCGGCCGCGCAGGCGGGCGCTCTCGCACTCCAGCGTGAGGCGCTCGTCCGGGTAGGTGGCCGGGAGCGACTGGAAGTCGGCGCGGGAGCGGGCGTGCGCCGGGTCCAGCCCGTTGACGGTGACCACGGTGTCCAGCGGCGGGCTCTTGCCGCGGCCGGGAGGGGTGCCGATGGTGCCCACCACGCGGTCGCCCGTGCGCAGGCCATAGCGGCGGATCAGCCCCTGCGACACGAAGGTGTCGCCGTCGGCCGCCTGGTACCCTGTATTGGAGCTGCGGAGGAAACCACTACCGCTGGGAAGGATCTCGAGGATGCCCTGCGCTTCTGCGGCGGCCGGCGCGGGAGCGTCGGGCAGCGCCGCGGTGCCGGGCTGTGCGGAAATACTCATTCTGTCGCTCTGGATCGTGATTCGACACGCGGCGGGGGCGACGGCGAGTGCCGTGCTGCCGAGAGAGGGACCGCCGCGCTGCAGTGGGGCGCGCCGAGGCCCGTCAAGTTGCATGCCGCGCACGGGACATGCGCGGACGGGCATATGCGCGTGTGGAGTGCGGCAATGTAACAGATGTGGACGCGCGCGCAAGCTTTGCACGAGCGCGCCACACCGAAAGGATTCCGGCACGGTGGCGCAAACGTGTTCGCGCGTATAGCTTTACCTCTCACCCTACCGCATCGCTCTCCCGGCATCTCCCAGATGGCAGGCTTCGTCGAGCGCTCCCTCGTGCCCCAGAGCCCGTTCCACCCCCACGCCATGCGCAAGCGCGCGCTCAAGGCGGGGCTGGGCGTGGGCCTGATGCTGAGCTGCCTGGGAGCGGCGTTCTTTCGCACGCAGATCCTCCGCAACAGCGAGTTCGAGCTGCGGGCGGACGACAACCGCTTCCGCGTCATCCCCATCCCCGCGCCGCGCGGCACCATCACCGACCGCAACGGCAAGGTGATCGCCGAGACGGTGGCGGGCTACACCCTGGCGGTGGAGCCCGGCCCGGAGGACTCGGTGCGCGCCCGCCTGCTGCGCGTGGCCCCCGTGGTGGGGCTGGACTCGGCCACGATCCGCGAGGTGGTGGAGAGGTCCAGGACCATCCGCACCGAGCCGGTGCCGGTGCTCACCAACCTCAGCTTCGAGCAGGTGTCGCGGCTGGAGGAGCGGGGCCAGCGCCCCCCCGGGATCATCCTGGAGGCGCGCCCCATCCGGCGCTACCCGGCCGGCGCGGCGGTGGCGCACCTGGTGGGGTGGGTGGCCGAGATCAGCGACCGCGAGCTGGAAGAGGACCAGTGGGAAGGCTTCCGCAGCGGCCAGCACATCGGCAAGGGCGGGGTGGAGCGGGCGTACGAGCGCTCGCTGGGCGGCAAGCTGGGCGCGCGCTACGTGGAGGTGGACGCGCGCGGCCGGCTGGTGCGCCCCTTCGCGCAGCAGCTTTCCTCCGCCCCCACGCCGGGCGAGGACGTGAAGCTGACCATCGACCTGGACCTGCAGCGCTACGCCGCGCAGATCTTCCCGGAGGGGAAGCGCGGCGCCATCGTGGCCATGGTGCCCACCACGGGCGAGGTGCTGGCGATGTACTCGTCGCCCAGCTACGACCCCAACCTGCTGGTGGGGGGGATCTCGCGGGCGGTGTGGTCGCAGCTCAACAACGACCCGGCGCGCCCCATGATCAACCGCGCCACCAGCGGCACCTACCCGCCGGGCTCCACCTGGAAGCTGGTGACGGGGATGGTGGGGCTGGAGCGGAAAGCCATCACGCCGGAGTACGTGATGCCCATCCCCTGCTCGGGGGGGATGTCGTACGCGGGGCGCTACTCCCGCTGCCACAAGCGCGAGGGGCACGGGCGGCAGAACCTGATCCAGGCCATCGCCAACTCCTGCAACGTGTACTTCTACCAGCTCGGCATCGCGCTGACGCTGAAGACGCTGACCGAGGAGGGCACGCGCCTGGGCTTCGGGCGCCGCACCGGGGTGGACATGCCAGGCGAGACGGCCGGCACCTTCCCCACGGGGAAGGAGTGGTACGTGCGCCGCTTCGGCTGGCGGCCGCCGCCCAGCGAGGTGATGAACGTGGCCATCGGCCAGGGCCCCAACTCGCAGACGCCGCTGCGCATGGCCGAGTTCTTTGCCGCCATCGCGGGCAACGGCACCTCGCGCGCGCCGCACCTCCGGCTGGGCGCCCAGGCGCCGGTGGAGACGGACCTGCGGGTGGCGCCCTCCACCCTGGACGCGGTGCGGCTGGGGATGGCGCGGGTGGTGGAGGAGGGCGGCACCGCCCACGCCGTGGAGCTGGCCCGCTGGAAGCTGGCCGGCAAGACGGGCACCTCGCAGAACTCGGCGGACCCCAAGCGCCATCACGCCTGGTTCACGGGCTTCGCGGGCCCCCGCGGCAAGGCGCCGGAGATCGTCATCGCCGTGCTGGTGGAGTTCGGCGAGAGCGGCTCCAAGGGCGCCGCGCCCACCGCCGCCGCCATCGCCAACTACTACCTGAACAAGAAGAACGGCCTCCCCACGCCGCGCCTCGCGGAGCCGGAGACGGTGCGCGTGGGGGCGTCGCTGGACGGCACGCCGCCCGAGGCGATCCGCGACACGGCGCCGGGGCCGAGGCCCGAGTAGGAACTGCTTGGTCACACAGAGACACAGAGGCACAGAGATGAGGTCATCTCGGTGCCTCTGTTTCGTTGCGCAGGTAGGTGAGGATGGCGCGGAGCGAGCCCTCGGCGGCGGGGCGCAGGGCGGGGTGGAGGGTGGGGCCGTAGACGGCGTCCAGGATCTCGGCGGGGCGGGTGGAGCCGCTGGCGCGGATGGCGGCGACGACCTGGGCGATGCGCTCGTGGCGGTGGGCGCGGTAGCGCTCGACGGCGGCGGCCGGGTCGGTGATGGCGGGGCCGTGGGCGGGGAGGATGATGTCGATCGGCAGCCCGCCCACGCGATCCAGCGTGCGGAGGTAGGCGGCGAGGTCGCCCTCCGGCGGGGCGACCAGGGTGGTGTCGCTGCCGCCCATGAAGACGTCGCCGGCGAAGAGCTGGCGGTTCCAGAGGAAGGCGAGGTGATCGGGGGTGTGGCCGGGTGTGGCGATGGCGCGCAGCGGCCCTGCGTCCGTGTGCACTTCGTCGCCGTCCCCTCCCGTCCAGACGGGGGCGCCGGTGCGCGCGGCGAGGGGCGGGGCGGCGTCGGCGTGGTCGGGGTGCGCGTGGGTGAGGAGGATGGCGACGGGGGCGATGCCGCCCAGCGCGCGCTCGATGGCGTCCAGGTGGCGCGGATCGTTGGGGCCGGGATCGATCACAACCGGTCGCGCGCGGCCCACGATGAAGGTGCGCGTGCCGTCCAGCGTCATCGGCGAGGGGTTGGGGGCGAGCAGCATCTGCATCATGCCAGCCCCCGCAGCACGGCGCGCACGGGCGACGCGTCCGCCTCTTCCAGGCGCAGCGGGAGCGCGATCAGCTCCCATGCCCCCGACGGCACGCCGTCCAGCACCAGGTTCTCCAGGATCGCCACCCCCGCCGCGCAGAGCACGCGGTGCACCGGCAGCTCCGCGGAATCGTACGGATCGACCGAGGGCGCGTCGGTCCCCAGCAGCAGCACGCCGGCTTCGGCCAGCAGGCGGGCGGCCCCCGCGCTGGGCGTGGCGAAGCGCGTGGGGAAGACGTCCGGATCGCTCCACGCGCCGGTCCGCACCAGGAGGCGCTGGGGCTGCATGGCGAGGACTTCGTGCGCCCACTCCTCGTCCAGCGCCTCCCGGTCCCGCGCGTCCACCAGCAGCGCCGGCCCCAGGAACGCCTCCAGGGGCGCCGCCCCGATCCTGGCCCCTTCCGCGCACAGGTGGAAGGGGCCGTCCGCGTGCGTCCCCGTGTGCGCGCTCATCCGCAGCTCCGCCACGTTCGCCGCGTCCCCGTTCGCCATGCTCCACGTCCACGACACGCAGCACGGCGCATCCCCCGGCCACACCGGCATCCCGGAGCGCACCGGGCGCGTAACGTCGTAGAGCGGCGGGTCGGACATAGCGGATCGCGGGTTCGGGTGCCGGGGCAGAGTAGCGGGTCGGGGGGCGGGGCGGTAGGGGGCCCTCACCCGGCGGCCTGAGAGCCGCCACCCTCTCCCAGAAACCGCCCTGGGAGAGGGGACTCCTTCGCGTGCGCGCGGCCGGTGCCGGCGGGGCGGGCGGGGGGCCCTCACCTCCCAACCTCCTCCCCCAAACTGCTGGGGGAGGAGGCGCATCTTCCGTGTCCAGCCGCGACCGGGCACCACGGAGTCCGCAGCCTTGGTAATGCCCGGTCGCGGCTGGATGGAGGGAATGCGCCCCCCTCTCCCGTTATCGGGAGAGCGGGGGTCGGGGGGGTGAGGGCCCCTTCGGCACGGACCGTTCCCCATCTCGTGCCCCATCCCCGGTACGCGTCCTGCGTACCCCGCGGCCTCCCGAATCGGAAACGTAAATCGCGTACACGGAGAGGCTTGCGATGCTGGACCGCAATCCGATGAACGGCCCGGGGCCCGGCAAGGCCACGCCCGAGCAGGACCCGCCGGGCACCGAAGGGCAGATGGATCCCAAGCCTGACCACGGCGAAGAAAGCTACGAGGGGTGCGGCAAGCTGGAGGGCCTCGCCACCATCATCACCGGCGGGGACAGCGGGATCGGGCGGGCGGTGGCTATCGCGTTCGCGCGCGAGGGAGCCGACGTGGCGATCGGCTACTTCGGCGACGAGGAGGAAAAGGACGCGCAGGAGACGCGCCGCTGGGTGGAAAAGGCCGGCCGGCGCTGCATCACCTACCAGCTCGACGTGCGCGACTCCAGGGAGTGCGACGCCTTCGTGGCGCGCGTGGTGACGGAATTCGGGCGGCTGGACGTGCTGGTGAACAACGCGGCGTACCAGATGTCGCAGGACGGCATCGAGCAGATCACCGACGAGCAGCTGGAGCGGACGTTCCGCACCAACATCTTCGGCTACTTCTACATGGCCCGCGCCTCGCTCCCGCACCTCAAGGAGGGCGGCGTGATCCTCAACACCGGCTCCGTCACGGCCTTCGAGGGCAACCCGATCCTGGTGGACTACTCGGCCACCAAGGGCGCCATCCACACCTTCACCCGCGCCCTCGCCGAGAACGTCAAGGACCGCGGCATCCGCGTGAACTGCGTGGCCCCCGGCCCCGTGTGGACGCCGCTGATCCCCTCCACCATGCCGATGGACCAGGTGAAGCAGTTCGGCAAGGACACGTACTGGGGCCGCCCCGCGCAGCCCATCGAGATCGCGACGTCCTACGTGTTCCTGGCCTCCGCCGACGCCCGCTACTTCTCGGCGGAGGTCCTGGCGCCGACGGGGAAGACGCCGAGCAGGTAAAGAAAGTGCCTAGTGCCTGGTGCCGAGTGCCTAGTAACTGCTTTTACTCGGCACTGGGCACTGGGCACTGGGCACTTCATCATCCACAACCATCAGCGCGGACGGCATCGTGCCCCGAATTGGATACCATTGTTCGCACGAGCAGTACCCTCCCAGCCGGCTCCTGCAGCTCGTGCAGAGGGCGGAGCAGGCTGGGTTTGAGAGCGCGATGTGCTCGGACCACTTCTTTCCCTGGGCGGACGTGCAGGGGGAGAGCGGGTTCGCGTGGAGCTGGCTGGGGGCGGCGCTCCAGGCCACCTCGCTCCCCTTCGGGGTGGTGACGGTGCCGGGGGGGTGGCGCTACCATCCGGCCATCATCGCGCAGGCGGCGGCGACGCTGGGGGAGATGTACCCGGGGCGCTTCTGGATCGCGCCCGGGAGCGGCGAGCTCCTCAACGAGCACATCACGGGCGACCGCTGGCCCAACAAGGCGGAGCGCAACGCGCGGCTACGTGAGGCGTGCGACATCATCCGCGCGCTGTGGGCCGGCGAGACGGTGACGCACCACGGGCTGATCACCGTGGAGGACGCCAAGCTGTACTCGCGCCCCGAGACGCCGCCCAGGATCGTGGGCGCGGCACTCTCGGCCGAGACGGCGGAGTGGATGGGGTCGTGGGCGGACGGGCTGATCACCACCGTGGGCGAGCGCGAAGAGATGCAGAAGACCATCGACGCCTTCCGCCGCGGCGGGGGGGAGGGGAAGCCCATCTACCTCCAGGCCCAGCTCTCCTTCGCACGCACGGACGACGAGGCGGTGCGCGAGGCACACGCGCAGTGGCGGCACCTCCAGTTCCCCAGCGCCGTGCTGGCCCAGCTCCGCCTCCCCTCCGAGTTCGAGGGCGCCGCCGAGTTCGTGGGTCTGCAGGAAACCGCCCGCAAGATCCGCTGCTCCTCCAGCCCCGAGCAGCACCTGGAATGGCTGATGGGCGACGCGGAGATGGGTTTCGAGGAGATCAACCTCCACTCCATCCCCCGCGAGAACCAGGAGCACTTCATCGACGTGTTCGGCGAGCGCGTGCTGCCGGAGCTGAAGAAGGCCGGAAAGTGACGAAAGTCGTTTTCCGTGCCGCCTCGCCTCCGGGTGAGATTGCCGTTTCGGCGGGTAGGCTGCTAAATTCTCCGCATCGCCGTCGTTGCATCTGAATCGTTCCCTGGATCGAATGAGCTTTCGCAGACCGCTCGCGAGCGTGGTGATGCTCGCGGCGCTGCTCGCGCTTCCCGCCGCGGCCCAGCGGCCCGGCGCGCGCGCGCTGGACCCCGCCGACCGCGACACCACCTGCGCCCCCTGCCGCGACTTCTACCAGTGGGCGAACGGGGGGTGGCTCGCGCGCAACCCCATCCCCGCCGCGTACAGCAGCTGGGGGAGCTTCGACGAGCTCCGCGACCGCAACCAGGCCGTGCTGCGCGGGCTCCTGGAAGAGGCGTCGCGCGGCGTGGCCACCGCGCGCCCGGGGAGCAGCGAGCGGAAGCTGGGGGTGTTCTACTCCACCTGCATGGACTCCACGCGGGCGGAGCGCGAGGGCGCGCGGCCGCTGGCCCTGCAGCTCGCCCGCATCGACGCCATCGCCACGCGCGCGGCGCTGCAGGCGGAGGTGGCGCGGCTGCAGCAGAGCGGCACTGGGGTGATTTTCACCTTCGGGGGCGCACCGGACCTCAAGGACAGCGAGCGGACGGTGGCCGTGCTGGGGCAGGGCGGGCTCGGCCTCCCGGACCGCGACTTCTACACGCGCCGCGACAGCGCCTCCCGTCACATCCGCGCCGAGTACGTGGCGCACGTGGGCCGTATGCTGGCGCTGGGCGGGCGCGGCGCGGCGCAGGCGGAGGGCGCGGCGCGGCGGGTGGTGGAGATCGAGACGGCGCTCGCCGGCGTGTCCATGGCGCGGACGCAGCAGCGCGATCCGCACGCCACCTACAACAAGATGTCGCTGGACTCGGTGCAGGCGCTGACGCCGCACTGGGACTGGGAGGCGTACCTGCGGGCGCGCGGCGTGGCGGGCGTCGACAGCATCGTCGTGCGCCAGCCGGACTTCTTCCGCGCGCTGGACGGGATGCTGGCGCGGCTGCCGCTGGAGGACTGGAAGACGTACCTGCGCTGGCACTACACCCGCTCGTCCGCGTCGTCGCTCTCCAGCGCTTTCGTGCAGGAGCAGTTCCGGATGCAGCGGGTGCTCACCGGGGCCACCGAGCGGCTCCCCCGCTGGAAGCGCTGCCTGGCCGCCAGCGACGCCACCCTGGGCGACGCCCTGGGCGAGGCGTACGTGCGCCTCACCTTCACCCCCGAGGCCCGGGCGCGCGCCGTGCGCATGGTGGACAACCTGGCCGCCGCCCTGCGCGAGCGCCTGGAGGCGCTGGAGTGGATGACGGACTCCACCCGCGCGGAGGCGCTGGCCAAGCTGGGCGCGTTCCGCAGCAAGATCGGCTACCCCGATCGCTGGCGGGACTACTCGGGGCTGGAGATCCGCCCCGGCTCGCACCTGGACAACGTGCGGCGCGCGCAGCGCTGGTCGTCCGCGCGCTCCCTTGCGCGCATCGGCCGCAGGGCGGACCGCGACGCGTGGCTGATGACGGCCCCCTCGGTGAACGCGTACTACAACGCGTCGCTCAACGAGATCGTCTTCCCCGCCGGCATCCTGCAGCCCCCGTTCTTCGACCCGCTGGCGGACGACGCGGCCAACTACGGGGGGATGGGCGCGGTGATCGGCCACGAGATGGCGCACGGCTTCGACGACCAGGGGCGCCGCTTCGACGCCTCCGGCAACCTGCGCGACTGGTGGACGGCCGCCGACGCCGCCGCGTACCGCGAGCAGGCCCGGCGCGTGGCCGACCAGTTCTCGCAGTACCTGGTGATCGACACGCTGCGCGTCAACGGCCAGCTCACCGTGGGCGAGAACATCGCGGACCTGGGCGGCCTCACCATTGCCTACCACGCGCTGCAGAGGGAGCTCGCCGGCAAGCCGCGGGCGCCGGTGGGCGGGCTCACGCCGGAGCAGCGCTTCTTCATGGCGTGGGCGCAGATCTGGCGCCGCAACACCCGCCCCGAGACGCTGCGGCTGCAGGCGACCACCGATCCGCACGCGCCCTCGCCGTGGCGCACCAACGGCCCCCTCTCCAACATGCCCGAGTTCGCGCGCGCCTTCGGGTGCCGTCCCGGGGATCCCATGGTGCGCCCCGACAGCGTGCGGGCGCGCATCTGGTAGGAGCGGGGGCTCACACAGAGACACAGAGGCACAGAGATGAAGTTACCTCTGTGCCTCTGTGTCTCTGTGTGAGATTCAGGAGGCCAGCCAGTGCGCCACCACCTTGCCCAGCTCTTCGCCCGCGTCCTCCTGGATGAAGTGCCCCGCGCCGTGCAGCGTGGTGTGGGGCTGCCCCGCCGCCCCCGGCACGGTGCGCTGCAGCAGCCGGTCGATGCCGCGAAAGAACGCGTCCTTGTCGCCGAACGCGGTCAAGAGGGGGCGGTCCCATGCGCGCAGGGCCTCCCAGGCGCGGCGGTTGGCGGCGTTCGCGGGGTCGCTGGCGCGCGTGGGGACGAGGCCCGGGAGCGCACGCGGCCCGGCCTTGAAGCGCTCGGCGGGGAAGGGCGCCTCGTACGCCGCCACCACCTTGGGCGGCAGGCGCGTTTGCGAGCCGGCCTGTACGATGCGGCCCACCGGGAACCGCGGCGTCCAGCGCGCGAACGCCTGCCACACCTTGAAGGGGAAGGGCGTGTGCTGGTCGCCGGTGGGGAGCCCGCCATTGGCCACCACCACCCGCGCGAAGCGCTGCGGGTGCTCCGCCACCAGCCGCAGCCCGATCAGCGCGCCCCAGTCCTGGCACACCAGCGTGACGCGGGTAAGCTCCCGCGCGCGCATCCACCCGGCCATCCAAGCCACGTGCCGCGCGTAGCTGTAATCGCTCCGGCGCGACGGCTTGTCCGACCTCCCGAACCCCACCAGGTCCGGCGCCAGCACCCGGTGCCCCGCCCCCGCCAGCACCGGAATCACCTTGCGGTACAGGTACGACCACGTGGGCTCCCCGTGCAGCAGCAGCACCGGATCCGCCCCCGCCGGCCCATCCTCCACGTGGTGGATGCGCACGCCGTCCACTTCCGTGTAGCGCGGCGCCCACGGATAGCCGGGGAGGTTGGCGAAGCGATCGTCCGGGGTGCGGAGGAGGTTCACCGGGCGTGTGGGAAGGAGTGTGCGTGCTGACGGAGGCCCTCACCCCCCGTCCCCCTCTCCCAAACTGCTGGGAGAGGGGGCGCATCTTCGGTATCTCGCGCCAAAGTACCCCCCCGGAACCGCGGTCCAGAACCCGCGGCCCGCAGGAGCCCGGAGCGCGCCTGGATGGCTGGAATGCGCCCCCCTCCCCCAGCAGTTTGGGGGAGGGGGGCCGGGGGGGTGAGGGCCTCCCCCGCAGCCCTCACGACTCGTTCTTCACCGCGAATCCACCGGCGAATCCCGCTTCTCCCAGTCCGTCAGCGCGGCCACGACGAACGTCACCGCCGTCAGGCCCAAAAAGAAGTTGCGGGCGGGCTTGTGGTCCGCGAAGCCCAGCAGCCAGGGGACGAAGGGGAGCGCCAGCCCCAGCGCCGCCTCGGTGGCCCCGTGCGCCTTGAAGGGGACCACGCGCCGCGCGGCCAGCGGGTAGTCGGTCACGGCCGCCAGCCCCGTGTAGCCGCCGGCCAGGGCACGTGCCGCGGCCCGCGCGGGGGGCGGAAAGTTGAGCACCTCCGCGGCTGCGGCCGTGGTGGCCGAGGTGGCGTAGTCCAGCACTCCATGCGCGCGCGGCGAGATCGGTTTCCTCATCCTTGCCTCCATGTTGGTTGATACAGGGGCGCGGCAGGGGAGCAAGGCCCGTACCCGTGCGACCTCACGATGGCGGGTGCGGAGCGCGGAATACCCGGAGGCGTGAACTGGCGCATAAAGATTATGCAAAATCGCGCGGCGGCTGCTACAATGGACTGACACAGACACTCCCGCAGTCCCCCTCCGCACCCTCCCTCACGTGCGCATTTTCATCCTCATCGCCGCGGCCCTGGCCGCCGCGTCGTGCACCCGCGCCGACACCGGCACCGTGACCTTTGGGCTGGCGGCGCCGCTCACCCGCTCGTACGGCGAGAACTCCAAGCTCGGCGCCGAGCTCGCGGTCGAAGAGATCAACGCCAGCGGCGACCTGGGCGGCATGCGCATCGGCGTGCGCCCGGTGGACGACGGCGGCGAAGCGGCGCCCGCCATCCAGGTGGCGAGCCGGCTGGCGGGCGATCCGCAGGTGGTGGCCGTGGTGGGCCACGCCAACTCGGACCCCATGATGGCGGCCTCCACCATCTACAACGAAGGCGGCCTCCCCGCCCTGGGGACCAGCGCCACCAGCACGGAGATCGCCGGGGCGGGGCCCTGGATCTTCCGCATCGCCTCCAACGACAGCGCCAACGCGGCGGCCATCGCCCGCCAGGCGCGCGGCTTCGGGCGGCGCATCGGCATCCTGTACGCCAACGACGAGTACGGGAACAGCCTGGCCGAGGTCTTCCGCAAGGCGCTCGCGCAGACCGGAGCGCAGCTGGTGGCGTCCGATCCGTACCTGGAAGAGATGAAGGACTTCCGCCCCTACCTGATCCGCCTCAAGCAGCGCGGCGCGGAGGTGGTGCTGGTCGCGGGGCTGGAGGTGGGCGCGGCCACCATGATCCGGCAGATGCGCGAGGTGGGGCTGGCCGCGCGGGTGCTGGGGGGCGACGGGCTGGAGTCGCTCACCTCCATGGAGGGGAACTACGACGGCACCATGTTCGGGATGCTCTACCACCCCGAGGCCAGCGACCGCGCGCGGGTCTTCGCCGAGCGCTTCCGGCGGCGCTTCAACCGCGAGCCGGAGTCGTCCGCCGCCACCAGCTACGACGCCGTGTACCTGCTGGCCCGCGCCGTAAAGTCCGGAGCGCGCACCCGCGGCCAGATCCGCGACTACCTGGAGGGCGTCGGCCGCCCCGGCGGCAGCGAGCCGTTCGTGGGCGTCACCGGCCCCGTGGCCTTTGACGAGAACGGCGACCCCGTCGGCAAGCCCGTGGCCATCGCCGCCATCGAGGGGAAGCGCTTCCGGCTGGTGGTGGCGGGGAAGTAAAACAGAAGGGTCACACAGAGACACAGAGACACAGAGATACAGAGGCACGGAGATCACGTCATCTCGGTGCCTCCGTTCTTTCGAGCTCGCGGATGTAGCGCAGGCAGAGCCAGAGGGGGAGGATGCCGATGACGCCGAACGAGGCGTCCACGAGGCGCCAGGGGAAGGGGATGCCGCGGATGGGGCCGGCGATCAGCGCCAGCGGGATCACCGCGACGCACGCGATCATTCCCCACTGCACCACCCACACGTTGCGCACGGGGTCGCGCAGCGGGCCCACGAAGAGCGCCGCGATCACCAGGTGCGCGAAGGCCAGCCAGTCCGTGCCGTACGCCAGGAAGGGGTAGGCGCGGTTGGTGGCCGCCACGCCGTCGCGCACCGTCAGCAGCCAGCGCATCAGCCCGCCGTACGCCTCGGGCCGCGCAGCGGGCCCGGCGCCCAGCACCCCCGTCAGCCAGCGCAGCTCGCTCTCGATGGGGAACGCGGTGACCCCGCTCAGCACCAGCCCCACGATGAAGAAGATGAGAAGCGCGCGGATGCGGCGCTCCAGCGTCTGCGCGTTCGGTTCCATGGGCCCGATCTCCCTGAGATGAGGGGCTCAAAGTGGCGCCGCGGGCGGGCGCGGGCAAGCCGGAGAAGATTGTTTGCGAGGGGGGTTGATCGATCGTGAAAACGATGGTAAATTAACCGCCTGTCGTGAGAGGTACCCCGGCACCCAGGTCGATTAGCTCAGTTGGTTAGAGCGCTCGCCTCACATGCGAGAGGTCCGGGGTTCGAGTCCCTGATCGACCACTGTACGCCTGCTTAGCTCAGTTGGTTAGAGCATCT
>CADCTW010000028.1 GCA_902805735.1 uncultured Gemmatimonadota bacterium | reverse complement strand
CCGAGCCGTCGCCGCGCGCGCCGGCCAGCACGCGTTCGGCCACGGCGCGGCCCAGCGCCCAGCCCGCCTCCACGTCGCTGCGGTACGCCACCCCGCCCGCGATGCGTGCCTCGCCCGCACGGCGCGCCAGGGTGTCGAAGCGGGCACCTTCCTCCACCGGGAAAGCGTACTTGAGCACCTCGGCCGCGGCGGCCGCGGCGGCGGCGTGCTCGGAGGGGTACCCCGGCACGTCCTCCGCCCTGAGCAGGGGCTGGATGCCGGAGCCGCCGGGACGCGGGCGGCCGTACGCGTGCTTGGCGTCCCAGGTGGCCACCATCGCGTCGTACATGGCCACGTGCAGCAGCGCCATGATGCGTGCCGACCTCGCCGGCGAGGCGGTGCGTACGTCGGGGAGGAGGAGCCAGTACCGCTCCAGCAGGCTGATCGCTTCCGCGCTCCACGGGCCGGTGGGGCTCCCCTCCCAGCGGCGGATCTCTTCCCGCTGCGCGGAGGTGAGGCCGGCCTGCAGGGAGCGGATCTCCTCCAGCTCGCCCAGGCTCCGCGAAGAGCCGGCGGCGGGGGGAGGCGGGGGGCGCAGCTCGTCGCCGCTCGCCAGCACCCAGGTGGCCCAGCGCCCTCCCTCCGCGCCGGGCAGCGCGGGGCCGGTGGGGGAATCGGAGCAGGCGGGGAGGGCCGCCGCGGCCAGGGCGAGCAGCCAGAGGCGCGGGCGGATCATCGTACCACCCTCACCCGCCCGCCGGGGATCCCCTCGGGTCTCAGCGTGATGGGCCGCCCCCGCCCGATCCCGTTGTCGATGAAGCGGTCGCGGTACGGCTGCAGCAGAAAGGGCCGCTCGCTGGAGACCTTTTCTTCCCGCGACAGGTTCCACTCCGGCTCCACCGTGATCACGTGCCACCAGCGGAACTCCCCGGCCGCGTCGCGCTCCCTGAAGTCGACGGGGAGCGGGAGGTCGCCTGGCACGGGAAAGCCGAAGGGGTTGGAGACCCAGTCGTCGCCCGGGTAGTCCTCCGCGCCGGCGGTGACGTAGTCGTCCACCCCCGAGAAAGGACCCCACCCGTTCTGGTCGCGCCGGTTGACCGCGCCGTCGTTGGAGGGGGTGAACTTGCCGTACGACATCCACACCTCGCCGGGGAGCCCGGGGTCGCGCACCATCCACCCCTCGTACACCCAGCCGGGCTTCAGCGGCGTGAGCCGGACCCACTGGTCGATCCCCTGCGAGATCACGGTGGAGTTGAGGAGCCAGACCCCGGCGTACTCGTTGGACGGGTAGCCGTACCGGTGGTTGTCGCTGGGGGTGAAGACGGTGTACTGCCCCGGCTTCTCGCGCAGCGCCAGCTCCGCCGCGGTGACCGCCCCCTCGATGCGCATCTCGGCCCCGCCGTCCCGCACGCGCCCGCGCAGGAGCAGCTGCGGGGAGGGGGCGGGATCGCCGTCGCCGGGCGGCTCCACGGTCACCCGCAGCTCCCTCGCGTCCGCCGCGGGGTTGGCCAGCCGCACCCCGTCGCCGGGGACGAAGCGGCCGGCGGAGCGCGGGGTGCCGGACGCGTCCACCGCCCACAGCTCGTAGTGGCCCTCGGAGGCCGGGTCCAGCGCGCGCAGCCCGTGCAGGGACAGCTCGAGCCCGGCGCCCGCGGGCGCCAGCGCGGAGCCGCCGCCGCCGCACGCGCACAGCAGGGCCGCCGCGGCGGCGATCCACGGCGTGCGGATGAACGGGCCCGTCCATGAAAGTGCCATCGGTGGCCTGCGGATGGGAGGTTCGGGGAGGCGCACCGGCCGCGCCCCCCGGAGGGCCGAGGTGTGGCTACCTTGACCCGGGAAAGGGGAGGATCACCTGGTTGCCGCCGCCCGGCTTGTCCCCCCCGGGCGGATCGTCCTTCCCCCCGGACCGGAACTGCTGCAGCAGCACGTATCCCCCGGCGGCGGCCAGCAGCGCGGCCAGCCCGGCGGTTCGCCCCCGATCCAGCGTGCGAAGCTCCAGCTCCACGATCTCGGGCGCCGGCAGCAGCACCCGCTGCTCCAGCCGCGGCCCGCCCGCCCCGGTGAGCGCCGGCACCTGCAGCAGGATGCCGCCGCCCTCCTCTCCCACGATCCGCCCGCGCAGCACGCGGCTCTCGCGCCCCAGCTCGTCGGTGAGCTGCTCCGCGCGGGCGGCCGTGATCCGCGCCTGCACCAGCGCCCCCGGCTGCACGTTCTCCGGACGCACGGCCGCGTGCGAGTAGCACCCCGAGGCGGCCATCGCCAGCGGCAGGACCCATCGTAAAGCTCGCGTCATCCAGCCCTCCCGGTTCCGTGCGCGGGGGCGGCGGTCCCGCCCCCGCGCGGTGTGAGGACGAGCGGTCAGCCCCGGAGGTTCGGGTTCGACCTCTGCTCGTTCTCGCTGATGGGAATGCACTTGTCCCGGTTGTCCAGGAAGGGGTCCTTGGCGGGACCGCTTTCCGCGTTCCACCTGCGCAGGTCCCAGAGCGCGCGCCCCTCCAGCCAGGTGGTGGCGCGGCGCTCGAAGCGCAGCGTCGCCCAGGCGGCGGCCAGGTCGGTGGTCGCCGCCAGGGGCTGCATCTTGTATTGCGCGCGGGCCTGGTTCAGCAGCGCGAAGGCGCCCGGGACGTCGCCGCTCCGCAATGCGGCTTCGGCGCGCAGCACCAGCATCTCCGTCCCCTTCACCAGCGGGATGTCGGAGTCCTGGTCCAGGTACTTCAGCTGCTGGTACATCGGCGTGGAGCCGTTCTGCCCGGTCGCGACCTTGCCGCTCTTCATCGCGATGCGCCAGGGCACCCGCGGGTCGTTCGGGTGCCCCTCGAACTGCGTCTCGAACACGGTGAACTCGAAGCGGGTGGTCGTCTCGTACGCCAGGTCGTTGCCCGGGCTCGGCTGCTGGTACTGCGCCGAGTACACGAAGCCGGAGGGCACCCGGGCCGCATCCGCCGCCGCGCCCGTCCAGTCGCCCTTCCACGCCCGCATCGAGGCACGGCCGCCGTACGCCGCGTTCACCACCTCCGTGGCTTTGGCGGCCGTGCCGATCTCGATGGCCCGGGTGAACTGCTGCAGCGCCCGGTCGAAGTGGATGGTGTGCGCCTGCTGCGGCCCGCCGTCGATCACGGCGAAGCACATGTTCTCGCCCAGCATCCGGTTGGCGAAGCCCGCCAGCAGGTGCGCGCGGGCGACCAGCGGGCTCTTTTCGAACTCGGCCTCGGCCCCCGCCGCGGCGAGCACCGTGCGCATGCGCTCGATCCCCTGCTCGGCCACCCAGCGCGCCTGGTGCATGCTCCCCCAGAGGCCGTTCACGTCTTCGGGGAGGATGATGCCGCGCGGGATGTCGCCGAAGTCGTAGCTGCCCCCGTGCCACAGGTCGCCCGAGGCGAGCGAGATCTCCTGCAGCCCCGCGTCCAGCCCCTGCGACAGGTCGAACGACATCCCCGTGACCAGCGCGGGAAAGGCGTCCACGTTGTTCAGGTCGTCGTCGGCCGTGCGCCCGGGGCTGGTGACCTCGAAGAAGTCGCCGCAGCCGCCCAGCGGCAGCGCCAGCGCCAGGGCGCCCACGGCGAGCCAGTGTCTGCTGTTTCGCATGTTCATGGTTTCTCCCGCTTAGAAGCTGAACTTGAAGGAGACCAGCACCGTGCGCGGCGGCGGGATCTGGTAGTAGTCGCGGCGCCCGAACTCGCCCCCGCCGTACACGTTGCCCGCCTGGTCCGCCATGTCGCTCACCTCGGGGTCGCTCCCGGTGTAGTCGGTCCAGGTGAACAGGTTCTGCCCCGCCAGCGTGATGCTGGCCTTGTCCGCGAACCGCGTCCAGCGGGCGGGGACGTCGTACGTGAGCGCGACCTGCCGCAGCTTGAGGAAGTCGCCCTTCTCGATCCAGTAGTCGGCATCGTGGCTGTACCCGGAGCCGGGGAACGCGCAACGCGCACGGTCCGCGGCGCGCACGTCGTTCAGCGCGCTCGCGTCGCCGGCGGCGGCCGCGTTCATCTTCTGCTGGACGTCGTAGCACGGGTACCACACGCCGCGCCGGGCGTTCTGGTATCCGGTGTAGTTCTGCACGTAGTGCCCGCCCTGGTACTCGGCCAGCGCGTCGAAGCTCAGGTTGCCCAGGGTGAAGGTGGTGCCCAGCCCGAAGAGCCGGGTGGGGTAGACCGGTCCCACCGAGGTGTCGCTGACGACGACCGGGTCTTCGAAGGCGTCCGGGTTGAGGATGCGCTTGCCGAAGTACGCCGGCACCGGGAAGCCCCCCTCGCGCACCTGGCTGTTCAGCCCGGTCGCGATGGTGGTCTGGGTCTCGGGGTCGCCGTCCAGGTCGGCGGCCTCGCTCTGGAGGAAGGAGGCGTTCCCGCGCAGGGCCCAATCGAAGCGGTCCGTGCGCAGCACCGCCACGTTGGCCTGCAGCTCGAGCCCGCGGTTGCGGAGCTCGCCCACGTTCTCCACCCGGTTCACCAGGAACCCTTCCGACGGCGGGTAGCGCACCGGGATCAGGGCGTCGTAGGTGTTGGCCTGGTACGCCGTGACCTCCAGCCCCACCCTCCCGTCGAAGAAGCCGGCGTCGAAGCCCCCTTCCAGCTCGCGGGTGCGCTCGGGGCCCAGGTCCGGGTTGCCCCGGTTGAGCGGGGTGAAGCCGGGCTGCGCGTTGTCGCCGGAGACGGCCTCCCAGGTGCGCAGCCGGTCGAACGCGCCGGGGGCCTTCCCCGATTCGCCCACCGCGGCGCGCAGCTTGAAGGTGTCCCACCAGCTCGTGGGCCAGAAGTCGTGGTCGGAGAGCACGTACGCGGCCGACAGCTTGGGATAGCGCTGCAGGCCGAAGTTCTCGCCGAAGGCGCTGTTGCCGTCCACGCGCAGGCCGGCCGTGATGAAGAGCCGGTCCTGGATCCCGACCATCTCCTGCAGGAAGACGCCGGCCGTGGTCTTGGTGAAGGGATCGTCGGCCAGGTAGGTGATCTCCGCCCCCGACTCGAGCGTCGGGTCGCCGGGGCCGGCGAAACGCTCCACGTCGGTCTCCGTCCAGCGGTGGTCGTCGCGGAACGCCTGCGCCCCCCACGAGAAGGTGGACTCCACGTTCCGGCCGAAGTCGTTCTTGAAGGAGCCCGCGTAGTCCAGCGACAGCTTGGTGTGGCGGGTGTTCTCGTCCCAGTAGAAGCCCTCCGGGTTGCGGAGGAAGCCGAACGGCCGCGTGGTCTCGTTGTTCATGGCCGTGTAGTCCCAGCCCACGGCGAAGCGGTTGGTCAGCGCGGGGAACGGCGTGTGGCTGACGGTGAGGCCGGTGGTGTAGTGGTCCGAGCGGGTGAAGATCTCACCGTCGAAGATGTAGCCGTTGCTCACGCAGACCACGGTGACGTCCGCGCAGTCGCCCCCCTTGCCCCCCTTGAAGTTGCTCGCGAATCCCCGGTTCACGTTCAGCCCGAACCCCGCGGCGTTGTTGCCGTCGTTCACCCAGCGTGTGTCGCGCCGCGTGTACGAGGTGCTGAGCTGCACCTGCAGCTCCTCGGTGGGGAGGAAGGCGAAGTTGCCCCGCAGCCCGCCGTCCCTGGACCCCTGCGTCGGCAGGATCCCCTGCACGTCGCTGAAGTTGCCGGAGAGGAAGTACGTCATGTTCTGCGCGCCGCCCCGCACCGACAGGTTGTAGCGCTGGACCGGGCCGTCCTCCACCCAGCTGCCGTCCGAGGGGCAGGTGGGGTCGGCGAAGTACACCGTGTCGCCGCGGGTGCCCTTGGCGCCGTAGGCGTTCAGCACGTCCAGGCCGAACATCTTGCTGCGGTCGCCGCAGCGGGTGAACAGCTGCGTCGGGTCGTTCGGCGCCCCCCAGGTGCCGGAGCGGTTGAGGCCGGCGGTCAGGTCCGCGTTCCACACCGGGGCGCCCGAGGCACCCTTCTTGGTGAAGATCTGGATCACCCCGCCCGACGCCTCGGTGCCGTACAGCGTGGTGGCCGCCGCGCCCTTGATGACCTCCATCCGCTCGATGTCGGCCGCGGCGATGTCCTGCAGCGGGCTGACGCCGGAGCGGGCGCCCCAGGCGGCGCGGGTCGGCTCGCTGAAGATGCGCACGCCGTCCACGTAGATCAGCGGCGAGTTGGTCTGGCTGACGGTGTTGACGCCGCGGATCTTGATCGATCCGCCCGAGCCGGCCTGTCCCGCGCTCGTCATCACCGTGACCCCCGGCGCGCGGCCGGAGAGCACCTGCTCGGCGTTGACCACCGGGACGTTGCGGATCTCCCGGGCGGTCACCGCGTCCAGGCTGTTGCCCACCTCCTTGGCCCGCACCTCCGTGGCGGTGCCGGTCACCACCAGCTGCTCCATGAGGATCGCCGTCTCGCTGAGCTGGAAGGCGAGGCTGGCCGTCTGCCCCGCGGCGACGGAAACCGCCTGGTCGGCGGGCGAGAAGCCGATCATCTGCGCCCGCACCGTCTGCCGGCCGGCGGGGACGTTGCCGATGGTGAACTGGCCGGCGCTGTTGGTGACGGCGCCGAGCGACGTTCCCCGGATGGAGACCTGCGCCGACGAGAGCGGGCGCCCCTTCGCGGAGACCGTCCCGCGGATGGTTCCCGTGGTCTGCGCGGCCGCGGGGAGCGCGGCCACGACGAGCAGGGCCAGCGCGGCCAGCGCGGTCCTCAGTACCTTCGAACGAGTACTACCTGGCATCTGATCCTCCTGGGCTGGGATCGTGCGGTGAGCGTACGAGTGCGCGAACGGGTACGAGACGGAGAAGGCACACCTCCGGGAGACGGGTGGAGCGCCCGGCGGGCGGGCGCCGTGCGCGCGCTTCACGTGGAAAGGAGGAGCGAGCGGGCGGCGCCATGGAACCGCGCCCGGTAGCCCTGCTGGAGCGCACGGGTCACGGGGCCCGGCGACCCGCCGCCCACCGGGGTGCCGTCCAGCACCACCACCGGCATCAGGTCGGTGGTGGTGCCCACCAGGAAGATCTCGTCCAGCCGGCCCAGCTCGGCGCCCCTCAGCGGCGTCTCGTCCACCCGCAGGCCGCGGGCGGCCGCGAGCTCCAGCACCACCGCCCGCGTGATGCCGGGGAGGATGTGGGGCGTGAGCGGGTGGGTGCGGAGCTCGCCGCGGCTGACCCCGAACACGCTGGTCGAGGCTCCCTCGGTGACGACCCCGTCTCTCACCAGGATCGCCTCGAAGGCGCCCGCCTCCGCCGCGAGCTGCTTCGCCAGGATGTTGGGGAGGAGGTTCGTCGACTTGACGTTGCACCGTCCCCACCGCACGTCCGCCTGCGTGATGGCGGCCGCGCCGTGCTCCTGCAGCTCGGCCGGGGGCTGGAAGCGGGTGGCCGAGACGTAGACGGTGGGCGGAGTGGAAGGGGCCGGGAAGGTGTGCCTGCGGGGCGCCGCGCCGCGGGTGACCTGCAGGTACACGGTGGCCTCGCCCTCCAGCAGCGCGTTCTCGCGCAGGAGCCGCTCGGCGACGCCGAGCAGCGCATGGGCTCCGCCCTCCAGCGACCCGATCCTCAGCGCCTGGAGGCCGGCGGCCATGCGGCGGGCGTGCGCCCCGGCCTCGAAGAGGGCGCCGTCCACCGCGCGGATCACCTCGTAGACGCCGTCGCCGAAGAGGAATCCCCGGTCGTCCGCCGAGATGCGGGCCTCGCGGTGCGGGACGAAACCGCCGTTCAGGTACACGATGGGCTCCATCGCTCACCTCCCCCGCGCGCGGGGGGCGTGCGCCGCGCGGGTGCGCCCCGCGGGGCGCCGGAGCACGCGTCCCGGGCGCGCATCCGTGAACCGCCCGGCGTCCACCGTCGCGGTGCCGCCTACGAAGACGTGGTGGATCCCCGCGGGGTACTGGTGCGGCGCCTGGAAGGTGGCGCGGTCCGCCACGACCAGGGGGTCGAAGACCACCAGGTCCGCCTGCATCCCCGCCGCCACCCGGCCGCGGCCGGCCAGCCCCAGCCGCGCCGCGGGCAGCGCGGTCATCTTGTGGACCGCCTCCTCCAGCGTCAGCACGCGCTCGTCGCGCACGTAGCGCCCCAGCACGCGCGGGAAGGTGCCGTACCAGCGCGGGTGAGGGTGCCCCTCGCCCGGCTGCGTGAGCCGCCCGTCCGAGGCGATCATGGTCTGCGGGTGGCGCATGATGCGCCGCACGTCGCCGTCGTCCAGCACGTGGTAGATGGCCGAGGTGCCGCCGCGGCGGGTGGCCTCCAGCACCAGGTCCGCCCCGTTCTCGGGCGTCGGGTCCAGGCCGCGCAGCGCCGCCCAGTCTGCCAGCGTCTTCCCCTCCAGCTCCTGCATCCACGGAACGCGCGCGAGCTGCACCCGGCTCAGCTCGCCGCCGCCGCGGTCGTTCAGGATGTTGAAGACCACGCCCCCGCGGATGCTGTCGCGGAGCGCGGGATCGGCCAGGCGGCGCTCGAAGGCGCTGTCGCCGCCGGCGCGGGCCCAGGCGGGCACCAGCACGCCGATGCCGGTGTAGGTGGCGGTGTACGGGTACTGGTCCACCATCACGTCCACCCCGGCGCGGCGGGCGCTGTCCACCATGGCCAGCGTGCGCACGCTGGCCCCCCACATCGGCTTTCCGACCGCCTTGTGGTGGGTGAGTACCACCGGAATGCGCCCCTCGCGGCCGATGCGGATCGCCTCCGCCACCGCTTCCACCAGCCCGAGCCCCTCCTCCCTCAGGTGCGAGGTATAGATCCCGCCCGAGTCCGCCGCGACGGCCGCGAGCGCCACCACCTCGTCCGTGTTCGAGTAGGCACCGGGCAGGTACTTGAGGCCGGTGGAGAGGCCCCACGCCCCCTCCGCCATCGCCCGCGCCACCTCGGCGCGCATCCGGTCCAGCTCGGCGGCGCGCGGGGCGCGGGCCTCCATCCCCATCACCCGCTGGCGGACGTCGTTGTGGCCCACGAGGAAGGCGACGTTGATGCCCAGCCCCAGCGCCTGCGCGGAGTCCAGGTAGCTCCCCAGCGGAAGGGGCGAGCCGCCGTCGGGCCCGCCGAGGGCGGTGGTGACTCCCTGCCGCGCCATGCTCTCCGCGCCGGGAAGGCGCAGCAGCGGGTCCAGGTGGGCGTGCAGGTCTACGAAGCCCGGCGCCACCACCATCCCCCTCGCGTCCACCACGCGCCGCGCGCGCGCCGCCGGGATGGCGGTGCGCGACACGCGGGCGATGCGCCCGCCGCGGACCGCCACGTCGGCGCGGAATCGCGCGGCGCCGGTCCCGTCCACCACCGTGCCGCCGCGGATCAGGAGGTCGTAGAGGGGAGCCTGCGCCCCTGCTTCGCCGGCCCCCGCGGCCAGGGCGGCGCAGAGCACGCCCAGGCGCAGCCGCCGCGCGCCCCCGGAGCGCATCAGCGCACCCCCGCGAGCGTGAGGATGTAGAGGAGGGCCCACTGCGTTCCCTTGTGGCTGTCCCTGGTGTCGTAGCTTTCCTGCAGCGAGTGCGCCCCGCGCCCGCTTCCGCCGCCGTCGATGGTGACCGCGGGGATCCCAAGGCTGATCGGCACGTTGGCGTCGGTGCTCGACGCGGTCGTGCGCGAGGTCACCCCCAGCGCACGGGCCGCCTGCAGCCCCGCCTGCACGATGGCCGCCGACTCCGGCTGTCCGCCGCCGGGGCGGATCCCGATGGTGTCCACGTGCAGCGTAAGCTTCACCGGGCTCCGCCAGCGCGCGTTCTCCTCCGCGAGCGCGGCGCGGATCGCCGCCTGGAAGCGCTCGTCCAGTGCGCGCAGCGCGGCCTGGTCCTGCGAGCGCATGTCCACGTCCATGCTGGCCCGGTCCGCGATGGAGTTGACGGAGGTGCCGCCGCCCACCACGCCGACGTTGAAGGTGACCTTGGGCGAGGAAGGGACCTGCAGCTCCGACACCTTGGCGATGGCGCGGCCCAGCGCGTGAATCGGGTTGGGCATTCCGAACGCGCCGTAGCTGTGGCCGCCAGGCCCCGCGTAGCTCACCCGGTATCGGTGGCTGGCGACGGCGTCCTTGGTGATGTCGTACCCGGCGCCGTCCACGGAAAGGAAGTAGCCCACCTTGCCCTTCAGCTCGTTCTGCAGGAGGTGGCGCACCCCGCGCAGGTTTCCCGCTCCCTCCTCGCCCACCGTCCCCACGAAGTACACGGTGCCGCGGGGCCGCAGCCCTGATTCCCGCATCGTGCGCGCGACCGCCAGCACCACGGCCAGACCGCGGCAGTCGTCGCCGATCCCCGGGCCGTGCAGCACGGTTCCTTCGCGCCTTACCCGCACGTCGGTACCCTCGGGAAAAACCGTGTCCAGGTGGCCGGAGATCAGCACGCTGCTCGCGCGCGGGTCGCTCCCCGGCAGCTCGCCGATGGCGTTCCCTTCGCTGTCGATCCGCGTGTTCACGAGGCCCAGCGCCCGCATCCGGGCCCGGTACTCCTGCGCACGCCGCGCCTCCTTGAAGGGAGGCGCCTCGATCTGGCAGAGGGCGACCTGGTCCTCGATCGTCTGCGGCTCGGTGCGTGCCGCGTACTCCAGCGCCTGCCGCACGAGCGGCCCGTCCGGCACGGAGGTGGCGCCACGCTGCGCCTGCGCGGCGGCCACCGCGGGTGCGGCCAGGAGGAAAAGGGCCGAGGGTGCGAGCCTCCTGCGCATGGACGGGTTCATCGCTGGCCTCGAAGTCCGGGTCGAGCCGCACCGGCAACGGTGCGGAGAGCAACGGGAGGTGTGCCGGCTGGTGGTGCGAAGAACTTGACGGGAAGGCTGGAGCGTCCGCATACTGTTCCATAATATGGAACTGCGCTCCGCTATATGGAACGATACAACCGAGGGTTCATGCTGCGCAAGGCGATGCAGGTGCTCCAGCTCTACACGCCCGCCCGCAAGGAGCTGGGAGTGATCGAAGCGGCGCGGCTCCTTGGGCGGCCCAAGAGCACCGTAAGCCGGCTGATGGGCGCCATGGAGGAGGCGGGCTTCCTGGACCGTGCGGAGTCGGGGCGGTACCGGGTGTCGATGCAGATGACGGCGGTCGGGGAGATGGCCAAGCAGGCCACCTCGCTGCAGAGGATGGCGCGGCCGGTGCTCGAGTCGCTCGCGGCGGCGACCGGCGAGACCTCCAACCTGGTGATCCTCACCGACGGGGCGGGTGTGAACGTGGAGGCGGTGGAGAGCCCGCGTCCGGTGATGCACATGGGGATGGTGGGCCGCCGCTTTCCGCTGCACGCGAGCGCGGCGTGCAAGGCGATCCTGGCGTGGAAGTCGGACGAGGAGATATGCGGGCTTCTGCGGCTTCCGCTGGAGCCATGCACCCCGGCGACGATCACCGGCCTAGAGGTCCTCATGGCCGAGCTCGCCGGGGTGCGCGCACGTGGCTACGCCACGAACTGGGTGGAGCTGGAGGACGACCTGGTGGCGGTGGGCGCGCCCGTCCGCGACCACCGCGGCGAGGTGGTGGCCGCCATCTCCATCTCCGCGCCGATCTCGCGGATGCGGCGGGAGGATCTCCCCCGGGTCGGCTCCGAGGTGGCCCATGCGGCAGAAGCCCTTTCGCGCGCCCTGGGGTGGCGCTGATCGGACCGGCGTGCACGGGGGGCGCCGAGACACAGAAGCACAGAGGAGTACACCTCTGTGCCTCTGTGTCTCTGTGTGAGCCCCGCTGTTGTCAGTCGTCGTCGTGCTCCACCTTGATGCCGCTCTTGAACTCGGCCTCGAACTCGACGGTGCGTCCGTTGAGCGCGGCAAGGTTCACCACCTGCGCGCCCGGCTTGAACCAGAGGGCCGGGTCGAGGTTCACTTCGATCGCGCCGTCCTCCGGTACGCGGAAGGGGGTGGCGAACTTGTGCTCCACCTCGATCTCCGCTTCGAAGTAGACGGTGAACTTCTGCGCGGTGCCGCCCGTGGGGGTGAAGGTGCCGTGCACCACCATGCTCGCGTCGCTGGGGAAGCCCGGGTACGCCTGGCGCATCCCGGCCAGGATGGACTGGATCGCCTGCCTCTCGCCGCCGTCGTCGTCCTCATCCGCGTCCAGGTCCTCGACCTCGAACTCGAACTCCGAGTAGCTGCCCGCCGGGATGGAGGCGTTCACGACCTCGGCCGCCGTTCCGTCGAGCAGGTTCACCAGGAAGGGCCCGCCCTCGAACTCCTCGCAGTCGTCGTCGTCGTCCTCGCCCCGGCAGCTCGCGTTGGCCCGTTCCAGCTCCAGCTCGGACACGATCAGGCGGATGTCCTGGAGCACCAGGGTCCCGTTCGTCCCCGTGAGCGTGATCGCCCCCGTCGCGGGGACGTGATCGAAGAGCGCCTGCGCGCCCTGCGCTCCAGCGGCCACGGCGTTGAAGCGCACCGCCACCCGGCCGTCCCCGCCGGAAGCGGTGGAGTCTGCGCAGGCCGCGGCCAGCGGGAGCAGGGCGGCGGCAAACAGTGCCTTCTTCAGCATTCGTCCTCCGGAAAGTATGCGCGCCGGAGTCCTCCGGCGCTTCCGGCAGGTAGACGAATCGCGAGCCGCATCCGTCACGCAGAAGTGCTCCTCTCCGTGTCTCCGTGCCTCTGTGTGAAACTGTTTTCAGCCTTCCGCCCTCAACGCATCCGTGGGATCGATCGTGAGCGCGCGCCGCAGCGGCAGCGCGCACGCGGCGAGCCCCACCGCCAGCATGAGGCCGTCCGCCGCGAGGAGCAGCAGCACCTGGCGCACCGATCCCAGCCCGAACAGCGCGGCCAGCGCGCTTCCGGCGAGCACGCCCACGCCGATCTGCAGGAACGCGCGCGAGAAGATGCCGGCCACGATGCGCCCCGGGGTCGCCCCCAGCGCGGCGCGGATGCCGATCTCGCGCGTGCGCCGCGACACCGTGAACGACATCAGCGCATGGATGCCCGTCGCGGACAGAACCAGCACCGTGAGCGCGACCAGCCAGGCGATGGAGGTCAGCGTCCAGTTCATCTGCGCCTCCCCGCCCCCCACCTGCGCCAGCGGCTGCACGCCGGTCAGGCGGATGGTGGGGTCGACCGCGGCGGAGATGGCGCGCAGGCGGGTGGCGAACGCTTCCGGGTCGCGCACGCGCACGGCGAGGCTGGCGTCCGCGCCCGGCCCCGGCAGGCGCGGGCGGTACACCGCGGACTGCTCCTGCGGCAGGGGAAGCTGCCAGCCGAAGTCCCTGACCATCCCCACGATCTCGTACCACTCCTTGCTCTCCGCGGAGTGTTCGCCGGCCAGGATGCGGATGCGCTGGCCGATCGGGTTGCGCCCGCCGAAGACGTGGCGCGCGAACGACTCGTTGACGATCACCACGCGGCCCGTTTCGTAGTCCAGCGGCACGAAGTCGCGGCCGGTGGCCACCGAGGCGCCAAAGGTGGCAAAGAACCCGCGGGATACGTTCACCATCGTGCTGGTGCGCAGCCCCGTGGCGGGCGCCCCGGCCGCCGTGTCGACCTCGAACCCGTACTTGAACTGGTCCATCACCGGGAGGCGGTCCGCGAAGGTGACGCTCTCCACGCCGGGCTCCGCGCCCAGCCTGCGCTCCAGCTCGTCGTAGCTCTGGCGCGCGCGCGTGGCGAAGGCGGCCGAATCGGCCCCGTAGTATTCGCGGTCCATGTCCACGGTGGCGGTCAGGTAGCGCTCCGCGCCGATCCCCTCCGCCCTCTGCCGGAAGCGGTTCGACTCGAACACGCCGCCGCCCGCCAGCGGGAGCAGCGCCACGGTGATGGCGACCTGCACCACGATCACCGCCGTCCAGAAGCCGCCGAAGCGGAGCCCCGAGCGCGCCGCGTTCTCGCTGCGCAGCGCATCGTGCACGTCGATCTTGGTGACCCGCAGCGCCGGGAGCACCCCGATGATGGCGGCGCCGAACAGCGTGAGGAGCGCCGTGTAGAGCACGGTCTTCCACGACAGGCTGGCGTCGACCCAGAAGGGGAGCGCGTCGCTCCCGGCCGCCAGCCCCATCCCCCAGCCAAGCGCGACCCGGGCGATGACCAGCCCGAGCACCGCCCCGATGCCGGCCAGGACCAGCGCCTCGATGAAGAGCTGTGCGATGATGCGGCCGCGGTTGGCCCCCAGCGCGGTGCGCACCGTGATCTCCCAGCTTCGCGTGGCGGTGCGGGCGAACACGAGCGTGGCCACGTTCACGCATACGATGGCCAGGAGCAGGAGGAAGATGACGTTCACCACGTACAGCGTGCTGCGGATCATCAGCGCCTGTCCGCCCTCGGCCAGGGGCTTGGCGTAGCGGGTGACCCGCGGCGTCAGGTGCCTGTGCGTCGCCGGGTAGTCGGCCGCGACGCGTGCCCCGATCGCGGCCAGCTCCGCCCGCGCGTCGTCCATGGACGCGCCGGGCGCCAGCCGCCCGAACACCGACACCGCCGGCCCCGTGCGCGGCGCGAGCGTGGACCCGTCCACGCGCAGCGGCGCCCACACGCGCTGGCTCACGGGGAAGCCGAAGCCCTCCGGCATCACCCCGACGATGGTGGCGCTGGCGGTGCCCAGCTTCACCGTGCGCCCCACGGCCCCGGGATCGCCGGCGAAGCGCGTCTTCCACAGAGCGTGGCTGATGACGGCCACGGGCGGCTCCCCCGGCTGCTCGTCGCGCGCCGTCAGCGTGCGGCCCAACAGCGGGGCCGTGCCCAGCATGGCGAAGGCGTTGGCGGTGATCTCGGCGCCGCGCACCGGCTCCACCCGCCCATCCTCGGTGCCCAGGTTGCGCACGAAGAGGATGGCCGCGCCCAGGTGGTCGATCGTCTTCACCTGCTCGCGCCAGATCGCGAAGTCGTGCAGCGACCTGCCTTCGGGCGCCAGCGCGTTCACGTCCCAGCTGCGGATGGAGACGATGCGGTGGCCATCCCGGAAGGGCAGCCGTGGGTTCTGCCACTTGTTGAGCGCTTCGAAGTAGACCGAGCCCAGCGCGATCGCCACGGCGATCGCCACCGTGCCGACCAGGGTGAGCCCCGGGTACCTCGCCAGCATGCGGAACCCGACCTTGAAGTCCAGCCAGGAGAAGCGGAGCCGCTGGGCATCTCCATCGGCCGCCCCGCCCTGCGCGCGCCCGAGGAGCGAACGAATACGGGCAACGATCCTGTTCATCATCGGGAGCTTTCCTGTTGGCTGAGACTCAGCGCATGGGCCTGCTTCGCGCGCGACCCGAAGTTCTTTGCATTGTAAAGTGACGGGCCGCGCCGCGCAAGCGGTTTGTTTGCACTTGGCCAACGGCCACCACCGGAACCCGCGGATCTTCCGCCGAGATCGCGCGCTGAGCCAAATGCTCACACAGAGGACACAGAGGCACAGAGATAAGTTCTCTGTGCCTCTGTGTCTCTGTGTGAGCCCCGCCGTTCAGAGCGGAAGGAACCGGTACGACGAGATCTTGTCGTTCCAGCGGGCCTCGGGCGCGGAGGGCGCGACGAGCTCGATGAAGCGGCTCCCCTGCGGGAAGCAGGGGATGCGGTCGATGGGCCTCGCCCGGTTCAGCGTCTTCACGAAGGCCACGGCCGTCGGCCCCACCTCCAGCCGGAACACGCCCTGGTCGGTGTGGGCGATCTCGTCGCTGAAGTCCCGCATCCGGTACACCATCACCGAGCGCTTCGGGGGCCCCACCAGGAGCACGGAGCTGATGGTGTCTTCGAACGACTCGCGCCCGAAGCCCAGCAGCCCGCCGGGCCGCATCGTCACGTCGTTCAGGCTGGAGACCTCGTCGCGCTTGCGGAAGGCGGGGGGCTTGGGATCGGCGGTGTCCAGCAGGGCGAGGACCTGGTCCAGGTAGTCCGCCGCCTCGCCAAAGGTCGCCATCCCGATGAGGCCGGCCAGCGTCTTCAGCCGTCCCAGCGTGGAGCGCACCGGGTCCAGCAGGCTGCGCACCTCGTCCAGCCCCCGGATCATGGAGGTGGCGGGGACGGCGATCAGCACACCGCCCGGGAACGCCGGGTCGCCCAGCGAGTGCTGGATCATGGCCATCACCGTGGGCACCGGGATCTTGGGGATGTCGATGCTGAACGGCCCCAGCTTCCGGGTGAAGGTCTGCACCTGCGGCGGGTCGTCGGGGTCGGCGAGGTTCAGGGAGAGCGTGACTTCGCAGAACACCCGCCGCTTGGAGGCGGTGGCGCCGATCCCCGTCATCTCCGTGAACTCCGGGAGGAAGATGATGGAGGGGGCTTCCACGTCGGCGCTCGGCTTGATGGCCACCCTGGTGCCGTCGAGCGCCTTGCCGCTCTCGTCCTCCACGATCCACTTCACCGCCACGGTCGGCTCGTTGGGGAGGAGCTTGGGGGTGGTGATGGTGCCGGCCAGGCGGGGGATGGTGAGCTGCTTGGGGACGTCGGGGATCTCGATGATGGTCGACAGCACCGTGGTGGGGCCCCCGAGTGTCCCCCCCACCTTGCCGGCGATGCTCCCCGTGAGGCCGGTGATCTGCCGGATCAGCCCGGTGACCTTCCCCAGGACCCCCTGCACCCGGTTGTTGTCGAACGAGTAGGCGGGGACTCCCAGGCTGCTGACGGCGGTGGGGACCAGGTACGGCAGCTTGCCCACCGCGTCCGCCGTGGTGTTGAGCTCCGTGCCGTTCAGCGCGGGCTCGTTGAACTGCACCGACTTGGACACCACGTCCAGGCTCACGTCACCGGCATTCGCCCCGGCGGTGTCGAGGTCGATCTGGTTCAGGTTGGCCTCCAGGTCGAGCGGGACGTTGACCGGCAGATTGACCGGGATGCGGGTGGGGAGGGTGAGGGGAATGACGATCTCGTTCAGCGGCAGCGTGATGTCGGCCAGGATCCGCTCCGCCAGCGCCAGCGGCTTGAGGGCCTGCACGGGGTGCGGCCGCAGGCGCGGCGTCACGATCTCCCCCGCCTGCAGGGAGGTGGGGAGTCCGTCGATCTCCAGGGCGTCCAGGGCGGACTGGATGGCCTGGAGCGCTTGGGGCGTCAGCGACATGGATCTATTCTCCGGTTCGTTTTCGCGATTGGGTAGGTTCGTCAGCGGATCACGCCCTCGTCCCACTCCAGCGCCCGCAGGGTGAATCCCTCCACGGCGTCCAGCCGCACGCGCCAGGGGAAGCTTCCCATGGCCGGGACCGGCGCGCCCGCGGGGTGGAAGACGCGGGCGTTCAGGAGGTGCACGTGCGGGGGCTCGGCTTTGGGCGAGTTTTGCCAGCCGCCGTCGGCCTGCTCGTGCTCCGCGAACCGGCCGAGCAGCTTCACCAGCGCCTGGCGGGCCGCGGCCGGGAGCGCCGCTTCGGGGACGGATTCCACCTGCTGCGCGACTGCCGTGAAGTAGGTGCCGCCGTCCACCAGCTCGCCGGAGACCAGGAAGCCGCCCACCGTGAGCGTCACGACGGGGCGTACGCCGGTCTGCGCGGCCAGCTCCACGAGGCTGGGGAGGAACCACTCGAACCGGGGGTGGTTCGCGCTGGGGGGAGGTGACTTCTGCTGCGCCATTTTCTCGCTCCTCGGGGGTTTGGGTCTGGATGCCTGGCGGGGCGGTCGGAACGACCTCCGCTCGCCGGCTTCATTTCCCCGCAAGATGCAATGGATATAAAAAGGGCGGCATAGGTCATGTGACCCACGCTGCCTGATCCGGCCCCTCTCTCCTCGGAGGCGGGGTTCCACTGTTCCCGCGAGGCGCGCCTGGAGGAGGAAAGAGCCGGGATCACGTGGGACGCGATCCCTGGTGCCCATCCTCGGTAGAAACACGTGTGGCGATCGCGCGATTCACCCGGCCGAGCGGGTGCTCGCTAGTTGGCGTCAAGCGCCCGCTCCCCCCCGCGCCGCACCTGTGGACCCGTCACGCACCGCGAGGGTCTGGCGGAAGATTGAGCCCAGGCACCCGTGTGCAAGGCCGGGTGGGCCTTTGTCCATTGCACCCGTCGTCAGCGCACGTGTTTCTTGTCCGGGCGCCCCCGCGCGGCTACCGTGCGTGCGACCGCACGACGTCGCCGACTCACATGGAGGTACCGATGCGCCCTGCCCGTGCACTTCTGCTGCTCGCCCTCACGCTCGCCGCCGCGGCGTGCGGCCCCACCGGAGAGGACATCGAGAACGAGCTGGAGAGGCAGCTTCGGTCGGTCTCCGGCCCGTGGACCGGGATCTCGCCGACGCTCACCCTGGACTTCCAGCTCCAGCAAGGGGCGGGGAACGCCGTCTCGGGGAGCGGCACCATGAAGGAGGTGGCGGCCGCCAGCGCCGTGCCCATCACCATCACCGGCACCTTCCAGCGCCCGCAGCTGTCGCTCACCATCAGCGGCATGACCTTCGAAGGCCGCGCCGTGCAGGCCACCTTCCAGGGAAGCTACACCAGCGTCGGCGGCATCAGCGCCCCGCTGCAGCTCACCGCGACTGGCTACTCCAGGGATGTGACGATGCTGCTGCAGGAACGCTGAGGGCGGCGCCCTCCCATCTTTCCAGGAGCGAATTTCCAGGAGCGAATTTCCAGGAGCGAATTTCCAGGAGCGAATTTCCAGGAGCGAATTTCCAGCGAATTTCCAGGAGCGAATGAATTCGCCGCTGGACCTACGCGAAGTCCGCTCCGCGGACTGTTGCCCCCAGCACGCGTGGGGATGGACAGTCCCCGCAGGGGACTTCGCGTGGTTCCAGCGGCGATTTCAATCGCTCGTGGATGGCGGCGGCGCCCACACGTTCACGGCCGCCCCCATGCGCGCCCACACGTTCACGGCCGCCCCCATACGCGCCCACACGTTCACGGCCGCCCCCATACGCGCCCACACGGTCACGGTTGCCCCCATGCGCGCCCGCAGGTGCGAGGGCGGCGCGAGGCTCCAGAGGCGTCGGCGCGGGGCGGTCCAGGGCGCGGATGGCGGGGAGGTAGGCCGGGGGCATGAGCAGCTTCTGGATCAGCGAGCGCAGGCCGGCGCGGACCAGGAGCGGGTAGAAGCGGAGCAGGGGGCGCAGCCATTCCGGGCGCTTCATCCGCAGCAGCTCCCGCACGTGCCCGGGTGCCAGGAGCGCCTGGATGCGCAGCAGGAGATGGAAGCGCCAGGGGCCGAGGTGGTGCCGGTACTGCGCGTAAAGCGCCGTCGTGGCGTCGCCGTGCAGCAGGTCGCGGCGCAGGTGGCGCTCGCGGTCGGCCCGCCACTCGGCGTACGTGGGCGGGAGGGCGGGGATGCCCAGGCCGGTGCCGACGCGGTGGAACACGTCGTAGAGCTCGCCCTGCTCGGCCGCGGTCAGGGGGCGCGCGAGCATCTCGTGGGCGCGCTCGGAGTAGTCGATGAGCATGTAGAGCACGTCGCGGTGCGCCCAGTCCGGGATCTGCTCGCCCCGCTGCCGCTCGACCGCCTCGTGCACCGCCCGGATCCGCCCCAGGGTGCGCGCGGCGGTCGCCGCGTCGGCGAACACGATCTGCTGCGAATAGCCCGCCGTGGAGAAGAGCCGTCCGATGGGATCGGCGGGCAGCTTGCCGGTAAAGAACAGCCAATCGACCGCGCGGTTCAGCGCGAACTCCGCGGCGGACCCGGCGAAGACCAGGAGCACCATGTCTCCATCCCCCCAGATCCTGCGCACGATGGAGTCTCCATCAACAAAATCAGTCACGGTATCCCCTCTCTGTGTCTCTGTGCCTCTGTGTGACCCCTGCTGTTCATCGCTCACCGCTCGATCTCCACTTCTTCCACATTGTCGAACCGCTCCAGGTCGATCAGCAGCAGATACGGGTCGATCCCGGCGTCGGAGGGCTTGCGGGGAACGGTGACGGTGATGGTCTGCGCGCCGTTGCGGATGCGGTGGCTGCGCAGGTAGAGCGTGTCGCCGAACTCGGCGCCGGCGGCGGTGGGCGCGAAGACGCCGACCGGCACCCACTCGTCCATCGGCACCTCCGTCTCGGTGCCGGCGGGGCTCACGGTAATCTTGCGCGCCTTCACGCGGAGCGTCACCTGCCAGGCGCCCGCCGGGGTGCGCCGCGCCGTGGCCCGCTCCGTCTCGAGCTGCCAGAAGGTGTTAGCGGCGAACAGGTCGTGCAGCAGGTAGCGGAGCGAGTCCGGCGTGACCGCCTGCAGCTCGCGGTAGAGATCGAGCGTGGTGGCCAGAGAGCCCGAGCCGTGCTTCTCGCGCAGGCGGCGGTAGGCCAGGTTCACCCGGTCCTGGCCCATGTACTCGGCCATCGCGAAGTACGCGTAGGCGCCCTTGCGGTAGGCCGCGTACGGGTCCAGCGCCCGCAGCAGGGGGACGGACTGGCGGATGGGCGGCACGGAGGACGGCTGTCGGAAGAACCTGCGGAGCCGCTCCAGGTGCGCGCGCCCGTGTGCGTTCTCCACCACGCCCATGGCGGCGTACCACGCGAAGCTCTCGGAAAGCAGCGGCGCGCCCTCCACGAAGGCGTACGGCACCTGCCACTGGTGCCCCATCTCGTGCGCGATCACCGCGAACGGGAAGTCCAGGCCGTCGGGACCGTCCTTGGGGTCGTAGCGGGAGAAGCCTTCCGTGTAGTCGATCAGGGACGCGGCGGCGTGCGCCCCCATCCCGCGGCCGGGGTTCTCCACCAGGCGGATGTAGGAGTACCGGTACGACCCGAACGACCGCGTGAAATGATCCAGCGAGCCCCGCACGCCGCGGACGATGCGGTCCAGGTTGGCGGCGTGCCGCGGGTGATGGTAGACCTGGATCATGACCGGCCGCCCCATGCCCCCGGGAGGGTCCCACCGCTCCTCGTGCAGCGCGTAGCGGGCGGAGAAGAAGCTCTGCTCGCCGCCTATGGGCGCGTCGGTCACGTAGTGGAAGTAGCGGCGCCCGCCCTCGGTCCACGTCCGGCGCAGCACCCCCGGCGCGACGGCCACCTGGTCCGCGTCCGTGCCCACCGTCGCTTCGAAGGCGATGCGCGTGGCGGTTTCGGCGGACACGTCGGCGGCATCCTCGCCGTCCTGGGCCAGCCGGGGGACGATGGGGCGCGCCGCGAGCCCGTGCTTGTGCCGGTCGCCGGGCGCGAAGAGCTCGCGACGGGGCTGGTAGCCGATCTGGGGAAAGAGGACCTCGTTGCGGAAGAAGGTGCTCTTCGGCATCACCGCGAAGCTGACGCCGCTGTTGCGGAACCCCCTGGGCTGGATGCGGATGGCGAAGTTGAGCCGGAGTGAGCCGCCGGGACGCAGCGGCTGAGCCAGCGCGTAGATGCGGTAGCCGCGCTCGTCGTCCACCAGCACGGGCGTGGCGGCGCGGTCGAAGGTGATGGGCCCGGTGGGGACGCCGGCGATGGGGGACACGTGGATGCGGTCGATGGCCGCGGAGGTGCCGTTCACGAGCTGGTAGGTGCCGCGAAGCTCCAGCGCGCGCCGCCGGGGATGGATCTCCACGTGCACGCGGGTCGCCGTGTGGCGGGGCTGCGGCACGGACGCGTACCGGGCGTAGCGCCGCTCGTACTCCGCCTGCCGCTCCTTCTGGGTGGTGGCGGCGGCGTAGTCGTTCAGCACGTTGGTGTTGTAGAAGATGAAGCCGCCCAGCGCGACCACGAGCCCCGCCGCGACGGCCGCCGCCCGCCACGTGGGGCCCATGAAGCGCCGCCGCGCCAGCCGCAGCCGCACGCCGATCCCCGCTTCCAGCCCCCGCATCCACAGCACCGTCGCCAGCACGGCCAGCAGCAGCGCCCACGCCGCCCAGTACCCCATGAACCAGAGCCACGGCCGCAGCGTGGGGCCAAAGCCGCGCATGTCGGTGTACGACCAGGCCGGCGCGGAGCCGTAGACCAGCAGGTTGTGCTGGATGCCGAGCCGGTCCGCGAAGATGATGAGCGCGTAGGCGAGAAGGGCCACCAGGTGGCCGATGTACTTCTGGCTCACGATCCCCTGCACCACCAGCGCGAGCAGGGCGAACAGGAGGTACTCGGGAAGCTGCAGGCCGAACAGCACGCGCAGGTACAGGCCCAGCTCGAAGTCGTGGTACCCCGTCCGCCACTGGATGAGCACGCCGGCCAGCATCAGGATCGCCATCCACGCGGCGAGCACCAGGGCGAGCCCCAGGAACTTGCCCAGCAGGGTGACCCACTCCGGCACCGGCGCCGCGTCCGTGATCTCGCCCAGCCCGGCGTCCCGCTCGCGCCAGACGAGCTCGCCGGCGTAGAGCACGATGAGCAAGGGCGTGATGACCCACGGGGTGAGGAAGTGGGTGAGCGGCGCCGTCAGGAAGGTGAGGACGTACTCCGTGCGGGGCAGCAGCGGCGTGCCCAGCTCCTGCATGTTCTCCGGGAGGAGCATGACCGCCAGCCCCGCGATGCCGGCCAGCACCACCAGCCCGCCCCGGCTCTTCGCGATGGTGCGGAACGAGGTCCACGCGATGGCGAGCGCCTGCCGCGCGCGGCTCGCGAGCCCGAACGACCGCGGGACGTCCGGCACGGAAACCGGGGCGCTCGCGGCGTCGATCCCACCGGGCGTGGGGGCCTGCGCGTGCCGCGTCTTCAGGGAACCGAGCCAGGGGCGGGCCGTGTGATGGGCGAACCGGAAGCGGATCCAGGTGAACGCGAGCGTGGCGAGGGCGATCGTGATCCAGAGGAGGCGGCTGTGGAGCACCGGGCCGTCCATGGTGATCATGCGCGTGCTCTTCTCGATCGGCGTCCAGTTCAGGACCAGGTCGGAGGTGATGAAGATGTGGCCGAACACGTCGAGCAGCGCCGCCAGGTCCTCCCGCTCCACGAAGGTGCCCAGGACGATCATCCCCCCGTACGCCACGAAGAAGAGCACCACGCTCCCCAGGTAGCTCGCGAGCGCCCGGCGCCCCAGCGCCGCCCACGCGAACTGGATGGCCGTGGCGACGAAGGTGTTGGGGAGCGCGATGAAGCCGTACGCCCGGAGGTACGCTTCCGGGCGGAACGGGCCCACGGCCTCGGCACGCATGCCGGACGCGTACACGGCCAGCATGATCCCCAGCGGCACGGCCAGCAGGAGCAGCGCGTTGAGGGCCAGCGCCGCGAGGAATCGTCCCCCCAGGTACGCCGTCTTGCTGACGGGGGCGGTGTAGGTGAGGGGGTGCATCCCCGTGGCCACGTCGCGCGCGGCCAGCTCGCCGGCGACGGGGGCGGCCACCAGGAACCAGAACAGCCCCGCGAACACCGTGGTGCTGGCGATCACGAAGGGCGAGTTGATGTAGAAGTCGGCGAGGAGCGCGTCCGCCAGGTAGTTGCCGCGCACGAACAGGAACGCGACGATGGCGATGAGCGCGAAGTAGAGCCAGGTGGAGAGGCGGCGCGCCTGGTAGCGGAGCTCGAAGCGGAAGATCTCCAGCAGCTTCACGATGCCACCTCCGCCCGCGCGCGCCGGCCGATGCGGCCCGCCATGGTGCTGAAGTAGACGTCTTCCAGGTCCGGCTCGGCGAGGTCGAAGCCCGGGCCGGGGGAACCGTCCCTGTACACGTGCACCACCGTTCGCCCCGCGAGCATCCTGGTGGAGATCACCGCGTGCTCCCGCTCCACCCGCGCCAGCGCGCTCTTCTCGATCACGCTGCGCCAGATCCGCCCCCGCATCTCCTGGATGGCCCCCAGCGGCTCGGCTTCCAGCAGGATCTCGCCGCGGTCGATGATGGCCATGCGCGTGCACAGCTCGGACACGTCCTCCACGATGTGCGTGGAGAGGATGACGGCGCTGTTCTCCCCCAGCTCGCTGAGCAGGTTCAGGAAGCGCACCCGCTCCGCCGGGTCCAGCCCGGCCGTGGGCTCGTCCACGATGAGCAGCCTGGGGTTGCCCAGCAGCGCCATGGCGACCCCGAACCGCTGCCGCATCCCGCCCGAGTAGCCGCCCAGCTTCTGCTTGCGCACCTCCCACAGATTGGTCTGCCGCAGCAGCCCCTCCACCACCTCCCTGCGCGCCTTCTTGTGCGGGATGCCCTTGAGGATGGCGAAGTGGTCGAGCAGCTCCTCCGCGCTCACCCTGGGATACACGCCGAACTCCTGCGGCAGGTAGCCGAGCGTCTTGCGCACCTCGTCCTTCTGGCGGACCACGTCCAGGCCGCCCAGGTGGATGGTGCCCGTGTCCGGCTCCTGGAGCGTGGCGAGGATGCGCATCAGCGTGGACTTGCCTGCGCCGTTGGGCCCCAGCAGGCCGTACATCCCCGCGGGGATCGTGAGCGCCACGTCCTTCAGCGCCTGCACGCCGTTGGCGTAGGTCTTGGAAACGCCCTCGATCTTCAGTTCCATGGCCGGGCATGTGTGAGTTGTATAACAAGCTCTTTGTAACGTAAAGTAGTTCGTCGTGTGGCGCAAGCGGGTTGAACGGCGGGGCCTCACCCGGTCCGCAAGGAGGAGGGTTGACCGCGGGGCCACGCGAAGTCAGAATTGCGCGCCCTCCTGAACCCCCCAACCCGCCCCACCGTGAACCTCGTTCTGTTCGGCGTGCTGGCGTACGTGCTCCTGCAATTCGCCGTGGGCATGTACGTGTCGCGCCGCATCCGCACGGAAACGGACTACCTGATCGCGGGGCGCAGCCTGGGGTACGGGCTGGGCATCTTCACCATCTTCGCCACCTGGTTCGGCGCGGAGACCACCATCGGCGCGGCGGGGGCCATCTACACGGACGGGCTCGGCGGCGGCACGGCGGACCCGTTCGGCTACGCGGCGTGCCTGCTGGTGATGGGCGTTGTCTTCGCCGTGCCCCTGTGGCGGCGCGGGCTCACCACGCTGGCGGACCTGTTCGGGCAGCGCTTCTCCCCCGGCGTGGAGCGGCTGGCGGTGCTGCTGATGATCCCCACCTCGCTGCTCTGGGCCGCCGCGCAGATCCGCGCCTTCGGCCAGGTGCTCAGCGCCGCGTCGGGGATGCAGGTGACCATCATGATCACCGCGGCGGCGGTCATCGTCATCGCCTACACGGCGTTCGGCGGGATGCTGGCGGACGCGTGGACGGACCTGGTGCAGGGGATCGCGCTGATGATCGGGCTGGCGGTGCTGTTCTGGGTGGTGCTGGCGGACGTGGGATTGGAGCCGCTGCGGCAGATCCCGGCGGAGCGGCTGCGCGTCTTCGGCGGGCCGGACACCCCGCTGCTGGCGACGATCGAGGCGTGGGCGGTGCCGCTGTGCGGCTCGGTGCTGGCGGCGGAGCTGGTGCAGCGCGTCATCGCCACGCGCTCGCCGCAGGTCGCCCGCAACTCCTCGCTCGCGGCCGCGGGGATGTACCTGCTGTTCGGGATGATCCCCGTCACGCTGGGCCTGATGGGCCCGGCGCTGCTCCCCGGTCTGGAGCACCCGGAGCAGCTCCTGCCGCGCATCGCGGAGCGGTACCTCCCCGGCGTTCTGTACGTGGTCTTCGCGGGCGCGCTGGTGTCCGCGATCCTTTCCACCGTGGACAGCGCGCTGCTGGTGGCGTCCGGCCTCCTCTCGCACAACCTGGTCTTGCCGCTGCGGCCGCAGATGACGGAGCAGCAGAAGGTGCGGCTGGCGCGCTGGGGCGTGGCCACCTTCGGCGCGCTGGCGTACGTGATGGCGCTGTACGCGGAGGGCGTGTACGCGCTGGTGGAAGAGGCGTCGTCCTTTGGCAGCGCGGGGATCTTCGTGGCGCTGGTGATCGGCCTGTTCTCGCGCTGGGGCGGCGCGCCGAGCGCGGCGGCGTCGCTGGTGGCCGGCGTGGTGTCGTGGGTGCTGGGCGCGTACGTGCTGGGCCTGGCCTACCCGTACCTGGTCTCCCTGGCCGCCGCCCTGGCCGCGTACGCCTGCGCCGCGCTGCTGGAGGGCGTGCGCGGGCGCGCGCTGGGGGCGAGTGAACTCGCTCCAACGACGGCACAAAGTCCGCCTGCGCGGACTGGGGCTTCGGGATCGGCCGGGGCCCTGTAGTCCTCGCAGGGGGACTTCGTGCTGTCGTTGCAGCGACTTCAGTCGCCGCGACGGCGGGGCCGGGTGGACCTGCCCGGTTACGGCCGAACCCCGGTGATCGTGCGCGGGGCCCTCACCCCCCGACCCCCTCTCCCGATAACAGGAGAGGCTGCGCCTCTCGTTATCGAGAGAGGGGGCGCATCTTCTGTGTCGGCGTGAGGGGTCGATGTAGGGGTGTGGGTCGTCGCGCCCGTGCTCTCGACGCCGAACCGCGGACGGGTGTGTCGGCTGCGGGCGGCGCGGCGTAGATTGCCCGCGCTCATCCCCGCCGATGCCCACGGATCTCCTCGCCATGCCCGTCGAAGCCGATGCCCCGCGCGGGCGGCCCCTGCGCGCCCTGCTGCTGTACCTCGTGGCGGTCTTCGCGGGGGGCGCGCTGCTCGCGCCTTGGCTCTACCACGGCGTGCAGGCGCTGGCCGGGGAGTATGGGGCGCTGGCCGGGGTGGCGCGCATGCCGTTCGCCCGGTTCGTGAACCGGGGGCTGATCATCGCGGCCCTCGTCGGCCTGCCGTTCTTCATCCGCGCCGCGGGAATACGGCGCTGGGCCGACGTGGGCGTGGCGCCGGGGCTCGTGCGCTGGAGGCCCTTCGCGGCGGGGTTCGGGCTGGGGTTCGTGTCGCTCGCCGTGGTGTGCGCCGTCGCGCTGGTGGCGGGCGGACGCCTGCCGCGCCCCCGCACGCCCGGTGACCTGGCCGCGCAGTTCCTGGGCGCCCTGGCGACGGCGCTGGTCGTGGCGGTGATCGAGGAGCTGCTGTTCCGCGGCGCGTTCTTTGGCGGGCTGCGGCGGGCGGTCGGGTGGAAGCCGGCGCTGGCCGCGAGCAGCCTGCTGTACGGCATCGTCCACTTCATGGCCCGCCCGGCGAACCCGCCCGCGGTGGACTGGCTCTCCGGCCTGCGCGTGCTCCCGACCATGCTGGCGGGGATGACGGAGCTGCGGACGCTCGTGCCCGGGCTGCTGAGCCTGGCGCTCGCGGGCGTCATCCTGGGGCTGGCGTACCAGTGGACGGGAGATCTCTCCGCCTCCATCGGCATCCACGCCGGGTGGATCTTCTGGCTCAAGTACTACGGCCTGATCACCAGGTCCGCCCCCGGCGCCGACGTGTGGTTCTGGGGCACGCGCCGCCTCACCGACGGCTGGCTGGCGTTCGTCTCCATCCTCATCGTCCTGGCGCTGCTGACGCTCGCGATGAACAGGAAGTTCACACGGAGGCAAAGAGGCACGGAGGCGTGATTCTCTCTGTGTCTCTGTGCCTCTGTGTGAGTCCGCCGTTCGCCTTGAACAAATCCATGGACGGAACTCGCGAGGAGCAATGGCTGTGGGGGTGGGATCACACCCCCGGGATCGTGTCCGTGTGGGCGGATGCGGGGGGGCGCGCGTACGTGTGGCGGCGGATCGCGGAGACGGGGGCGCTGGTGCGCGAGGAGGAGCGGTTCCGGCCCTGGCTGCTGCTGGACCGGCTGGACGACCTGCGGCACCTGGGGGATAGGTTGCGGCCGGAGGGCGCGGCCGGCGCGCGCGTGTGGTTCCGCGAGCTGGACGGGCCGGGCGAGCTGCGCTTCCTGGTGTCGGCCGGGGACGGCGCGGAGCTGGCGCGCGCGGTGCTCCACGGCGCCTCGCGCCGCATGGGCCGGCGGGTGACGCACCTGCGCGAGCTGGGAGCCGAATGCGTGCTCGCGCTCCCGCCGGAGGAGCAGTACCTGGTCTCGACCGGCCGCACCTACTTCCGCGGGCTGGCCTTCGACCAGCTCCACCGGCTGCAGTTCGACCTGGAGACGACGGGGCTGGATGCCGGCCGCCACCGCGTCTTCATGGTGGCCATGCGCGATCCGCGCGGCGAGATCCAGGTGCTGGAGGCGGGCGGCGACGACGACGCGGCCGAGGCGGAGCTGATCCGCCGGCTGACGGAGGCGGTCGCCGCGGCCGACCCGGACGTCATCGAGAACCACAACCTGCACGGCTTCGACCTCCCCTTCCTGGCGGGGCGGGCGCGCCGGCTGGGGGTTCCCCTGCCGCTGGGGCGCCTGCCGGGGCTGGGGCTGCGCGA
>CADCTW010000027.1 GCA_902805735.1 uncultured Gemmatimonadota bacterium | reverse complement strand
CGGAGGCGGGGCGCGCCGGCGCGGCCGCCGCGCTGGACGGCTGGCGCGCGGCGTGCTCCGAGCTGCGCGTGCCAGACGCCGTGTTCCAGGAGGTGCTCGCGCGGCTGGAGGCGTACGATCCCCGCGGGCACCGGCCCGCCGCCATCCTCGCTCCGCTGCAGCCCGCGCACGACGAGGCCCGCGACGAGCTGCGCGCCCTGGCCATCGAGCTGGAGACGGTGCGCAGCCGGGTGCAGGCGGAGGTGGCGGAGGTGGAGGCGCGTCTGCGGCGGCTGGCCACCGAGCGCGACCTGGATCCGGACCGCACTCCGGCGCAGGCCGCCGCCCGGCGCCTCCTGAGGGAGCACGGGATCGCGCATCAGCCGCTTTTCGCCGCGTGCGACCTCGCCGGTCCACTGGCGGGTGACGCGGCGCTGGCGGCTCGCGTGGAGGCGGCGCTCCAGGACGCCGGGCTGCTGGACGCGCTCGTCCTTCCCGTAGCGGAGGCGGAGCGCGCCCGCGCCCTCTTGGACGCGCACGGCCTGGGCGATCGCTGGATCGAGCCCGTGGCGGGGCTGCCCGCCTCGGACGAGTGGCTCGCGCCCGTCGCGTCGGCGGGGGTGACGGAGGAGGACGTGCGCGCCGCGCTGCGCGCGCTGGGGCTCGCGGGCGGAGGCGGGGTCGTGATGCCCGGGGGCGGGTGGCGGCTGGGGCCGCTTCACGGCCAGACGCCGGCTCCAGCCGAGGCGCGGGTGCGCTTCCTGGGGGAGACGGCCCGCCGCGAAGAGCGCCGCCGGCGGATGGAGGAGGCGCGCGCCTGTCTGGACGAGCTGCGCGGCCAGCTCGCGGCGCTGGCCGGCGAGGCCGAGTCGGTCACGGGCCGCGAGCGCGCGCTGGGGCGCGACTGGCGCGCCGCGCAGGAGCTCGCGGCGCTGCAGGCGCTCCATGACCGCCTGCTGGGCGCCCATCGCGAAGAGCAGGAGCGCGAGCGTCGCCGCAAGCGCGCCGACGCCGCCGCCGAAACGGTGGAGACGGACACCCGCGCCGTCCAGGATCGCACTGCCGCGCTCGACCGCGCCACCGACCCGGCCCCCTACCTCAAGGACCGCTCGAAGGCGGACGTCGAAGCCGTGGCGGGCGCGCTCCGCGAGCTGTCGGCCCTGGTGCGCGCCGTGGGGGAGGACGTGGAGCGGCTGGAGGATATCCGCCGCGGGCACGCGGAGCGCGCGCGGACGCTCGGCGGCCTCCGCGCGCACCTGGAGGAGCTGGCCCCGCGCATCGCGCAGGCGGACGCGCGGGTGCGCTCGCTCGATTCGCAGTTGCGCACGCTGGAAGAGCAGCTTTCGCAGGCCAACATCGGGCGCGAGGAGCTGGCGGCGGAGATCCGCACGCTCGCGGAGCGCCTCGCGGAGATCGACCGGGCGGACGGGGTGGCGCGGGACTCCATCTCCACAAACAGCGGCAAGCTCGCCAATCTTCTGGATGCGGAGCCCGACTACGCCGCCCAACTGCGCTCGGCGGCCATCCGCCTGCAAGCGGACGAGGGCACCTTCCGCACCCGACTGGCGGCGTACCCCACGCTCGGAGAGTACTGGGACGCGGCGCGCGATACCGGGCTCGACCGCGCTATGCAGCTCATCCTGCACGAGGTGGACTCCGGGGCGGTGGACGTCCTGGCGAAGGAGGCGCGCGACGATCTCAACCGCGCCTTCGCGCAGGCCAGCAGCACCTTCGAAGAGCTGAGCCCCACGCTGGACGGCGACATCCTCCGCTTCACGCACGAACAGGGCGAGATGCGGCTGGACGAGCTTTACGGTGTTCTCGAGGCGCTGCAGGTGCGCAACGAGAACCTGCTGGAGGAGGAGGACCGCAAGCTGATCGAGCAGTTGATGCTGCGCGACGTGGTGGATGCCATCCGCGACGCCATCCGCGGCACGCGACGGTGGGTGGAAGAGATCAACGCCACTCTGGCCGGGATGAAGCTGTTCAAGGGCGGGATCATGCGCCTGCACTGGGAGGTGCGCCCCCGCGAGTCCGCCGACGCCTTCGACCCGCGCCGGTTGGACGACCTGCTGTCGCAGCGCGGCATCGCGCTGGACGACGTGCGGCGCGGCGAGCTGATGGACATCTTCCGCACCATGGTGACGGACATCCGCCGCAGGCACCGCGAGCGCGCGCTGCTGGTGGACTACGCCACGGCGCTGCGCGAGATGGTGGCGTACCAGCAGTGGTACACCCTCTCCGTACAGCGGCGCGACGAGACGGGGCGCTGGATGCCGCTCACCCGGCGCGTCTACGGCCAGGGGAGCGGCGGGCGACGCACGCTGGACCTCCTTCTCCCGCTGATCGCCGCCGTCTCCGCGCGGCTTGCCACCGCGGATCACGCGGCGCCCCGCCTGGTGGGCTTCGACGAGGCATTCGCTGGGGTGGACGACCGCAACGCCGCCGAGATCTACGCCCTCCTCACCGAGCTGGGCTTCTGCTGGATCATGGCGACCGAGAAGTCCGCTGGTCTGGGCGCGGGCGTGCGCGGCTCCGCCACCTACGAGATGCTCTCCGACGGCGTCACCGTGGCCCCCACCCTCTCCCTGTGGGACGGCGAGCGCCGCTTCGACTTCATCGGCGACGAGCTGCTCGGCGTCGAAACCTCGCGGTCGCTGGAGGTGGAAGGTGCACCCTGACCGGAGGAAGGAGCTGCTCCCGCTAGTCCGCCCCGCCGGCCTCGCTCCGGTGCTGGAAGCGCTGCACGACAAGCTCGCCGTCTACGGCGTGCCGAAGGGGAGCATCACGATCGAGACGCCCGAGGCATCGGATGCGCTGGAAGACCTGATCGGGAAGCGCGTGCCACCGGGGAAGGGGGTGCGCGTGGCTGAGGTGGACCGGCTGGTGCGGGAGAGGACGCCGTTCGCGTCGCTGGAGGAGGCGGTGGAGGTGTACCGCGGTGCGCCCATCGTGCGGCCGAAGGAAGAGCGCGAGCGGGTGCGGGCGGCGCGGGAGAAGGCGGTGCGGCGCTGCTTCGCGCTCCTTCCGGGGCTGGGCCTTTCCCCCGGTGCGTTCGCGAGGGTCGTATCCTGGCTGCGCGAGGCCGAGCCGTCGCTTCGGGCAGCGTGCGGCCGCTGGGGCGAGGATACGCTCGTGGACGCGGTGAGCGCCGTGGCCCGCGCATTCGACCGGATGCCCGAGCGGAACGGGCCCATCGTGTACCTGGCCGAGCTGGCGACCCACGTCGCCCGCGACGCGCACGCGTTCGATCCTGGGCAGCCGGGACACACCCTACTCTTCCGTGCGCTGGAGTACCACTATCCCGCGACGGCGCGGCGGGAGAAGCGTGGCAGCGCCGAATGGAAAGCCAACCTCCTCTCCGAGGCCGGGATCGCGCGCGACCCGGTGTCGGTCCGCGTCGACACTTTCGGGCTGGCGGGAGACACCGCATACCTCCAGGCGCTCCGGGAGGCCGCCCTCACCCGCTCCATCAATCTCGACGACTTCCAGCGGATCGGAAGCACGCTGAAGGCCTGGGACGGTGTCGCCTTCGTGGTGGAGAACCCGACGGTGTTCATGGCGCTGGTCGCGTGGGTGCGCGAGTTCTTCGTCGTGGAGAAGCACCCGACGCTCATCTGCACGAACGGAAATCTCAACATGGCGGACAAGGCGGTGCTGGGCGCGCTCTGCGCCCGCGGCGCGCACCTCTTCTACGCCGGCGACTTCGACGTTCGCGGGGCGCAGATCGCGGCCGACGTCCTGGAGCGCTACGCCGGCGCCGCGAGCCCCTGGCGCATGGCCGCCGCCGATTACCGCGACGCCATCGGCGAAGGTTGCAAGACCTTCGACCCGGCCGCGCTCCAGCGCATCGCGCGCCATTTCCCCGACCTGATCGCCGAGATGAGCGCCCGCCGCCAGGCAGCCCATCACGAAAGCCTGATCGCGAAGCTCAAGGAAGACGTGCAGCGCTTCGTCACGCGCGGCGAGACGCCCCCGCGTGGGGGCGATGGACCGGCTCCCTACCCTCGGTACGGCACGCAGCCGGTCCACTAGTCTGGAACACGGTCTCGGCCTTCTGATCCCGAGGACCGCTCAGATCGTGATGCCTGAGGGCCGAGGCTTGCCGGCGCACCCGCCGCTCCCTATCCTCACCCTCGGGACAAGGGGCCTCACACAGAGACACAGAGGCACAGAGAAGAACCCCTGGTCTCCTCCGTGTCTCTGTGTCTCTGTGTGAGGCCTTCTGTTCTCCGGGTGCGAGTGATGATCTGGAACCTGGTCCTCGTCTGCGCCTCGGCGCTGGGGGGCGGAGCCGTGAACGCGATCGCGGGCGGGGGCACACTGCTCACCTTCCCCAGCCTGCTCGCGCTGCTGAGCCCGGTGGCCGCGAACGCGACCAGCACGATGGCGCTCCTCCCCGGCGCCGTCTCGGCGGCCCTCGGGTATCGCGCGGAGCTGCGCAGGGCCCGCCACCACCTGGTCCTGCTCTGGCCCACGAGCCTCGTCGGCGGTATCCTGGGCTCGCTGCTGCTGATCCGCCTGCCGGAGCGGAGCTTCGCCTCCGCCGTTCCCTGGCTGCTGATCACGGCTTCGGTCCTCCTCCTGGCCCAGCGCCCCCTGCAGCGCTACATCGGCACGCACCCGCATGCCCGACCCCGCCGGCGCGTCCAGGTGGCGGTGATGTTCTTCCAGCTTCTGGTGGGCGTCTACGGCGGCTACTTCGGCGCGGGAATCGGGATCCTGATGCTCAGCTCGCTGGCCTTCATGGGGATCCCCGACGTCCACGAGATGAACGCGGTGAAGAACGTCCTCGCCGCCACGATCAACGCGGTCTCGGCGCTGGTCTTCGCCATGGCCGGCCTGGTGGCGTGGCGGTACGCGGCGATCATGGCGATCGCGGCCATCGTGGGCGGATACGCGGGCGCCCGTGTCGCTCGCAGGCTCAAGCCGGACTACGTTCGCGCGATCGTGGTCGCCATCGGCTTGCTCGTCGCGGCGTGGTCTTTCCGGGCTTTGTAGACGCAGTCGGCGGCAGCGCACCCTCCCCAATCCACACCTCCCCATGACGTCCGCCCACAACCGGCCTCCCGCTCCCCCGATCCCCGCCCCCGATCCGGTCCGCGCCACCGACGAGGAAGGCAGGGCGTACCGCGAGGGCGTGTACCATCCCCTGCGGGAGGAGGAGCTCCCCGCCGCGCCGGAGGACCCCCGCTTCCCGCGGCGGGGGCACGGGCCCGCGTACCGGGTGCACGGCGAGGTGCCCCGCGTCCCCCGGCTGCGGCACCTGGTCGGCCCCTCGGTGATCGCGGTGGGGATGGGGCTGGGGGCGGGGGAGTTCCTCCTGTGGCCCAACCTGATCACGGTGAACGGCTACGGGGTCCTCTGGCTCTTCTGGGTGGGGGTGCTCACGCAGTTCGTGGTGATCGGCGAGATCGAGCGCTGGACGATCGCCACCGGCGAGTCGGTGTTCGGGGGGATGGCCCGCCTGGACCGGCGGGCCTTCTGGCCCTGGTTCTTTTTGGTCGCCACCCTCGCGGGTTTCTTCTGGCCGGGGTGGGCCTCGCAATCCGCGGAGTTCACCGGGCAGATCATCGGCGGGCTCACCGGCACCCGCCTCTCCTGGCAGCCGATCGCCCTGGCCATGCTGCTGGTCATCTGGCTGGGCCTGGCCGTCTCGCGGGTGGTGTACAACGCGCTGGAGCGCTTCGAGCTGATGCTGGTGATGGCCCTCTTCCCGCTCCTCCTGGTAGCGCTCTTCGTGGTGGGGGTGGTGCCGGGGGAGGTGCTCGCCCTCTTCAAAGGCGCCGCCTCGGTGGGGAACGTCCCCCCCGCGATGGTGGCCGGGAAGCAGTTCCCCACGCTGCTCATCGCCGTGGCGTACGCGGGCTCGGGCGGAACGCTCCTCCTGGCGCAGTCGCTCTGGCTGCGCGACAAGGGGTTCGGGATGGCCGCCTACCAGGGGCGGATCGCCGGGATTCGGGGGCGCAACGAGGACGTGAGCGAGACCGGGTACGTCTTCGACTCCTCGGCTCCGGGGGCGCTCGCCCGCTTCCGTGCATGGATGCGCGTGGCGGAGCAGGAGCTGCTGATCACCTTCGTCTTCCTCATCCTGCTCAGCGTGGTGATCACCGGCCTCCTGGTCACCGCCACCCTGGGGACGGGGAACGCCGAGCTGGCGGGGGACCTCAGTGGTATGGTGGTGCGGCAGGGAGAGGTGCTGGAGAGGGCGGGTGGGCGCTGGATCCGGATCAGCTTCCTCCTGGGCGGTGCGTGCGTCCTTTTCTCCACGCAGGTCGGGATCGTGGACACCGTGACCCGCATCTGCGGAAGCGTCTTCTACGAGCGATGGGGGCGCCGAACGAGCTTCTGGACGCTCAAGCGGACCTTTCTCTTCTTCCTCACCGCCTTCGTGCTGGCCTCCATGGGGATCGTCCTCCTCTCCTGGGGCGGAGGGGAGACGGTGGAGCGCCTGCAGCCCGACTTCCTGGTGCTCATCGCGGGGCCCTTCACCATCGCCAGCATGTACGCCTTTGCGCTGGTGGTGGGCTACATGAACGCGCGCCGCCTCCCCGTCCCCCTCCGCCCCCCCGCGTGGAAGCGGTGGGGGATGGTGTGGGCGGCGGTCCTCTGGGGCTGGTTCACCGCGGAGCAGCTCGCGCGCGTGGTCCTCGCCCGCACCGCCGCCGACCCCGCGCTGGTGGACGCCATCCGCCCGGAGCCGGTGCGCGTCGTCCTCTACGGCCTCTGGATTCTCTCGGTGGCGTGGTTCGCCTGGAGCACGCTGGGGTCTCCTGCGCGGCGGGAGGAACGGACCGGGTGATCCGGGATTTGCGCGGTCACATTCTGGAGGGCCTGCTGCAAACGCGCTGCATCGGCCGCCGGCGCGTGGATCGCGAGCGCTGGAGCGCTGCCTTGCTCAGTTCCGCGTTCAAGGGGCGTCTGAATCCATTGCGTGTGAAGCACGGTGCTCGGCGGCGGGTGAGCACGGGATACTAGGACGCTAGCGACGGACGCGGTTTTTTCCGCAACTTCCCTCAACAATTCACCTAGCTCAGCTGACTATTTCTATGCAGCCCACTCTGCAATCGCTACTCAGCGACGGATACTTTCCTAAGGAACTCCCACCGATCTTCACAACGGCCGAATTTGCAGCATACGTGATTGCGAACCCACCGGGTAAACTTCCAGCAGCTCCGAATAGACTCGCTCATCAGACGAGAGCAGCGACCCACTACTTAGCACGACCGAATGGAGAGCGGCGACGACTTCAGGTGCCGACGCCGTTTGCACACTATCGGTTATGCGACTTGCTCGCTAAAAACTGGAGCACAGTTGATCAACATTGCTCTGCGTCTCCGTACACGTTAACGCGGCCAATCGTTGATCCCAGTGGAGAACGAGCCCTCCGTACCGAGGCTATCGGCTCGCATTTGGCTAAACACCGCGCTCGCATCCGAGCGACATCTCGATATATCCTCCGCACAGACATATCGCGTTTCTATCATTCGGTATACACGCATGCAATCCCATGGGCGATGAGTGGCAAATCCGGCTCGAAGCTAGTGCGGAAGGGCGGGTTTGCTAACGATCTAGACAAGCTGGTCCGCGATTCACAGGATGGGCAAACGCTCGGAATTCCGATCGGCCCCGATTCGTCGTTAGCTGTCGCCGAGATTCTTGGCTGTGCCGTGGATCGGGAGATCCATCGGCGAGCAAAGTTGGTGGGCTTCCGGTTTATTGATGACTATGAGTTTGGATTTACCACCAGATCGGCCGCCGAAGCCGCGTTGGCAGCGATCGAGATCGCGCTCGCTGAGTTCGAACTGGCACTCAATCCGAGGAAAACTTCGATTGAGGAGTTGCCAGTCGCGTTGGACCGCGGCTGGGTAAGCAGCCTTAGCGGTTTCCGATTCGCCAAACTGACGCACGCGACCCGCGCTGAGTTAGTCCGTTACTTTGACCTTGCATTTGAGTTGAAAGCGCGCTTTCCGAATGAAACAGTCCTTTCGTATGCAATTGCGTGACTCCGCGTTATTAACGTTGGCGACTGGGAGATCTTGCGCGACCTCCTGCTCCAGTGTGCCCTCGTGGAGCCCGGGTGCATTCCAGCAGTCGTAACGGAGTTGGAGTCACACAGAAATTTAGGAGTCGGAAAACTTTCTGAGCTTGTTGCCACAATCTTGGAGCAGAACGGACCACTGGCACACGGATCAGAGTTGGTGTGGGCGATATGGGCGGCTATTTGGTTCGAGATTCCGATAGACGCAGCGACTGCAGCGAAACTCGACGGGAATCATGACCCCTTTGTAGCGGTGTTGACTCTGTACGCCCAGAGTAAGGGACTCATCGATTCGACCGTAGTGTTTACGGAATGGCAGAAGATGTTGACTCAAGAGAGTCTGCACGACACGATGTGGATACTAGCATACGAAGCGGATGTTCAAGGATGGCTCGCTTCAAACACCATTCCGAACCACGTCGATTCAGATGTGCTCTTTGGGCCGATGAAAGCTGCTCGTGTCTCGTTCTTGGATCAGAATGTTCTGGCACCAACGAGAACCCTTCTGAACGCAATCAGCTGGGCTTTTGGTTATGGTGCATGAGGCGGACCCGCTGCCCCGAGGCGAACGTGACGGCGTCCCCTTGGAGGTTGTGCGCAAGGCCGTGCAGCGCGCGGTTCGGGAGCTGCCGTTGCGCTTCGTCGTGCGCGAGATACGGCATTAGCCCCGCCGGCGGTCCGGGATGGTATGGGCGGCGGTCCTCCTGAGGGTGGTTCACCGCGGAGCAGCTCTCGCGCGTGGTGCTCACCCGCACGGCGGCCGATCCCGCTGGTGGACGCAATCCGCCGGAGCCGGTGCGCGTCGTGCTCCACGGCCTCTGGCTCTTCACGGTGGGGTGGTTCGCTTGGAGCACGCTCGGCCCCCTCCGCGCCGGGAGGAACGGGGCGGGGGATCCGAGCCCGCGGTCATCTTCAGGAGCGGCTGCTCGAGTCGCGCCGCATAGCGCGCGGCTGTCGCTCGGACCGTGCGGCGCTCGAGCGATCCGACGCGATCAGCGCCTCATGGATCGCTGCAAGCTCCCTCCGGCAGCAATGCGCCGGCCACCCCTCCTCCTCCTGATCACATCGACGCCCGACTCCGATTCCGCGCGGACGTGCGCGCATCCACGACTTCCCAGAGCGCGCGGCTACCTCTACCCGGGACCTGCTGGACGACACCCGCGCCCGCACCCATCTTCTGGTCGCGCTTGCTCCTGAGCTCTTCATCGACTTCGCCATGGACGCGAATTCCTGGCATAGCGCCGCGCGGCAGTCACGCTGTAGGCGGCCGGTTGGCTGCGGTGGCGCCGACGGGGCGCGGACTCCGCAACCAGTTGAGCGAGGGCCCGCGGGCGGAGGGTAGGGAGCATCTGGCCACAGCGCGAGCGACCCCGTGGAAAAGAAGTTCCGCGGATCGCCAGCTTCCACGAGTATAGACGCGCAGTAATGGCAAAGCGACACACTATTCCGTAATGGGCACGCCTGAAACCGGTGAGAGGCGGCGCAACAACTCCCTGCAGCCGTGGTCGTGAAACGAACGACCAGCTGGGCAGCGGTCCGCCATGTCTTCGACAAGCTCCCGACACAGTGCGACGATCCAGACACAGGTTTCCATAAAGGTTTGGATATCGCGCCCAGGCGCTGTCCAGATTGTCAGTCGCATCGGATCTTCTGTCCACTTGGTCGAAGCTTGGAAGAAGCGATCTGGGGCACCACGGTATTCGGAATAGGGGAACCACGCCCCATACTCGTGACGGTAGTTCACCGCATTGCGGAACTTCGAAAGCCAGTTCCCTCCTCCCCGGTTAAGCACGCCAGCTACCGTGCTCAACTGATTGGACAGATCTTGGCGGTCGCGGGTTGTCAGCGTTTCTACAAGCAATACGTCGTTGCTGAGTTTACGCAATGTATCTCCGAACGCAACCCACATGACTTCATGAGTTCCCCCGGACCCGGTGCGGGCGACGTCACATCGAAGCTCATTCCGGGCTGGATCAAACATACATTCATACATACCTCCACCTATATTCTGCGCATTTAGCATCCCGAATACGGTAGCAATATCGCGAACAGCTACAACTTGGGGCTGTTCGAATTGAGTGTAGCTAACGCCCATCATTCGTAGAATCGCGTGGGCCGCATAGAAGGCAGCGTAATAGGCCCTAACGAACAGCCACGCAGTCGCCCGTGTGAACGTCGGATGTGGTTGGACACCCTGCATTGACTCTAAAGAAGCCATCGCCATGCGAGAGCAATCGTAAGCGAATGCCGACAGTAGAGGCTTACGATCAGCAACATTCAACACGAACGAGCCCGGCTGCACCGGCATGTACATCTGGAAGCTTTTCTCGGTGAGCCAGACACCTAAGCCCCTGCGCACGGGCGCGGTTACCTCATTGATTCCCGGTAACCAAAATGGCCGGACACCGTCACACGCGATTGAGCGCATTATAACGAGAAGTTCGTCCGCAGTGACTTCGAAAGCGAATCGTACAACTCTCGATAGGATCGCCCGGGACTCGTCAACCAGCTTAGCTTGACTCTGGTGAACATTGGACCGAGCACATCATCAAAGTGGTCAGCTTGGTAGGAGGGACCAAAGCGGTCCTGGACCCTCTGCGTCACCTCTGGGAACAACAGCATGGCTGCCCGAAAAACTGTAGGGTTCGTGATAACGTCTGGCGCACTGAGTTCTCGGCACCCGCGAATAAACGCTGTCAGGTACCCGGAAAGTGCAGAATACACCTTCTCGGAATCGGTTCCTTTTACGCCGGGCAGCAGAGGCTTGAGAGCCGCATTGAACGTCACGCGCGAGATTTTCCCAGCGGCACGTTCCGTGGGGCTCATCAAGCCAAGTAGCGGGCTCATTGACTCCATGTTGAAGTAGTCGAATACTTCCCGCATCATCTGCTCGTCACTTGTTTCGTATTCAGCAAGCTTCTTGATATCGAGTAGAAGCTCATTGGGAACAGGACGTTGCTTCGTGTTGATGTCAATGAAAAGCCGTGACTCATCTTGACGGCTCAACCCATTGTAAATTACCACGGGAACTCGCAGCGCGGTGCGTGCAAGCGAGAACCCGTACACCCGGTGCTGCCCGTCAAGAATGAGGAAAGCCTTGGGTGAATTTTGGAACTGCAAAGTTTTGCCTTTGCCTATCACCTGAAGGTCTGCCTCGTGTTGAGCCGATAAGACGATCGAATTGGGGATCGTACCTAAGCCAGCATCAATGTAGTCTGCGATCTGCTGAGCTCGGTCCCTGTCGAGTAACCGCTGGAAGCCCTGCGCAGGATCTTCGTCACGCGTAGTCACAAAGCACGTATGCGCCAAAACGTTGCTGGGCATAGTAAGTGTGTAGAACCGATGTTTACCTTGCGTCACCAAGCTTACCGAGTAGCGGAACTTGCCGTCCAACGATTCTTCTGCCATGTCGGCCCCGTTGTGGGTCGTGTGTGTGTGAAAGATTCCCCAATCGGATCTGCTTGGGGTGCCCTACAGCGTTCGAATGTTACTAAAAACTCAAGCAGTTGGATTCTGAAGTTCACCTCTGAACAGGTGCGGGGCTATTCGGCCTTTCGGCGCCACGCTGCGATCTCGACATACGCGGGCTGGCTAGTCGACCCGGAATTCGGAGATATGCCCGCTGAGGTCCCCTCGATGTGGAACTCGATCGCGTCAAACACGTTGTTTTTCTCTCGGAATCGCGTGGACGAGACCACACATCACAGGCGCTCCATTTCGTCTGCCAACCTGCTGAGTTCCGCACTGCGCGCTCGCATCAACGCGATCAACACCTGCTGCCAATCCACCGGGGGTGAACGGTAGCTTGCGCTGCTTGGATCCATTCGCGCCTGACGAATGGACTGAATAGACACGCCGGCCGCCTCCGCGATCTCCGCGTGGCTGATACAACCACTCACACGATCAGTGGCCGTCTTGAAGTCCATTGCCCGTATATGTTGACGTTGACAGACGTCCGCCTGTCGATTATGATATATACAGCAGGGCGATAAGCAAGGCTGCCGGTCTCATCCGCTAAGAAGACCCCGACAGCCTTGGTTTGCGAACGACCCGAAGGCCACCCGCGTCCCTAAGCTATCCCTGCCGGGCGTCGAGGGTCAAGAGAGATGGCGGCGGCGATGGCTGAAGCGCAGAAGGGCGATGCTCCCACCGAGGCGAGGGAGGAGCCGAGATACACGGTGCGGAAGCGCGAGGACACGCGGTGGTGGGAGGTGCTCGATCCGGCGGGTGAGCTGGTGTGCCTGACGGTGTACCGGCGCGGGGGGAGGGAGGTGGTGCGGCGGTTGAGCCCGTGAGCATCGGCAGCCGCGGGCAGTGTGCCCGCGGCTGCATTCCGTCGTGGTCGCGCGGCGCTGGGACTGGACAACGGCTTGGCTGCCGTTTGCGCCGCGATTACCTTCCACCCGAGCCCTGTAAACACGGAGCAGTCGCGTGAGCAACTTAATGGAGCGGATCACGGCGAACCCCCGGCAGTGCGGAGGGCGCCCCTGCATCCGGGGCATGCGCATCCGTGTCACCGACGTACTCGATCTGCTCGCGTCGGGACAGACGCGTGAGCAGGTGCTGGACATCTGCCGGATCTCGAAGCGGAGGACATCGAGACGTGTCTGCGATTCGGCTCCCGGCGCATCGATCACCCGCTTGTCGTGACATGATCTTGTGGTTGGACGCCCGGCTGCGTCTCACCCACTCGGCCACTCACCCCTTCGATTCGTCCCGGCCAGGCGGAGTCGCCGTATGCAGCAAACGACCAACATCCCGATCGAGCGGCTGCTGCGCGAGAAAAGGACGGAGATCCTCGCCATCGCCGCGCGGCACGGAGCAGTCAACCTTCGATTGTTCGGCTCCGTGGCCCGCGGCGAAGCGGGGCCAGGGAGCGACGTGGATCTGCTGATCGACGTGCGAGAGCCGGTCAGCGCCTGGTTTCCGGGTGGGCTCATCACCGATCTGGAAGAGCTGCTCGGCCGCAGAGTGGACGTGGTGGAGGAAGCCGCACTCCGTCCCCTGCTGCGTCCCTACATCCTCCGCGACGCGATCCCGCTATGAAGTACGACAACCGAGTATACCTGGAGCACATCGCGGAGTGCATCCGGCGAGTGGAGCACAACATGGCGGGCGCGACGCGTTCATGGGCTCCGAGACGCTGCAGGACGCCACGCTGCGGAACCTGCAGGTGATGGCGGAGTCCACGCAGCGGCACGCCGAGCCCCTGAAGGCATCGCAGCCCCAGGTGGACTGGAAGGGGCTCTCCGGGTTCCGCAACGTGCTGACGCACGGCTATCTGGATATCCGGTTGGAACGGGTGTGGACCGTGCTGGAACAGGATCTTCCCACTCTAAAGGCCGCGATCTCGGAGCTGCTGCGCACGGCTCGGGATGAGCCTGTCCAGTCGTAGCGCTCCCGGATGGACGCAGCTCCGCATCAGTGGGTGCACCTCATGGTGTACCGGCACGGGGCGAGATAGGTGGTGCGGCGGTTGAGCGCGTGAGGTGCAAGCGGCAGCCGCGGGCAGCGTGCTCGCGGCTGCCGAGCGGTATTCTGTGTTCAGTACAGCCGGGTCGCTACACGAACTACGTTTCCGCTCCACAAGCTGTCCCGTCCGGCAGCCTTTCGGCTCGCCGGCTCGCTGCACGCTCCCGCACCCCCACATGCCCGCCACGCTCACCCTGGCGCGCCTTCGGGACCGCACTTGACGATGCCCAGCTCCCACGTCTCGCGCAGGCGGTGGCGGGTGAGCCGGTGTGGTACCTGGTGCCGGTGAGCGGCTGGATTCCTCGACCTACGCCGATCGGGTCTCACAGGCGACGGTGGCGGTCTCCGTCTGGGAGGTCGTGATGTAGGCCGTCATTGGGCCCCACCCCCGCTCAACGAAGCCGCGCGTTCTGGCTGGCTCCCGCACTCGCCGCGAATCCGATCACGCATCCCAACAGCATTCCACTCGAGAGCTTGGCGTCCGAGAAGACGGAGATGACAGCGAAAATCGCAGCCCCCGCTCCACAACCCACCAGCGGCCACGCTGCCCGGGGGATCTGGGCGGCGGTGACTTTCGTCGGGGCTGTCATCTGATGATGCAGCTGCGAGGTCCCGAGCGGAGGCCATGGGCGACTTGTCACCGAGCCAGTCTCATGGCCCCACGGCGACGGGTGACAACTCCGTTCCGGCGCCCGTACCTCACACGCTGGGACCACGGCCGCAGGGTGGCTGGCTGCCGTAGGCGCTACCTGCGCGGAGAGCGGCAGCGGTCCCGCGAGAATGAATGCAAAGCCCAGAGATTTCCACATCGGCCGCATCCGGCGTAAAAGGTAGAAACGCAGCAAGAGCGAGCGAGTAGCCAGAATCCGGCGTTCCGAGAACCGTCCCAGAACGCCGGATCCGGCCGGCTCAGGGGGACTTCAGCGCGTACATCGCCTTGTGAGTGACAAAGAAGATCCGGCCGTCGTGCACGGCGAAGCCGAAGGTGACTCGCTCGTCTTCATCGAACATGAGTCCCAGCAACTGGCCGTTACGACGGTCGACGATTCCCAGGCCCTGGAAGTTGTTGAAGACGGCGTTGCCACAGACGGCATGGTACACGCTGCCGCCCATCGCCGGGCATGTCTTCCACAGCGTCTTGCCGCTCTCCAGATCCAGCGCGTAAACGTAGGTGTCGTTTCCGGAGGCGTATGCAACCCCGTCAAGAGCGACGGGCGGTGAGTCGGGCCCCCCGAACCCGGCCCCGGTCCATGTCGCCCGTTGCGCGCGGGTAGCCGTGGTGCCCGACTGCGTAGCCGGCGATCAGCAGGTACTCATCGCCATTGGATCCGAGCAAGCTCAAGAACGCTTTGGAGTCCTTAGGTAGCTCGGTAGCCATAGTTGATCCGGCGGAGAGTCTCCACGTGGCGGAGGCGTTCGGCCGCGGTGCGCGCACGCCAGTACCGCGCTTCGTCGGAGTTGTCGAAGAGCGGGGCGACGGAAAGCGCGGTCCGGTCGAGTCGCGGCGAAAGCGTATCGCTCATTCAGGCCTGGTTCGGTTGGGAACCCATCCAGTGTACTCGTGGCGGACACGTTCCCACAACCCACAGAGGCACAGAGACGGCTTCGTCCCGGTGCCCGGTTGTGGCACGCGTTCGTCCCATTACCGGGACGGGCCGCGCGGTGCCCGGGATGGCCCGGGCGGCGCAGGGTGTTGTGCCGCATCGGGTTGAGCCGGGCGGGGGGTGTGGAACGGGGGATGCTTTTGTACGGGGCGTCGCCGCAGCACTCCTATCCGCCGTACGGAGAACCCGATGAAGACGCTCCCTGAGAGGCCGAGTGGGTGGATGGTGGCCGCCGCGATCGTGATTGGCGCGGGGCTCGTCGGCTTCGCGGCGGTCGGCGCCAACTGCGAGACGGAGGCGGCCCAGAGCGGCCTGCGGGTGGTGCGCGCCACCGTGACCAGCGTGGTCCGCGTCCCCAAGCCGGTGACCATGGGGAAGATGGGCGGTTAGCCGGGTAATACGGCGCACACACAGAGGCACGGAGATGAAGGTTTCTCCGTGCCTCTGTGCCTCTGTGTTAGACAAGCCCCTTGCAGGCTCCGCGAACGTCCCCCATATTCGGCTCACACCCCAGACAGACCGCCCCGCGACACCGCCTCGGCATCCCATCCGAGCTGCGCAGCCCTGCGCGCTCCCCATCCAGAGAGCAATGCGTTTCGACCTGCTGATGTTGGCCGCCGCCACCCTTTCCACGGGTGACGCCCCCGCTGTTCCGCACACCCCGTACACTCCCCAGCCCCTCCTCGAACGCTCCGCCACCGACACGCTGCCCAACGGCGCGCGCTTCGTGCAGGCCGCCGCGCGCGCCGTGCTCAGCGGCGTGGGCATCGAGAGCGGCACCGCGGCCGGACGCGCCCAGGCCGCGCTCGCCGCGCTGCGCGGAAGCGTGCGGCGGCAGAGCGATCCGGACGCGCTTCGGCTCGCCTTCCGCGCGTACTACAACTACCGCGCGGCGCACCCGGAGAAGGTGCGCAAGCCGTTCCTGTACTTCGTGGATTACGGGCTGGACAGCAGCACGCCGCGAGGCTACGTCTTCGACATGGAGAGGCTGCGCGTGGTGGACGGGCCCTTCACTGTGGCGCACGGGCGCGGGTCCGAGCCGTGGCGCTCGGGTGTGCCGCGGTGGTTCTCAAACCAGCCCGGGAGCAACGCCACGTCGCTGGGGCTCTTCCTGGCCCAGGAAACCTACTCGTTCGTGGGGCACAACAACGGGAGCCGCTACCGCTCCATCGGCGTGCGGCTCAGCGGGCTTTCGGGGATCTTCAACAGCACGGCGCGGCAGCGGGGCGTGGTGGTGCACGGCGCGCCGTACGTCACCCGGCTGGGCGCCGGCCGCAGCGAGGGGTGCCCCGCGCTGGAGCAGAACCGGGCGTACTGGCTCCTCCCCCAGATCGCCAACGGCAGCCTGGTCTTCCTCTTCTCGCCGCTCGACCGCAACTGGCTCACGCGCGATCCGTGGGCGAGCGCGAACGGCTGAACGGCGGGGTCACACAGAGGCACGGAGGCACGGAGAAACTTCATCTCCGTGCCTCTTTGCTTGCCGGGCGGTCAACCGTCAGATTGGGGGGATGATCAGACAGCGCGCTACGGCGTTCGCACCGGCCAGCAGCTCCAACCTGGCGGTGGGGTTCGACATCCTGGGGCATCCCGTGGGGCCGCTGGGCGACCGCGTGACGGTGGTGCGCCGCGACGGGGCCGGCGTGCTGGGGGTCACGGGGGATGGCGTTCCCGCCGATCCGGCGCTCAACACCGCCACGGTGGGGATGATGAGGATGCTGGACGAGGTGCGGCCCGGCTTCGGCGTGGAGGTCCACGTGGCCAAGGGGATTCCGCTGGGCTCCGGGGTGGGCGGGTCGGCCGCGTCGGCGGTGGCGGGGGTGGTGGCGATGAACGCGCTCCTCCCCGAGCCGCTGGAGGCGCGGGAGCTCTTCCGATACGCGCTGGCGGGCGAGGCGGTGGCGAGCGGTGCGGCGCATGGCGACAACGTGGCGCCGTCGCTCTTCGGCGGGCTGGTGCTGGTGCGCTCGGCAGAGCCGGCGGACGTGGTGCGGCTTCCCGTGCCGCCGTCGCTGCGCTGCGCCGTCGCGCTCCCGCGCATGCGGCTGGACACGCGCACCTCGCGCGGCGTGCTTCCATCCTCCTTCCCGCTCCCCACCGTGATCGAGCAGACCGCGAACCTGGCGGGCGTGGTGGCCGGGTGCTGCACCGGCGACCTGGCGCTGGTGGCGCGCTCGATGAACGACGTGCTGGTGGAGCCCCATCGCGCCGCGCTGATCCCCGGCTTCGCGGACGTGCAGGGCGCGGCGCGGGCGGCGGGCGCGCTGGGATGCTCCATCTCCGGCGGCGGCCCCGCCATCTTCGCCTGGTGCGATGGCGACGAGGCGGCGGAGGCGACCCGCGGCGTGATGGTGGCCGCCTTCGCGCGCCACGGCATCCCCGCCCAGGGATGGGTGAGCCGTGTGGACGGGCCCGGCGCCCGCGTGGAGGAGCTTTCGTGAGATACACGAGCACGCGCGACGCCGGCCACTCCGCCACCCTGGCGCAGGCGATCGCGCGCGGGCTCGCGCCCGACGGCGGCCTCTACGTCCCCGAGGAGTTCCCGGAGCTGGACGAGGCGCACTTCGCGGGGGCCGAGTCTCTCGCCGAGGTGGCGGCGCGGCTGCTCGCCCCCTTCTTCGCGGGCGACGAGCTGGCTCCGGCGCTGGACGACATCTGCGCGGAAGCGTTCAGCTTCCCCGTGCCGCTCAAGGAGCTGCGGGGGAGCACCGCCGTGCTGGAGCTTTTCCACGGGCCCACGGCGGCGTTCAAGGACGTGGGGGCGCGCTTCCTGGCCGCCTGCATGTCGCGCATCGCCGAAGCCGACCCGCGCCCGCTCACCCTGCTGGTCGCCACGTCGGGGGACACGGGGGGGGCGGTGGCGGCGGCGTTCCACGGGCGGCCGGGGGTGGAGGTGGCCGTGCTCTTCCCGGCGGGGATGGTGTCGCCGCGGCAGGAGAAGCAGCTCACGGCGTGGGGCGGCAACGTGCGCGCTTTCGCCGTGCGCGGCGACTTCGACGCCTGCCAGCGCCTGGTCAAGGGCGCCATGGCCGATCCCGCCCTGCGCGCCCGGCGCCGCCTTTCGTCCGCCAACAGCATCAACGTGGGCCGCCTGCTCCCGCAGATGGCCTACTACGCGTGGGCGTCGCTCGCGTACCGAGCCCGCCACGGCACGGACCCCGGCTTCGTGATCCCCACGGGCAACCTGGGAAACGCCGCCGCCGCGCTGTGGGCGCGCCGCTGCGGGCTCCCGGTGCGCGAGGTGGTGCTGGCCACCAACGCCAACCCCGCCGTCACCGCCTTCTTCGGCGGCTCCCCCTGGACGCCCCACCCCACCCTCGCCACCCTGGCCACCGCCATGGACGTGGGGAGCGCGAGCAACATGGAGCGCGTGGTGCACCTGTTCGGCGGCGAGGCCCGCACCCGCGACGCCCTCCGCGCCTTCCGCGTGGACGACGGCGAGATTCGCCGCGTGATCCGCGACGGCCCCGCCGCGTGGGGCGAGGTCTGGGACCCGCACACCGCCGTCGCCGTGGCCGTGCGCGAGCGGCTGGACGCGCCGCACTGGATCGTCGTCGCCACGGCCCATCCGGCCAAGTTCGAGGCCGTCGTCGAGCCGCTCATCGGCCGCGAGGTCCCCGTCCCCCCCGATCTCGCGCGGCTCCTGGACCGCCCCGGCCACGCGGAGCAGATCGCTCCCGACCTGGAGGCGTTCAGGGCGGCGCTGGGGTGAACAGCGGGGGCACACAGAGACACAGAGGCACAGAGAAAAACCGATCTCTGTGCCTCTGTGTCTCTGTGTGAGATCAGTCTTCCGCCGCCCGCTCCATCTCCGGGATGCGCCAGGCGGCGGCGAGGGTGACGACGCCGAGGAGGGCGATGCCCCAGAAGACGACGTGGAGGCTCTGCGACAGGCCGTCGCGGAGGAGGCCCAGCACCTCGGCGCCGAGGCCGGGGCCATGCTCGCCCATGAGGCCCTGGATGCTGTCCAGGGAAACGCGGCCCTCCAGGCCCTCGCGGCGGATGTAGCGGACCATCATCAGGTTCAGCAGGCCGCCGAAGAGGGCGGCGCCCAGCGCGTTCCCCAGGATGCGCATCAGCATGTTGGACGCGGTGGCCACGCCGCGCTGGTTCCAGGGGACGCTGCTCTGGATGGCCACCAGCGTGGTGCTGGTGAGGAGCCCCAATCCCACCCCCATCACGAACGACCCGATCCCCGCCGGCACCGCGCCCAGGTCCGCCAGCAGCGCGATCAGCAGCGATCCCGCCAGCACGCACGCCCCGCCGGTCCTCGCCAGCCGCAGCACCCCCGTGGTGATGATGCGCCGCCCGCCCACGAACGCCGCGATCGGCCACCCCAGCGTCATCGCCGAGAGCGCGAACCCCGCCATCAGGGCCGATCCGCCCAGCACCCCCTGCACGAAGGTCGGCAGGAAGGTGACGATGCCGATCAGCATGATCCCCGAGAGCAAGGTGGCGATGTTGCCGTAGCGGATCAGGCCGTTCCCCCACAGCTCCATCTGCATCAGCGGGTCGGGCGCGCGGCGCTCGTGGCGGATGAAGAGGAAGAAGGCGAGGCCGAACACCGCGAAGAGCGGCGCCACCGCCGCCAGCCCCCACGCGCTGGCCTGCGTCAGCCCCAGCATCAGCGACCCCACGCCCGCCAGCAGGAGGAGCGCGCCCGGGTAGTCGATACTGCGCTTCTGCACCTCCAGCCCCTCGTGCAGGTAGAGCGCGACGATGGCGATGGAGGCGATCCCCAGCGGCACGTTGACCCAGAAGATCCAGGGCCAGCCGATGCTGTGCACCAGCAGCCCGCCCGCCAGCGGCCCCACGATGGACGAGATCCCCCACACGCTGGAGATGTAGCCCTGGACGCGCCCGCGCTCTTCCAGCGTGTACAGGTCGCCGGCCAGGGTGGTGGTGATGGGCTGCACCGCGCCCGCACCCAGCCCCTGCAGGAACCGGTAGCCCACCAGCGCCGTCATCGACTTCGCGAAGCCGCACAGCACCGACCCCGCCAGCAGCACCACCACGCCGCCGATGAACACCGGCTTGCGCCCCACCAGGTCGGAGAGCTTGCCGAAGATGGGGATGGCGATGGCCTGCATCAGCAGGTACGACGAAAAGACCCAGCTGTAGAGGGAGAAGCCGCCCAGCTCCGCGGCGATGCTGGGCATGGCGGTGGCGACGATGGTCCCCTCGATGGCCGACATGAACATCGCCAGCAGGAGACCGCTGAAGACGAGCGTGCGATGGGTGGTGCGTTCCTTCACTGGCGCGGACCCGCAATAAAGTGGAGCCCGGCCCTCCAGTGTGTCCGGAGGGCCGGGAGCGCGGGGGGCTTGCACCCTCCGTACCGTGAGGAACTGCAGCCTCACACAGAGACACAGAGACACGGACAAGGGAAGTTTGGGGCTTGAACTCACTCGCACACCGTGGGTATGATACCGATCATCGCACCCGGAGCGCGCACATGGTAGCTGAACAAGATCTGCAGATCGCCCGGGAGATCGCCCGCAGAGTGCTGTCGGCTTCCGGGGATCGCGTGCTCAAAGTGATCCTCCACGGCTCGCGGGCTGCCGGGAAAGCTCGGCGCACGAGCGACTACGACATCCTCGTGGTCATGGAAGACCCGGTGGAGGACTGGGTCGCCGAGAGTATGCGTCTGACCGGCCTATTCGACGTGTCTCCCTGGCATGTCGATCTACAGGTGTTCGGGGAGGCCGAGTTCGAGGAGTGCCGAACCGTTCCCGGAACTCTTCCTTATCCGGCGTCCACAAGGGGCATCTCCCTGTATGACCAGCCCTTCCGAAGTCCAGATCCTCGTCGTGAAGCAGTGGGTCGAGCTGGGGCTTGAGGATCTGGCCTGGGCGGAGGCGGGCGCGGTGAACGCCTCCCTTCCCGGACCCGGAAAGATCGGCTTCCACGCACAGCAGGCCGTCGAGAAGCTGCTCAAGGGGTTGCTTACCACGTACGGCGTCGAGCCAGAGGACCAGCACAACCTCGGAAAGTTGATCGAACAGCTTCGCCGGCTGGACAGAACCACCGCGGACGCGGTCGCGTCGGCGTCGCAGTTGCCCCCGTACGCGGTGATCTACCGCTATCCTCCCCGCAATCCCCTTCGCTCCAGGCAGCCCACGCGGGATGATGCGCTGAGTGCCTTGCGGGTTGCGCGTGATGCGTGCGCCGCACTCGAGGGCGCCATCGAGAAGCGTTGGAGGCGGCTGCAGGGATAGACGAAGCCGGCCCGGGCGAGCGGCTCGCCCCACCTGCACGCGATGGAGCGCGGTGCGGCGCCCTCAGTTCGCGTCCATCCTCCACACGGCCGCGCTCGCGGTGTCGCGGCCGCGGCGCAGCACGAACGCGGCGGGACGGTCCACCGCCAGGGGCTGCGGGGCGTGGAGGAAGAGGCCGGCCGCCTCCACGGTGTCGCGGGCGGCGGCGTCGGCCAGGTCGCCCACCTCGGCCACGCGCGCGCCGCGCTTCGCCAGCGCGTCGGCGAACTGGACCATCACGTCGGCGCGGTAGGGCTCCAGGCCCGGCACCACGACCATCGGCCCGCGCACCAGCAGGTCGTTGACCGGACGGCCGTTCTCGGGGAGCGTCTCGTACGAGGCGGGATCGGCGGACACGTAGGCGCCCGTGGCGATGGCGTCCAGGGCCGTGAGGAGCGCCACGAAGTTGACGCGCCGCAGGTGCTGCTTCTCCGGATCGTCGCGCCAGCCGCCGGACTCGATCAGCACGGTGCTCGTCCCCCAGCTCTGCATCAGGTCGCCGAAGGCGCGCGGGTTGTAGGTGTCGTCGTAGCGGGTGATGTGGCCGGCGACGAGCGGCTCGGCGGCCCCGCGCACCACCGCCGCGACGCGCTTTGCGCGAAGCCGCACCGCGTTGTCCTCGCGCCCCGGGCTGAACGGCGGCGCGAGCAGCGCGATGGCCGCGAGCCGGTCGCTGCTCCCCACGCGCGCGCGCACGTCCTGGTCGTGGAGGTTGAAGCCGAAGTCGGGGCGGAACCGCTGCTGCATCCCGCGCAGGATGCGGGCTTCGGGGGTGGAGAGGGCGCGCGCGTCGCGGTTGATGTCGATCGCCATGGCGTTGCGCCGCTGGAAGCGCTCGGCGCCGTCCGGGTTCAGCATGGGCACGGCTTCGATGGTCAGCCTCTCCGCGAGCCGGCGGGCGCGCGGGTCGTCCGGCGCTTCGGCGAGGAAGCGGAACACGTCGGCGAGCGCCATCGTGGCCGTGGACTCGTTGCCGTGCATCTGCGACCAGAGCAGGACCCTGGTGGGGCCGCTTCCGTATCTTATCCGGTAGATGGGCCGCCCCTCGGCCGAGCGGCCGGCCTCGTCGCGCTCCGGCCCGCCCGCCGCGTCCACCACCGGCCCCAGCGCGCTCCACAGCTCCACGTGCGTGAACTCGCGCCTGGCGATCGCGGGGACACGGTAGCGGTCGTGGAGGCGCGTGAGCTCCCCGGTGTCCGCCGGCCGGAACGTCTCCGCGCGCGGCGGGCGTGCGCACGCGGAGAGCGCGAGGAGCAGGATGATGCCGGATGCGCGCATGATCGTGTAGGTTTGTGGGATGAGAATCGAACGACGGGGCTCACCCAGAGGCACGGCGACACGGAGGGCCGTCTGCGCGCTCGCCGTGCTGGCGGCTTGCTCCTCGCCGCCCGAGCCCAAAGGCGAGGCACAGGTGCCGGCGCGTCGGATACCCGCCGCGCCTCCCGCCGCACCCGCGCCGCCGCGCCCGGCCTCGCCCGGTGAGGTGGGGATCAGCGAGCGGCTAGTGCCGGAACTGGAGGCCGTCATGGAGGCGGCCATCGCGAATGGGGCCGCGCCGGGCGGAGCCATCGCGGTGGGGCGGAACGGCCGCGTGGTGGTGAGCCGGGGGTACGGGCGCACGGACTGGGCGGCGGGCGCGCCGGCGGTCACGGACAGCACGCTGTACGACCTCGCATCCCTCACCAAGGTGGTGGCGACGACCACGGCGGCGATGATGCTGGCGGAGCGCGGGCAGCTCGACCTGGACCGTCCGGTCGCGCGCTACCTGCCGGGCATGGACGCGCGCATCACCCCGCGGATGCTCCTCACGCACACCAGCGGGATCCGTTCCAACCACCATCTCTACCGCGAGGCGAAGGGGCGCGAGGAGTACCTGAGGCACATCGCCTCCAAGCCGCTGGCCCGCGCCCCGGGCGCCCGCAGCGTCTACGACGACTGGAACATGGTGGCGCTGCAGTTCGTGATCGAGCGCATCACCGGCCAGCCGCTCGACCGCTGGGCGGGCGAGCACATCTTCGCGCCGCTGGGGATGCGGGACACGCGCTACAACCCCGCGGCAACGCTCCGCCCGCGCATCGCCCCCACCGAGATCCAGGAGTTCCGCGGCGGCAAGCTGTGGGGCGAGGTACACGACGAGAACGCGTGGGCGCTGGGAGGGGTGGCCGGCCACGCGGGGCTCTTCTCCAGCGCGCGCGACCTGGCCGTGTTCGCCGCGATGATGCTGAAGGGCGGCGAGCATGGCGGCGTCCGCCTGCTGCGCCCCGAGACCATCGCCCGCTGGACCACGCCCCAACCCGGCGCATCCACCCGCGCGCTCGGCTGGGACACCCGCCCCGGCCGCGTCTTCGGCCACATGGGCTACACCGGCACCTCCATCTGGATGTACCCCGATCAGGCCCTCTTCATCATCCTCCTCACCAACCGGGTGAACCCCAGCCGCGAGAACCGGAAGATCGGCCCGTTGCGCGCCGCGGTCACGGGAACCGTGCGCAGATCCGTGAGATAACCACCCTCTGTGTCTCTGTGTCTCTGTGTGAGCCCCCTTCACGTTGCTTCGCCACTGGCTCGCTTCTCGCAAATGTGGGGGTCGTCCCGGCAGGCCGTCCACGGTACCCCATCGGCGATGCTGCGCAACCTCACACTACGCTTCGGCGCCACTCCCGGCGAGCCCCCGCTGTCGTTCGCGCCCGGGCCCATGACGGTGTTCGTCGGCCCCAACAACTCCGGCAAGAGCCTGGCGCTGCGCGAGCTGGAGTCGCTGATCGAGAGCGGCGACCCCTCGCTGCTGCACATGGTGCGCTCCATCCTCCCCCGCCTCCCCAGGCCCGAGATCGTGGAGCGGATGGTGCGCTCGCGGGAGGTGGACGGCGAGCCGCTCCCCGATGGCACCGTGCGCGTGCAGCGGCTCACGGCGCTGGGCGACGGAGTGGGGAAGCGCGCCACCGACGTGACGGAGCCCCCCCGCGAGCACCTGGTGGACCTCGCCGCGCTGCGGGCGGCGGTGGAGCAGGAGGTGCTGACGGGGGAGGAGTTCCGGCTGGTGTGCCGCGACTTCCTGTCGCTCTTCGCGCTCAGGCTGGACGGGCAGACGCGGCTGGCCCTCACCCAGCCGCGACCCGCGGGCGGGGTGCAGGCCAACCACCTGGCCGTGCTCTTCCGCGACCACGCGGCGCGCGAGCGCATCCGCGAGATCACGGCGGACGCGCTGGGGCTGCATTTCACCATCGACCCCACGGGCGTCCCGCACCTCCGCATCCGCATGTCCGAGCGCCCGCCGCTGGACCTTGCCGAGGAGCAGGCGCTGGACGACCGCGCGCGCGCCTTCCACGGGCGCGCCCACGACATCGCGGGGCTGAGCGACGGGGTGCGCGCCTTCACCGGCCTCACCGCCGCCGTGATGAGCGCCGACTACCGGCTGATGCTGGTGGACGAGCCGGAGGCGTTCCTCCATCCCCCGCTCATCCGCAAGCTGGGCAAGCGCCTCACCGAGCTGGCGGCGGAGCGCGAGGCCAACCTCCTGGCCTCCACGCACTCCCCCGAGTTCGTGATGGGGTGCATCCAGAGCGGCAAGCGGGTGAACATCGTGCGCCTCACCTGGCGCGACGGGCTCCCCACCGCGCGCCTGCTCTCCGCGGACAAGCTGGAAACGATGATGCGCGACCCGCTCCTCCGCTCCACGGGGGTGCTGGGGGCGCTCTTCCACGAGGGCGCCATCGTGTGCGAGGCGGACGCGGACCGCGTGTTCTACGCGGAGATCAACGAGCGGCTGCTGGGCGCGCGCGCCCGCGGGGCGGACGGGTGCCTCTTCCTGAACGCGCAGAACAAGCAGACCATCCGCCGCATCGTGCGCCCCCTGCGCGAGATGGGCGTGCCCGCCGTGGCCGTGGTGGACCTGGACATCTTCAAGGGGAAGGACGACTTCCGCGAGCTGATGCGCGCCGTCTTCGTTCCCGCCGTGTTCTGGGAGCCGTGGGAGGAGCGCCGCAAGCGCCTCCACCAGGAGATGAAGAACGACGACTACAAGGCGGGCGGCATCTACACGCTCCCGCGCGAGGCGCGCCTGCAGGCAAACGCGCTGCTGGCTGGGCTGGCCGAATACGGCCTCTTCGTGGTCCCCACCGGCGAGCTGGAGAACTGGCTGCCGGAGATGGAGGTGGGCGGCCACGGCCCGGAGTGGCTCACGCAGCTCTTCCACCGCATGGGCACGGACCCGCACTCCCCCACGTACCAGCGCCCCACGGGCGGCGGCGTGTGGAAGTTCATGCAGGGCGTCGCCGCCTGGATCGCCGACCCCCACCGCCGCGGCATGGCCGACGAGGTGATCGACGTCGATCACCAGCTTTCCCCGCCTGAAGAGCCCGAGGCGCCGGAGGTGGTCGCGGCACTGCCCGAGCTCGTCCCTCGCAAGGAGCGCGACCGGCGCGGCGACCGCGAGGAGCGCAGAGCGCGCAAGCCGGCGGCCTGAGCGCGGAAGGCCCTCACCCCCCCGACCCCCCTCTCCCAAACAGCTGGGAGAGGGGGGCGATTTCCACGCCGTATGTGCGCGACCGAGCGGTCTGCGCTGCCCCAGGCGAGACAAAAAACTGGTTGCCGGCAGACACAGAAGATGCGCCCCCTCTCCCGCATGCGGGAGAGGGGGCCGGGGGGTGAAGGCCTTTCAGCGCGCTCGGCACCTGCTGGCCGCCCGCGAAGTAGTCCCCTCTCCCACGCTGTTTGTGGGAGAGGGTGGCAGCTGTAAGCTGCCGGGTGAGGGCCTATTACAGCAGTCCCCGGCGCTTCACGTCCAGGTAGCGGTTCACCACGGCCGGCACGGCGTCGGTAGGGCGGGTGTCGGCGACGAGGACGCCGGTGCGCTGCATGGAGGCGAGGGCGGCGGCGCGGGCCTGGAGGAGCTCTTCGGCGGCGGCGCGGCGGAAGACGTCGGCCTCGTCGGCGGCGTCCAGCGCAGCGGCGGCTTCCAGCTCGGGGTTGCGGATGGCCACCGCGATGGGGAGATGGCGCTCGGCCGCGCGGCCCAGGTGCGCCACCAGCGCGGAGGAGGCGCGGGCGTCGATGATGTCCGTGAACATCACCAGCAGCGAGCGGCGGCGAAGCTGGTGCGCCAGGTAGGTGAAGGCCGCCGGGTAGTTGGGCTCCACCATCTTGGCGTGCACCTCGCCCAGCGCGTCGGCCATGCGCGAGAGCGAGGCCCTGGAGGGCGGCAGGTAGTGGGTCACCCGGTCGGAGAAGACCAGCAGGCCCACCAGGTCCCCGTGCAGCCCCGCCACGTCGGCCAGCAGGAGGGCGGCCGTCAGGGCGTAGTCCAGCCGCTCCTGTCCGCCGATCTTCTGCGTCATCAGCCGGCCGGCGTCGATGGCGATCATCACGTTCTGCCGGCGCTCCACCTGGAACTGGCGGACGATCATCTGGCCGCGGCGGGCGCTCGCCTTCCAATCCATGGTGCGCGGGTCGTCGCCGCGCACGTACTCGCGCAGGCTCTCGAACGAGCCGCCCTCGCCGCGCTGGCGGACGGCGCGGAACCCCGCGTCGCGCAAGCGGTTGTGGAGGCCCAGCAGGCGGTAGCGGCGCAGCTCGGCCACCCCGGGCTGCACGCGGATGCCGTCCGCCTTCGGCACGCGCCGCTGACGCCAGGCCAGCCCCAGCGGCCCCGCCACGCGCAGGTGCACGTCGCCGATCTCCGCGTCGCCGCGCCGGTCGGCGCGGAAGCGGTACGCCACCCGCTCCTCGCGCCCCGCCCCTACCGCCATCTCGCGCACGTCCCCGCCCACGCGCACCAGGATGGCTGGGAGGTCGTCCGTGATCTGCAGGCGTACGCCGCGCGTGCCGGTGTTGTGCACGGCCAGCGCGACCTCGCCCTCCGCTCCCAGCGACACGCGCCGCGGCGCCCGCCGCTCCACGCGCAGCGCCCGCGGCGCCAGCATGGCATCCGCCGCGAACAGCACGATCAGCAGCGCATCCACCGCGATCGCCGCCGCGCTGCTCAGCGGGAACAGGAGCGCCGCCGCCGCCAGCAGCGCCAGGAAGCGCCGCGAGGGCAGCACGCCGACCCCCCAATCACGCCGTGCGGGAGCGGCGCTCACGACCCTCCTCCTGGGACGCATTGGAAACGCGCGCTGAAACGGCGCGACACCCGCTGAAGCGGGCTCGCAACCCTCAGCGCCCGAGCCCGCTTCAGCGGGCTTCGCGTAGCTCCAGCCGGGGGTTTCAACCCCCGGTGTTGGGGCGCGCACCGGTCCATCCCCGCCCGCCCCACCCCCCCGCCTTTTGGCGCGCACCGGGCCATCCCCCGCCCCCCCCCCCCCCCCCCCCTTTTGGCCCCCCCCGGCCCCCCCCCCCCCCCCCCC